>JAJRWY010000131.1 GCA_024276575.1 Candidatus Binatota bacterium
GAACAATCCCCCGCCGGAACCAACGGTCCCCGTCTCCGATTACAAAACGCTACCCGTCTCGGATTATCCCAAACCAAAACGATACCTACCCCCGATTACTCTGCAAAACGGGACCTGACCCCGATGAACTCCCCGATGAACTCGCTGATCCCGATGAACTCGCGATTAATCTATCGATTATAAGTGTGCCCCCGATAAAGTGACGTGCGGCAACTTGGCTTCATGACTTATAAACGTGGGGAGAACCAGGGGGCGATAGCGGGGACGTTCTGCATGTGCTCCAGATAATGAGGCCGCCTCTCCAGGCTGCGTTTGTCGAGTAAGGGAACACTGATGGTTACGAACATTATGTTGATTCCCAGCGGGCCGATTACCGTCCACCAGTAGGAGGGGTCGGCCGCCAGCGCGAAAAGATAAAGGCCCCACCAAAACATTATCTCCCCGAAGTAGTTGGGGTGGCGTGAGAATGACCATAGGCCCTTGTCCATGATCTGCCCCGGATGGTTCTGCTCCACGGTCAGGAAGTGCCACAGTTGCTTATCGGCAGTGGCTTCTATCCATATCGCGCTTGCGGTTACCGCCAGCGCGATCCCGTCGAGTATGCCCAGCTCGGTGCCGCTGGCCCCGACCGACGGCCACAGGGTGAGGCAGCCGAGAAACACCAGGACGGAGGGGAATAAGTGAATGCCGAAGAAGCTCACCACCCAATAAGCCGAGCCGCTCTTTTCGCGCAGGTCCACGTAACGCCAATCCTCGTGCTCGAGTCCTCCCCACTGCCGATACCAGTTGTAGGTAAGCCGTACTCCCCAGGCCATTACCAAAGTCAGGACGAAGGTTTGCCGTAGAAGATTGACCTCGCTCGGGTCCGCGCTGACGATCCAGTACATGGCTATCGGCATCGGAGCCACACTCCAGTAGGGGTCGTAGAAGCTGGAGTTGGAAAAGTTGAAACTGAAGATGAAGATGGCGACCGTTGCCGCCAAGTCAGCGACTGCGGCTACTGCGATCGGGTGGGCGCCGGACATTGCAGCACCCACGCCAAGCGCTACTGCCATTGCTACCGTATAGGCGAGCACGCAGAGCACTACGGCTTTCCAGAACTCGACGACAGGTTCGTATGGTTCGTAATCCATGGCGTTCTCAGCTTGCGCTGCGGTTACGTATACCGGGGCGAGGCGGCAGCGCCACCTCGCGAGTAGCACAACCTATCCTTAGTGCAGCGAGCGGACAATAGCCGTGAGGCCGCGTTGTGAGGTCTTTGCGGGAGAGCGCACGGTTGTTGCGCTGGGGTTCATCTCCCAGCCGTGATTACGGGCGATAGGGACCTTCGACGCTGCTGCAACTTGCTTCCCAGGGCGGTCCTGGGGCTTTCGACGCTGCTGTAACCTGCCGGTGTGCCAGCGTTAGCAAAGCTAGCCATTGCCCTACTGGTGACGCAGCGAGTTAAGGTAGCCCGCGCCCAGGTGGTTCATCTGCGAAAGAATCTTTCGCCGCCTTTCGAGCACATAGGCCGAGGGCTCGTCTACCCGGTAAAGATGTGGGTTGGGCAATACGGCTGCCAGTAGGGCGGCGTTGCCCGGACCCACCTGCCGTGCGCTGCGAGCGAAAAAACGCCGGCTTGCGGCCTCGACTCCGAAGACCAAGTCGCCGAGTTCCACGGTGTTCATGTAGACCTCGAGGATGCGTTTCTTGGTCCACAAGCCCTCCATGATCATCGTGAAGTAGGCCTCGAGCACTTTGCGAAAATAGCTGCGCCCCGGCCACAGAAACAGGTTTTTCGCAAGCTGTTGGCTTATCGTGCTGGCGCCGCGCAGCTTGCCGCCGGCCTCGTAAGCCTTCCTGGCTTCACGAATCGCATCGAAATCGAAACCCTCGTGACGCATAAACTTTTGATCTTCGGCGGCAACGAAAGCGAGCGCGAGGTCGGGGGAAATCTCTTCATAGCGCTTCCATTGGTAGCGGGGGGATTCCCATCGGCCGCTTTGCAACCAAGCGGCGACACTGCGCTGCAGCATGAACGAGGTAAAAGGAGGTGCGACCCAACCAAACAGCGCTACTGTCAGGTAAGTGCTGCCCAAAAACAATACCGCGAGGGTCAGCACCATACGTAGTATTATCCTTGACGGCGAGGTCTTTTTGTCTTTGGGTGCTGCCGATCTCCCGCTGCGTTCCCAGGCTGAGAATCGCTTACGTACTTCCGAACGGCTGATGGGCCATGGGCTTTCGGATTGCTGTGCCGCTTCCTTCTTGGTGCGGCGCGGCGAAACCTTGGATGGGGCAGTATGGCGGCGCGCCCTGTGGGCGCCGGCAGGACCGCTGGAACGCCTCCTGAGCATGTCCGTATTGTACTCGCTTGGTGGTCTTGGGACGAGACGTATGGCGTTGTAGATTCAGCGAGGAGGCTTCATGCCCATGGTGAAGCTCATGCTCATGGTCCGTCCGTTGCGCAAGATGTCGAGAATCCGGCTTTGACCTACCAGGGACGTAGTTTCCCATTCACGCAACTGATTTCGTTCGTCGAAATGTTCGCCCGGAGGCCCCAGAATAATGTCGCCGGCCAGCAAGCCGGCTTCGAGCGCGGGTGAACCCGGGTAGACTCTGCTTACGGTTACCGCACCGTCGCGGAGCTGATGCTCCCGGCGGATGCGGGCATCCACGCCGCGATACTCGACACCAAGCCACCCCGGTAGCAGGGAAGCGAGCAGTTGCAACTCGTCGACCAAGGGCGGAAAGGGCCTGCGTAGCGAGTCGCTGCCGGTGGCTCTACGCCGCTGGCGCCTTCGGGTCGTTGCGCTCGCTAGTTCCAGGTTCTCGCAGGCTTCCAGAGCTTCCCAAGCTGCTCTTTCTTGATCGCTTCCGAAGCGGTCAAGATATACCTGGCCGGCTATTCGGGTGAGCAGGGTGCGCATTCTCAGTACCGCGGCCAGCCGGACTTCCATCCGGTAAGCTGCGGCTTCAGCTTCCTTCTCGAACTTGGCCAGGGCTTCCAGCCGCTCGAGTGTGGCGGTGTCGGCCGAGCTGAACTCCCATAAATCTGCCAGTAACCAGGCTCCGAGTTCGCGCTTGTCCTCGTCGTCCAGGCTGTCTATGAAGCCGGTCTCCACGTACTCCGCCCAGAAGGGATAGGCTTCTAGGAAGCGTGAGAAGTTCTCACGCTTTAGCGTGTTGTGAGCTGTTCGCCAGCTTCCCGCGTAAGACTTGAGGTCTTTGCTCAGGTTGGGAAGTATCTTGGCACGCTCCGAGAGTTCAGCCAGCGAGCGAGGGCCGAAAGCGCCGAACGCCTCTCCTATGCGATCAATCAAATCGAACTCACCGATATAGTGAAACTCGTCGGCCCAGGCCTGGCGAAGATATGTGTCAATGAGTTCATCGGGGTCAGTGTGCTCACTGCGCGCCTGTCGTAGCAGCAGGCGTTCGATGTAGAAGTCTGAACTGCGCAATGGGACATCCGGGGTCTGGTCTTCAAGCAGGGTGCGTTGGTGGGCCTCGGCAAGGCTCGAGCCGTCGCGCAACGCATTCAGGAAATGAAAAGAGTGCCCGACTCCGTCTTTGTCTCGATTTTCAGGGTAGCATCCGTAGGCGGGGCGGGAGGGAGTGGATGAGAAGTATCCGCAGACTCTGCCGTCGGGAATATTGCCATGCCGGTAGGCCAGATTTGCGAAGGAACCCGAGTAACACTGGGACATCAGTGCGACTGTACGCACGCCCTTCGGCAGCTTGGCGAGCATCGCTGCGACTTCGTTTACGTAAAGGTCTTCACCCCATAGCGAAATGGTGTTGTTGTCGATGTCGGCTACGTTCTTGCTCCCGTGGTCGGTGACATAGAGCAACAGAGTGTCGCCTGCCCGCATGAAATCCTCAGTGGATTCGAACCACCGCCGCAAGCCCTGCTTGGTCGCCGCCTCGGTTCGCCATCCGTCAATACGCGAGTCGGTGTAGTAGAGTTTGGTTCTCAAGGTGGCACCCACCGGTAGCGAGTCGATCAGTTCGAAGTGCTTTTCCGGCTGCCGGTCTCTTACCGCGAGATCCGGGGAGGGGTCGTCTCCATCGCTCGCAAAAACAGTTATATTCTCCTTGGGCAGGCCCGCGGCGGTCAGTATCTCGATTGCGTTTCGTATGTGGACGAGGTGCGAGTGGTAGTTTTTTTCGGGGCGCGATCCACCGTTGATCAAAAGTGCATAGATTCGTCCCGGCACGGCCTTGGGGGAGGCAACGTTCGGCATTTCAGTGCGGCTTGCTGCCTGGCGGCCATCGTCGCAACCGCCGGCCGTGAGCAGCGATGCAGTTACAATCAACGGCATGAGTATCCTCGAGCTTCGCCCGCTGCGGCAGTTGAAGATACGGTGGAGCGATCGGAAGCTCTTTAATACGGCGTTTATCAAGCGCCGGGATCGAAATGCAGAGCCAGCCATACACTGGGTTGTCCGGCGTCGCTCGCTTCTACTCGGTGGCGCCGGTGGGCGGGAATAAGCAGGTAGTCGCCGGGACGGAGCATCCTTGGCTGCGGTTCTTCTTCGAAGAGTATGGCCGCGCTTCCGCTCAACAGTACTACCCACTCGTCGGTGTCTTGATCGTACCAGTAGCCGGGTGGGCTACAATGGTTGAACGAGACGATACGGTGAAGACTCAAGGCTCCTGTGTCGAGCAGCGTGTCGGTCAACTCGCCGCCGGCTGGGTTATCGGCATGAATGAACAAATTGCCCTGCGTAATTTCCTTCATTGAGCCTGCATTATTGATGAAAGTTGGTCACGAGAGTAGCGGGCGGCGAACGGCCCGAGATGGCGGGCGGTTGCGGCTCGTAGCAGAGCTTTCATGAACTTTGCAAGTCAAGAGCGCAGGTCAGGAAATCATGCGCATAACTCTCTCCAGGGTCCAGAAGGCCGCGATCGACCCAATGGCGTGAGACGGCAGTGTCGCCGGGAAGGTGCGTTGCACCGCCTGGAAATAGTGAAGGGGTAGGGACCCGGCGTCCCAGGGCAGTGAGTTCCAAGCCCTGCGCAGGGACAACACGCATGCAATGAACGCGATCTGTCCGAGTTCGATTCCGACATTGAAACTCAGCAAGGCCGACGGTATGTCGGAAGCCGGCAATCCAGCTTGCCGCAGTGCTCCGGCGAAACCGAAACCGTGCAATAGCCCGAATAGTAATGCCATTGTCCAGGGCCGTCGTGACAGCAGTCCTGGGCTCTTGCCTTGACGCTCCAACTCGGCCGCTAGCGCGACGATGCTCAGTGCGATACCGATTTCTATGAGATCCACCGGAGCCGCGACCCAGCCCAGCGCTGCGGCCGATAGGGTGACGCTGTGGCCGGCGGTGAAAGCGCTGACAGTGGTGCACAGTCGTCTGAAGTCGCCGATGAGCAGGACCAACGCGAACACGAAAAGTAGGTGGTCGAAGCCGCCGCTTATATGGTGCAATCCGAGCATCAGATAAGCCAAGAATACTTCGGTGGAGTTTTGCTCCATAGGGACGACGGCTGAGGATTTCGAGCCGTTGAGGATGGTCCTGAACGATAGGCCTTGCGCGGTGCGCACCTGGAGCAGGACGTTCGCGTTGCTGCCTTCCAGGCCCGTAACGTTGATGCGTTTCCCGTTGAGCTTGCCGTCGCATACCAGCGTACTGCGGTAGGTGATACTGGATGCGCCGTGTTCTTGCCCGGTGGGTCCCAGCGTCTTGCATCCTTCGGGCAGTCGTGGCCGGATCGCCGGGCCGCCGGGCCGGAACGTCGAGATCTTCCACTTCATCGCGATGGTTCCGGTGTCGCTCGCTATGAACTCGAGCAGCGATGGGGCGAGACGATGGGCGTGAGCGGGTGCTGCGGGACACAGCGCAAACACGGCTGCCAAGATGAAGGCTGTAGTGGTCTTCATCCCGCTGCCCCGATCCAGGGGTAGAATCGCTCGAGTTGCCCGATCGCCCCCGCCCGGTCGGCTGCGGTCAAAGACCCGGGCCACTCGATCTCGATTCGGTAGTTTTCGCGAA
This sequence comes from Candidatus Binatota bacterium, assembly GCA_024276575.1. Taxonomy (GTDB): domain Bacteria; phylum Desulfobacterota; class Binatia; order UBA1149; family CAITLU01; genus JAJRWY01. Next base: position 5,985 of record JAJRWY010000131.1, read on the forward strand.
AGCGTCGCAAGCGCTTTTCCAATTCGGCTTGGCGTTGGCGGCGCGACCAAGCGTAAGTGACTTCGGATCGGACTTGTTCCAGAGACGGCGCTTGCGGCAGAGTCTTTTCGTATATCCACAGCAGGTGAAAGCCGTAGGCAGATTCCACAGGGTCGCTCCACTGACGGGTTTCCAGAGACCACAGGCGGCGGGTGAATCCCGGCCCGAAATACTTGGCGATTTCGGCTCGAGATCCTGTCATCCGTGCTGGGCCGAAGCGCCAGGGATCACCGGGTCCGGCCGTCCACGGCACGTATTTGCCCTCGAGTTTGCTTGCGAGTTGCTCCGCGTCCGTTCGTGCGGCGCTACCTCGCTGGTCCTTGCTGAAGAAAATCTGGGTGAAGTCAATGGTTGCCGGCAACGCGAAACGGGAAGCGGATTCGCCGAGAAAACTCAGCAGCTCGTCTCGAGACGGAGAGCGGCGGTCGGCCGCTTGGTAGGCGAGCCTTTTCATAGTTTCGATCATGCGACGGCGTACCACGGGGTCGCTGGACGGCATGTCCAGGTCCAGAGCGCTTGCTAGCAAGCTTTGGACTTCCACTGAGCTGTCCGAACCCTCGTGGTCGGAGACGAAGCGCATGTTATTGATCAGCCGCCGCTCGCTTACCGCATCGTCGAGATAGAGCCGTCTTTTCAAGGCTTCCCTGAGCAGAATTTCATCGTCGAGTTCACGAGCGAGAATACGGCCGAACTCGGCGCCGCCGGGCAAGTGGCCCGCGGCGCGCAGATTATCGCGCAGGATCGACGCCGCCCGGGCAGCGTCGATCTTGATGACGGGCGAGGGGCCTCCCCCGAAAATCGGACCGTCGAGCGTAGCGAGCCCGTTGCGAATGAGTAGCGCGATCGCGCCGAGTGCGAAGAAGCGCAGTACGGGCGAGTGGCGCAAGAACAGCCATTTCTTTCGATCGATAGTTTCCATCGGGCGTCGCTCTCGATCCTCGCAACAGTGTAGCTTAGCCGGCGTTAGCCCGCATAATTCAGGAAACCTCGTCGCGAGAGTCGCAAGCGCCCGTGAGATCGGCCAGATAGGCATACGCGCAGCGATGGGGCCAACAGTACGTCGAGTGCCGAAAAGTGGTGAGCCGGCGAGCGGCGAACGGGCCGAGATCGCGGGCGATTGAGGCTTGTAGCAGAGCTTTCATGAATTATGCGCTCTAGGGGGCCGGTACCAGAGCGGGGAACTCCAGGCTCGCTCTTGGATGACCTTACGGTGTTCTTCGCTACAGCAAGCTTGCAGGCCCTCCGGCACCTCGCCCAATTTGTCGCAGTCCACATGGTTGGCTACGCATATGTGCTGGCTCCATCTGCAGACCGGGTTCTCCAGCACGCGTACATAGTAGAAAGCACGCTCTTGCCGGTCGAAGTCGGGGTCCGTCCACACCGTGCACAACTCGTTGAATCCGGGGCCTCCGCTTTGGCAGCTTCGCGGGTTTACCCATGCCCCGTTGCCGGGATCCCCCGCTATCTCGTAGACCTTTTCGTGGGTCTTTCCGTCCGCAAGCCAGCCTTTGACGATCTGTAGATGCTGCAGAGGGGTTCCTTGCGCATGCTCGCTCCCGGGGTCTTTCAAGGCCAGAACCGCGAAACTTGGGGCCTGCGGCTGATCACCTTCCCTGCTGTCTTCGTGGCTGTGGGGACCCAGGGAAGCGGCGGGCTGGGCGGGGAGGTCGGCCCCCATGGGAACGCCGAGACGATAGCCTAGTTCCACGAAATCGGGCCGCTTGCACATGTCGTCAGGAAAACGCCAGCCACCGAAAACGCGTAGTAGAGGGCGGGTGCCACTGGTTGCATAGGCTTCGCGGCGCTTCATGGCCGCGAACAGGGAGTCGCGGGTGTTCTCCTCTGCCCACAGTACGGCCAATCCTCCGGGATTGAGTTCCAGTTCATCCGGTAGGGACGGCGCTTGGTTGGCATCAGCTGGTGCCCCCGCGCCGCCGTGCCCCTTGTAATTATCTTCCTCGACCGCACCGGGGGTGCCCAGGTGAGTGTCGGTGCTACCCACGAAGCCGAACTTGAAGGGGTTGACGCCGAGTTTCTGCTCTTGTGCCAATCCTTGCTTGAGGGCCTCGCGCAGGAAAGAGGAAGGCTTGGGATCTTCGGCGAGCCAACTCACGTAGTTCCCCGCAAAATTCGAGTAGGGCAGCTTTTCGAAGCCGCACAACTCGTCTTCGGCGCTACCGGTGATGATGCATTCCGAGTCGCCTTTGTGCTGCGTGATCTCGACCAGGGGCTCGTTGGCAGCGCGCTCGGCCGCGTCGCCGGCATCGATCTCGGACCCGTCGGGGTTGACGGTCTGGAACATCAGCCCGTTGCTGAGGTTCGAGTTGTGGGGGATGGTGAGCGCTTCGCAGGCGCCTTTGCACTGCGTGGCCAGCTGGCGCCATAGGCTCTGCGGCGTGACCGCTTCGTAGTAGCTTATCGGAAGCCGCAGAGTGTGCTTGTTACGGAAAATGACGTTTCTATGGAGGTTGTTCGAAGCCGGAGACCCGGTCCATTCATAAGCGACGAAACTGCTGAAACTACAGGCGGCGCTGCGATCGTATGCGCCTTCGGCTGCTTTCTGTATCTCTTCCCACATGCTGCCGGCCGCACGAAGGCAGTTGGCTCCGTCTTCCCCACAGAAATCATAGCGAGTCGGAGATCGAGAGTTGGAACTGCGGTTGTTCATCAAGAAAAAGGCGGCGCGCGGCCAGTAGCGAAATATCTTGCAGATGAGAGAATCGTGGCCGGGAAGGCCGGGGGTCAAACAGATGTGGGTTTCTCCAAGCATCTCGGCATGATCGGTAACCGCCGCGAAATCCAGCGGACGCGAAAGCTTGAGCGAACGCAAGGGGCGGCCGGAGTCGTCGTAGGGCTGCAAGCCGAGCGTCTCGCCTCGTGCGAAGCGGTAGGCGTCGTAAGGGGTGTTGCGCGTTCCTTGAGAACTGGCGTCTTGGGAAAACGCGGTGTGAACATGCAGGTCGCCGAAGAACGGGCGGCGCCAAGGATCGTAAGAGTTGCAGGGTTCGCGCTGTTCGCTTATCGAGTAAGGGCGGCGCGGATCCTTTGCCACATCAGCGGCTGCGTTACTTGCCAGCGGCAGCAGCAGCGGGATCAGCAGTGTCGGCAGCGCTGCCGACAGCAGCAACCTCGGTATTCGGAGCAGCCCCGGTCTTGCTGAGCACCGTTCGAAGATTCCCATCTTCAACTCCCCGTCTCGTTTCGTTCGCCGCCTCAAAGGCAGCCGGACATACCCCCGTCCACCGGGATGACAGTGCCGGTTAGGTACGAACCGGCGCGTGAAGCCAAGTAGATGGCGATGCCGGCCATGTCCTCGGGCTCGCCGATACGAGACAAGGGGACCTGCGCTACTATCATGTCTCCGAAGTTGTCGAGAGTTTCCGCCATCATCTTGCTGCGGAATGGCCCCGGCGCGATCGCGTTTACGGTTACCTTGGAGGCCGCCAAGCGTTTGGCAAGAACGCGGGTGAGGTGATGCACGGCCGCTTTGCTCGAAGAGTAAGAATAGGTGTCGAGAGCGGGAACGTGAAGGCCGTCGATGGACCCGATGTTGATCACTCGCGACGGGTCGTCGGGCGACGCGTTTTTCTCCAACTCCGGGGCCAGTTCACGGGTGAGGAATAAGATTGCTTTCAGGTTGAGCGCCAGCACTTTGTCCCAGGCCGAGTCCGGAAAATCTTCGAATGAAGCACCCCAGTTGGCTCCGGCGTTGTTGACCAGTACATCGAGCCCGTCTTCATGCGCCCTGTACGCAGCGGCGAGTTGCTTGCATCCCGCTTCGCTGCCCAAGTCGGCTGGCAAGGATACGCATTTCCCCGCTTGCGACAGGCGTCCGGCGACTTCGTCGCAAACTTTCTGCTTGCGAGAGGATATATAAACCCGTGCGCCGGCCTCCACGAAACCGGTGGCTATCATTTCGCCGATGCCGCGCGACCCTCCGGTGACCAGCACTGTTTTTCCTTCGACTGAGAACAGATCTTTCATAGATCCAAAGCTTAGCCGAGGCTGCTCATCGAGCGAAACGCCCGGAATTCTCAACAGCGCTTGAGTGCTTCGCCGACGAGGCTCAGGCGGTCGTTGCCGAAGTACATGTCGTCGCGATTTACGAAAATGGTCGGAGACCCGAATCCGCCGCGCTCGATCAATTCGTCGGTGTTGGCCCGGAGCTTTTCCTTGTAGGGTGGGGAAGAGATCTTCTCAAAGAACTCCCGGCTGTCGAGTTCGGCCTGCTCGGCCACGATCAGCAGCACGTCATCGTCGGAAATATCTTGCCCGGCGCTCCAGTAGATTTCGAAAACGCGGCGCACATAGGTGGACATCTTCCCATGTTCCTCCGCGACCAGGGATCCGCGCATGGCTTTAGCGCTGTTTACCGGGAAGACCTCAGGCTGCCCGATCTCGAGCCCGTAAACGCGGGCCCAGTCCTGCATGTCCTTGAGTGCGTAGCGCAACTTGGGCATTACCGGATTGCTGCGTTGTTCGTAGACCGATGGATTTACGGAGTTGAACACCCCGCCCACCAGGATCGGTTTCCACATCAATTCCGCGCTGTGATCGAGAGCCAACTCTTCAATCTTGTGGAAGGCCAAGTAGGTCCAGGGACTCGAACAATCGAAAAAGAACTCCAACGTAGGCATCTATAGTCTCTCCGGGTGAGGCGCTTGGCCGGGCTTTGTCGGGTTGGTGCCGACGAGAAAGCTGAGCCGCCATGCTGCCACAGCTTCAGCTACTGAGAAAGGAACGCTGGTGCAAGGGGTCTCCTGGGCGCAAGCTTGGGTGCCGCTGATGCCGGTGCAAGGGAGCCTCCCGGCGGGATTGTCCAAAGATGGGCGCAAAAGATATGGTGCCGTTATGGCGGCTCGTAATATCGCGTTCTTGGCCGGAGACAGCCCCCAGGCGCTCCGCGCTCTGGAGCGGCTCAGCGAGCGCTACGGCCAGACCGATCCCGACAGTGCGGAAGTGGTCGTTGCCTTGGGTGGGGACGGTTTCATGCTGCAGATTCTTCATCGATTCGCCAACCGCAAAGTGCCGGTTTATGGGATGAACCGTGGCAGTGTTGGCTTTCTGATGAACGACTACGATGAGGAGGGGTTGCCGCAGCGTCTCGATGCGGCGGAGTTGACCTCGCTTCACCCACTGCGCATGCACGCGGTGTCGGTCTCTGGAGCGGAGGCCGAGGCCTTGGCGATCAACGAAGTGTCGTTGCTTAGGCAGACTCATCAAGCCGCCAAGATCAAGGTGTCGGTTGACGGTCAAGTGCGCTTGGAACAGTTGATATGCGACGGCGTACTGATCGCTACGCCTGCGGGAAGCACTGCCTACAACCTGTCTGCCCACGGCCCTATTCTGCCGATCGATTCGGGGATTCTCGCACTTACGCCGATAAGCGCTTTTCGCCCGCGGCGTTGGCGCGGTGCGCTGCTACCCTCGCGGGCGGAGGTTTCTTTCGAGGTTCTGGATGCCGCCCGCCGGCCGGTCAGTGCCGTTGCCGATACCACCGAGGTTCGCGACATTTCGCGCGTGCAGGTGAGTAAGGATCAGAGTATCGATCTCGACATACTCTTCGATCCCGGCCACGGCCTCGAAGAGCGGATTTTGAAAGAGCAGTTCTTCCCCTGACGCTTTCGGTGCCGTCGGGCGTATATCGTGCGGCGGCTGTAGCGCGGCGAGAGCCGGGTAGTAGGGATGGGGTCGGGGAAAGGGGGAGATCCAAGGAGTTGTCATGAGTTTCAAAGATATCTTGGTCGACCGCAGCGACGGGGTCGAGTGGATACGCATCAATCGTGAGGAACGCGGGAACCGCTTCACATACACCACTGTGCGCGAAATGATCGACGCGCTCGAGCGTGCGCGTCGTGATATCGAGTGCCGCAGTATCGTCATCAGCGGCGTCGGGAACAAATTCTTCTGTATCGGCGGGGATCATGAAGGAGCCCACGTAGAAGACGAAGAGATGTTACTGCACTACGGTAACACTTTCCCGGTGGTCGACCTTTACGATCTGATCGACAAGACTCCCAAACCGGTCATCGCCATGGTCAACGGGTATGCGGTGGGCGGCGGCAACGTCCTGGCCCTGATTTGCGATCTCACCATCGCTTCATCGAAAGCCGTGTTTCGACAAGTGGGCCCTTTGATGGGGAGTTTCGACGCGGGTTTCGGTACCTGGTACCTGGAGGCGGCGGTCGGGCGTAAGAAGGCCAAAGAGATATGGATGTTGAATCGTAAGTACAGCGCGGCGCAAGCGCTCGACATGGGGTTGATCAACGAAGTGGTCGAACCTGAGGAGCTACGCGATCACGTCGCTGCACTTTGCGCCGAATTGGCCGAGCGTGGGCCGCAGGCCCTTGCTGCTCTGAAAGCCTCCTTTCATGCTTGCCACAACGGCGTGGCCGGACTGTCGCGGGTGGCCCTGGATTTACTTACTCCGAACTATTATCGCAGCCAGGAGTCGGGCGAGCTTGGCCGTTCTTTTGCTGCTGGAGAACCGCCGGACCAGGGCAAGTTCCACCGCTAGCCCGACCCGGGTTTCCCCGCCTGGCCCGCATAATCAATGAAACCTCGTCGCGAGAGTGGCGAGCGTCAATGAGATCGGCCAGATAGGCACACGCGCATCGATGAGGCCCGCAGGCGTACTAACGAGTGCCGAGAAGTGGTGAGCCTTGAGTCGGCGAACGGGCCGGGATTGCGGGCGATTGAGGCTCGAAGCAGAGGTTTCATTAATAATGCGGGCGAGCTGAGTATAGGAGCCGGCGTGACTGACTTTCGTCGAGTCCGAAGGAATCGGCCAGGATGAGTTCCATGTTGCGCTCGACGTAGGTGCTCGAGAGAGCAAGCGTGACTGACGGATGCTTGGCCACGATTAGCGATGCTGGTGGGGAGCCGTCGAGTTCGACCTGTGACAACACCACCCAAGCCCCAGGCGGGTCGGAAATGAACTCGATCGCGATCTTTACCTGGCGGTGGTGCTGCTTGATCGAAGCAGCGGACCGCGGCATTGCTGCCCCACGGGGTGGGGCGGAGTCCTCGCCGAATCTCTCCAGGGCCTCTATGTAGGATTTCGCATCTTCATGCCCGATTTTACCGGCCGGCCAATTCGATAGTTCGGCCTCACGCAGTTTGGCGGTGACTCGCGAGTAGAGAAATGTGCTCAGTACCGTCTCGACCACCAAGGCGTTTCCGCGTCGTATGAGGCGAACCTCTCCTATGGGCTTACGCTCGCGCGGGACCGCGCTGCGGGCGATTATGATCTGCTTGCTTTCGTCGAGCTGGACCGCGCCGCCGGCGTCCCCGTAAGCTATGTTGCCGGTGTCGTCCGTAGCGGTTTCCGCCAAGGCGGGACGGTCGTGGCCAGCAAAAACATATGCACAGACGGCCGCGACGAGGATTCGACTCGCCGTGAGAAGCGCGGTGCTGTTGGCTTCGTGGGTTCGGAAGGTATTCATGCCGGCGGCCGCCGAGGGCCGGTAACGATCAAGAGAGCGGGCAAGACGAAGAGATCGCATAAAAGAGCCGTGAGCATCGACAGGCCGGCCAGGAACGAGAACTGAACGGTTGGTTGAAAGCTGCCTAAACAGCCGACCCAGAAACCCGAAGCCAGTACCAGCGAAGATACTACCAGCGCGGCTCCGATACGTGTGGTTGTCGCTTCGATCGCGGCGGACTCGCCGCCGCCGCGCTCGCGCAGGAAATTCATGAGGTAGTGGACAGTGTCGTCCACCGCGATGCCGATTACCACGGACGCGATCATCACCGTGCCACTACTCAACTCGACGCCCGCATAACCCATCATCCCAGCCGTCCATAGCACGGGCAACAGGTTGGGCACTACCGCGACGAACATCAAGCGGCGCGATCGAAACAGAACGCCGATCGTGCCGAATGCCAGAGCAAAGGCCAGCGCGAAAGATTTTATCTGCGTCGCGACAAGGCGGTTGGAGTCGCGTGCCACTTGATAGAAAGATCCCGTTGCGATGAGCTTGTAGGTGTTCCCCAACGTAGCGCGGGCAGACGAACGTACACGGCGAACGATTCGGGCCGCTTGTGCCGTACCGGCGACATGGACCGAGACGCGTAAGCGCGCAGTAACGTGATCGGGGGAAAGTAAACGGCGAAGCATTTCGACCTCGTCGCTTGACTCGAGGATCTCGAGATAGGCGGCGAGAGAGTCGTCGTCTGCCGGCAGGGCGAGTGTAGTGGCTCCGCTTTCGGCCCGGTGCAACTGTTTGAGCAATGGCAGCAGGCTCCACACCCCGGTGATGGCGGGATCACCATGCAGGGACTTGGCAAACTCATCGAGTGTGATGAAGTCGGCAGCGTTCAACGGGGCATGGTCGCGTCGTGCGACGGTCAGTTCCAGATTGTTAGGCCCGGTGAGACTGCGATCCACGAATAAAGTATCGACTCTCAAACGGCTGTCGTTGCGCAAGAAGCGGATAAGGTCGGTGTTGTTGCGAATCTGTGGAACTCCTGCCGCCGAGATTATGGCGAGTAGAGCTGCGATCTTCAGAATGTCTCGCGGCCGGTTTCGGCAGATCCGAGCCACGCCACGCAACATGGGCTCGAGCAACCGACCCAGGGGGGCTTGTGAGCCGGGCACCGCAGGGGATGGCGGAGTAAGAAAACTCAGAGCGGCCGGCGTAAGGGTGATTCCCACGAGGAAGGAGAGCATCACCCCGAAGGCCGCAAATGTACCAAAATAGCGGATTGCCGGGATATCGCTCAACGCCAAGGAGCCGAATCCGAAGGCGGTGGTGAGTGCGGCTACGAAGCAAGGCGCCCGGAGTTTTACGACGATCTGCGCGAGCCGTCGTAGAGGATCGCGTGTCGTGGAGTGAATCCAAGCGTAATAGATATGAACGCTGGTACTGATCGAAAGTACGGTGACCGCCGGGGCAAGCAGCGAGGTGATCGGATTGAGTTTGAGCCCGGCCAGGCTGTAGCATCCGAGAGTAGCGGCTAGGCTGACCACGGTGACCAGTAGCGGCAGGAATACTCCTGAAAAGCGGCCGAACGAAAGCGCCAGCACCAATGCGATCACTACCAACGATACCGGCAACAACAGTAACTCATCTCGCCGGACTTGCACGGCGACATCGTGTTTCTGCAACGCTATACCCGTGAGGTGCAGCTCGGTTTCCGCGCTTTCGGACTCCGCGACTATGCCGCGCAAAGCCGTGATAAGGCCGTTTGGGGACGCTACGCTTTGCGAGTCCGGTTGAATCAGAATCGCTGCCGTCGAACGGTCCGCCGAAATCAGCAGCCCGGTCAGATGAGGATTGCGGTCTAGTGCCTCTTCGATGCTGTGCCTGAAGCTTTCCGGCGAAGAAGCATACGCTGGTTTCTGCGGTGTCCCATCGATGGGCGTAAGAGGGACGCTTTCGGCGCCGCTAGGGCCACTTATTATCTGGCTGGCGTTGGCTAGGCTGTATACCCGTTCGACCGAGCCCAGCGCTGCGATTCGCGAGCTGATGGACGCCAGGGTTCGCAAACCTTGGGGAGACAGTAAGTCCTCTCGAGTCACGGTCAGCAGGAACTCCTCGTCATCCCCGAAGACCTGCTTGAAGTGTGGGTATATGCGTAGTTGTTGGCGGCTACGAGCGTTCAGCGCCTCGCTGCCGTGATCTATCTCGAGATCTCGCAGTTGTAGCGCGCAGAAGACCGTGAATAGGGCTATCGCGAGCAGATATAGGTAGCGCCAACGTAGGAACGCTAGGGATTCATTTCGTAAGCCCCTGAAAGAGCGTGGACTTGGTGCCATACTTTTTGGTAGCGCTCGGGGTCGACGGCCGGTTTCTTGATCATACGCATGCAGCAGTCCATTTGAGTCTCGGAGGTGCTGGCTTTGCCGTAGAGTGTCAGCGCGTGTTTGGAGACGTCACGGATCATGAAGTCGAAGATTTGATCGACCAGCGCATCTTCGATGCCGTAGATTCGCGCATTTTCCAGTATCAACTGCCCGTAGACCACACAGACGAAGATCTCGCCGGCAGCCATGAGCAGATCGACGTCTTTGCGCTGCTGTTCGTCTGGCGGCGCGGTCATCAGCATTTCCTTGAATACTTCGATTTGCTCCTTGAACAGTGCGACGTTGGGGAGGTCGAATTCGTCGAATATCGGGGCGGGGTCATGGAAACGGATCTTACCCAGTCCCCGTGTGGGCGCTTGCCGGAACAAGTAGGAGTCGTCCGAGGGATCGTCACGGCGCTCGACCAAGGGGTACTCGGCACTGTTGAAGAAATAGTTCGGCATGAACTTCAAGATCAGCGCGATATTGACGTGGACGGTACCTTCCAGTTTCGGAAGAGCACGGATATCGCGTGCCGCCGCTTCGAAGTAGGTGTCTTCTTCGAAGCCCTTGGCGGCGATGGCATCCCACATACTGTTGATCACATCCTCTCCCTGAGTGGTCACTTTCATTTTGACCACCGGGTTGTAGAGCAGGTAACGCCGGTCGTCGTCCGAAGCGCTGCGCATGTAGTCCGCTGCGCGCAAAGCTACCAGTTTCATCGCGACCAGCCGTGTGTAGGCGTCAACGAACATCTGCTGCACGTGGGAAAAGTCGGTGACGTACATGCCGTAAAGGCGGCGGTTGGCCGCGTGAGTGATCGCTTCATACAGAGCGTGGGTGCAGATTCCTATAGATGCCCAGCCGAGGTTGAATTTGCCGATGTTGACCGTGTTCAACGCGGCATTCCAGGCGTCGTCTCCACGGTGGAGAATATCCGTTTCTTTTACCGGGTAGTCGTGTAGCGCGAAGTGGGCAACGAAATTCTGGCTGTTACATACGTTCTTCACGACCTCGAAGCATTCGTGCTGCGAGTCGGCAACAAAGAACACGTAGTCTCCACTGCCGGCCATTTTGCCGAATACCGAAACCATGCGTGCCTTGTTGGCGTTCCCGATGTAGTACTTCTCGCCGTTCGCGCTAAAGCCGCCGTCCGGGTTCGGGCTCAGTGTCATTGCGGTGGAGTAGACGTCGGCGCCATGATCTTTCTCCGACAAGCCGAAGGCGAAGATCTCTCCCTGTCGTAGTAGCTCGGCTGCCCGTTCTTTCTGCTCCTCGTTGCTGCTCATCCACACCGGTCCCAGGCCAAGGACCGAGACCTGCCATGTGTACCAGTACTGGAGCCCGTAAAAGCCGAGGATTTCCGCGAATTCGCAGATCCTCCAGGTGTCCCAGCGCGCGTCGGGCTTGCCGTATCCGGAGGGAGTCAAGATGTCGGCGAACAGTGACTCGGCTCCGGCGTGTTCGAGGAAATCTCCGTACCACTCGCGCTCGTGATCGGCATCCTTTAGTTTCCTCTTCCCTCGCTCTTCGAAAAAGTCGATGGTGCGGAGCATCAGCTCGCGCGAGCGCTGGTCGGGATAAGGACGCACATGTTGCTTGGGATTGAGAAGAATCATGCAGAGCCTCCACTGCGGACTGGCGGCAATCCTTACACGGGCGTTCTGCGGAGTTTAACGGCGAAGCTCTGCGCTGCGACGGTACTGGACCCGATACGACGGTACTGGATCCGATACGGCGGACGGTGCCGGCCCCGATGCGGCGGAGAGCTTCGGTGTAGTATTGTTTGCTACTGGAGTTGTGTTGCGGACTCCCCGCTACGGACTCTGCGCTCCTCTTCAATGTCAGCGTCAACGTCGGAAGTGGTGTTGTGCTCGTGCTGAAGTATGTCCAATGCGGCGAAGCGCTCTCTTTGACGATCCGAAAGCAGCCCGAGGCTTTTTACGTTGGGCACGATCTTCGAAAACAGCCGGTGTCTGAACTCCTTGGCCAGCGGAGACTGCATGGTCGCTTCTATGCAAGCGTCGGCGTCGAGCCCCATGCGCTCCCAAACTTCCCGGTTCAGAATCCTGTCGCGCATCAAGACCGCGGCCTCAAAGATGAAGTCCTCGCGCTCGAGCCGGTCCTTCTCGCTTAGATCTTCGCAGAACTCACGTAGGCTCAGGACACCGAAAGCCACGTGGCGGGTCTCGTCTTCCATCACGGCAGCGGTAAGATCGCGTAGAAGCGCATTGGTAGTAGTGTCGCGGATGGTTCCGAACGCTGCCAGTGCCAATCCCTCCACCATTATCTGCATGCCCAGAAACTTCATGTCCCAGCGCGAGTCGGTGAGGATGATGTCGAGAAGCTTCCTCAACTCGGGGTTGATCGGATATTCGTGTTCGAGTTTTTCGGTCAGGAAGCGGCGGTAGACTTCGACGTGCCGTGCTTCGTCCATGACCTGCGTGGAGGCGTATTGCTTGCCTTCGTACCACGGCACCGTGTCCACGAGTTGCGCGGTGGCCAGTAGAGCACCCTGCTCACCGTGCAGAAACTGCGCAAGCTGCCAGGTGACCGCTTCATGTCGCAAGCGGCGTTTTTCCTTGTCGGTCATCTTGTTCCACATGTCGGTGCCGTAGATACCGATGCCCATGTCGGGGATGAGTTCGCTCTCAGGGTCCACGTCGATACTCCAGTCGAGCCGGTCGGTGGAATTCCACTGGTAGCGCTTCGCGTTCTCGTACAAACGCATGAGCTTTTCCCGGTCGGCGTCGTAACACCAGTTGTAGGCAACGCTTTGTGAGACCTCGAGTTGCTCTACTGCGGGGTCGGCGGTGAGGTGAAATGTTCGGGGTGTGCTGTTCATGTCCTGTCTCCTGCTTGGGGTGTTGCCCTTGTACCATTGGGCCCTTGTACCATTGGGATCGGGTGGGGATGTCTCGCGCATGTTTTGCTCCATTGCTCAGCTCGTGAGCCGGCGCTCTCGCCGGTTCAAACGACCCCCAGGTAAGCCGTAAATAAACGTCCCAGCTCGCCGGCCAGACCTTCGTCGTCGTCGACCAGTTCCGCGACCGGTATGCGTACCGGATTGGTCAACGCTCCGATAACTACATGCAGCCCCAAGGCTGCCGCTAGGGATGGGTCGGGGTGGGAAATGTGTTCCCGATGGTCGATCAGCAGGTCGTTTAGACGGCCGCAAATGTACTCGAGCAATTCTTCGGTGCTTTCACGCATCGCCGCATCACAAGAGCTACGCTGCATGAAGGCGCTGAACAGGCCGTCTCGCTCGCGGTGGATCTGCACCAGGAAACTCGTGAAGGCGTAAACGATATTTTCCAGGCTGGCCCCGGCCCAGCGTGTGGGTTCGAGGGCCACGTCGGTGGTCGCGCGCGCGTCGGCCGAAAAGCGGGCGTGCAGGGCGTGGAGCAGGCCTTCTTTGTCGCGGAAACGGCGATAGAAAGCTCCAACCGAGGATCCGGCGTGTTTGGCGATCTCGGCGATGGAGATCTCATCAAAGCTTTTCTCGGCCAGGAGTTCTTCGGCCGCGTCGAGGATGCGGGTAAGTCCCGCCCGCGTGCGCTCTTGTTGCGGTGCGCGCACCCATTGGAGCACGGCGGGAGATTGTATTGTTGCTACTTGCGCCATCACGAAAGCGGAACCGAAGTTTCGGTTCCTGTTTAGAGAAAAAACACGATACTGTCAAGAAGAGTTCTCAGAAACGTAAAACAGACCATAAAACCACAAGGTTAGCTGAACCTACATACTGAAGGTAAAATGCGATAATTTGCGAATGCCGCATTGCGTTACCGATGTTCAGGGCTTATTGTTTGTTAGCGGGGATCGTTACGGTGAGAAGCATTCTCCTGGGACGAAGGCTGGCTCCCCTGTACGGGCTTGCCGCGCGGTGGGCAATCAGGCTAGGAAGGCGCAACTCGTAAGGAGCGAAGCCGGGCCTCGCGGTGGTGGAGGGGAGAAGAGATTATGGATATCAAGAGTGAACTTGACAAGTACATGCCGCCCGCATGGCGCGGTTTGCTGGGTTTGGGCGCTGGTCTACGCGAGCCCTTCGAACCCGTGGACTTGACGATAATGTTCACGGATATCGACAATTACGCTGCGATCACCGACGAACACGGAGACCGTCGCTCACATAACCTAGTGGGCAGGCATAATCGCATCGTGCGCCGGGCTTTGCGCCATAACGGGGGCCATGAGGTCAAGCACACCGGCGACGGAATAATGAGCTATTTTCTGTCGGCGGCGCGGGCGATCGAGTGCGCCATCGAGATTCAAAGGGAAGTGGCGGAGTCCAATCTGGAGGGCAAGGCGCCGGAGCTTCACATAGCCATAGGCCTCAATACTGGGGCGCCTGTATTCGAAGACGGCGATTTGTTCGGCACCGCGGTGATAACTGCTGCGCGGGTGACCGATGCCGCAAGGGGTGATGAGATATTGGCCTCCGAGGTGGTGCGGTTGCTGGCTGCCGGCAAGGGATTCACATTCCTGCCACGCGGGCGCCGGCTGCTCGAGGGACAGCGCGAGCCCGTGGGCCTGTTCGAAGTGGACTGGCATCGCCGCGAGGCCGCCGCGCTGGAGCAAATGGAGGAAGTGGAGCAAGGCGCAGTCAAAGCGCTTTCTTCCGTTTAGGGGGGGTACCCCTGCCGGCTTCAGGCAAGCGTTGCGGTCGTGGCTTTCAGTGGCCGGCGGGGCCGGTCCACCCGCAGAGGGCGCAATCCGCTGATATTGCCTTCAAAAAGCCATTGCCAAGCTTTGTCGATGTCACGACAGCGGTAGTGCCGGAGCTGAGCGGGCACGAAAGGCCGGAGCACGGCGACATAGGCGGCGTGCCAGCGGGCATCGCCGACTAGCGCGAGGCGGTCCAGGTCTCCGAAATGCCGCAGGGAAAAACGTATGTCGGCGCAGAATGCCGATAGATCCATGGCCGGGAAAGACTGGAGATGGACCAGCAAGCGTAGGGATCCGTATTCCTCTATGATGTGCTCCGAGCGTTGGGCAATCTCATCGAATGCGGGTCTAGTGATTCTCCCGTTCACGCGGACGCCCAAAACCAGCCCGTCGCTTTCCTCGAGTACTAGCAGCATCGTTGCAATCCTGAACGCGTCGCGGCCGCCCAAAGGCGCCGCTGCGATTCCGCCGAACATTGCTGCCCGGCGCGGAGTCCGGTCTGCCTCGGCCAGGGACTCTCGAAATGCAACTGCCAAGTTAGCACATTTCGCGCCGGGCTTCCGCATCGGCAGGCACGGCGTGCACTCGGAATTTCCCGGGGCAGTCTGGGGCTGGTTTTCTCGGCTCCAAGGAGTCAGCATAACGTGATGGAGATGACTCTGGCTGAACTTGCTGAGACTACCGGGGAATCGCTGGCGGATCTCGAACGTTGGCGCGCGCTGGGGCTACTCGGCTCCGGCGACCGTTTTGACCATGTCGACGTCGAGCGCGTCCGGCTGTGTCGTTTGTTTTTGCGCTGCGGGGTTTCCCTAGAGGATATAGTTAGCGAGTTGCGCGACGGCTCTTTGGCGCCGCGGCTCGAGCGCTACTTGAGCGCGCGCTTTCCCGGTAGCGGGCGCCGGGCATGTTCAGTGGCGCAGGCCGCAGAACGTGTGGGTATGGAACTAGAACTCTTCACACGGCTGTGGAACTCGGCCACCGTCGGTAAGCAACTGGCGGTTTTGAACGAGAAAGACATCGAGATGATGCGCGGAGTGAAGGCTGCCATGGAGGCCGGTTTTCCCGAAGAGGCCTTGACCCAACTGCTGCGTGTCTACGCCGATACGCTGGGCCGCGCGGCGGGCGCGGCGGGCGCTCTGTTCCATTTTTATGTCGACGGGCGGGCCGGTGGGCCCGCAGAGAAGCTCAGCATCGGAGATCATGAGGCGCAGCGCCTGGAAGCTAGGCTGGTGGAGTTGAGCGAGCCCGCGGTTTTGTATTTCCATCGCCGTGGGGCGACCCGCGCCATGCGTGAGGACATGGTATGGCATCTGGCCAGCGCGACCGGCCTAGTCGAGCCCTCCGATGTTCCGGGGCAGCTTCTGCTTGCCATGGCGTTCGTTGATCTGTCGAGCTTTACGCCGTTGGCCGAGGCGATGGGCGATCTCAAGACGGCGGAGGTGCTGCAGCGCTTCGGTGCGTTGGTGCGGGAGTCCGTCAGCCCTCTCGACGGGCGCGTGATCAAGCAAATCGGCGACGCGTTCATGCTGAGTTTTCCTGAACCGGGTTCGGCGGTCAGTGCGATGCTGAACATCGTCGAACGAGCGGGGAGTGAATCTCAGTTCCCGGCGGTGCGGGGCGGGGTTCACTGGGGGCCGGTGCTTTACCGCGAAGGAGATTACTTGGGGAGCAGTGTCAACATTGCCTCTCGTATCGCCGAAGCGGCTGGACGTAGGCAAGTGCTGGTTACGGCTGCCGTGCGCCAACAGGTTCGCGATCTCGTCGGGGTCGAGTTCGCTGCTATCGGCAAGAAGAAGCTGAAAGGTGTGGTGGACGAAATCGAGCTGTTCGAAGCGCGCCGCGAGCGCTGGAGCGATGTAGTGAAAGGCGTGGACCCGGTGTGCGGCATGGAACTAAGGCCGGCTGAGGTGAGCGCCCGTGTGGAAATCAGCGGCCATGAGAGCGTGTTCTGTTCGCAGGAGTGCCTGCGACGCTATGTCGCGGCCCCGGAACGCTATCCTCACGGAAGTTCCGGGCCGGCCAACCTGCGTTGTTAGTGATGCGTGAAGGCTCGTAGCAAGAATTTTGCGAATAATGCAGCCGAAGGCTTCCGAGAAGTTCTCTTTGGCCGTGCCGGTGCCGGGCACCGCCGATGTTACCTTGTGCTTTACCGGGGTTTGGAGAATCCCAGCGCCGTCGCCGCTGTCACTGCGCCGTACTCGTCGTCTGCCGCGCAGGCATCGGGCCGGCAAGCGATTGTCGGCCTTGTTGCCAAACCGCCAGTGCTCTGGATTCGAACTGCCGCGAGGTTTCGATATCTCCACGCAGCAGATGGACATAGCCGATGTTACGTAATGCCCAAGCGCGATCAGGGCTGCCGGGCGGCCGTGCCTTGCGTACGCGGTCGTAAAAGCGCCTGGCGTAGTCGAGAGCGGGCTGCAATTCGCCCATTTCACGATACACGGTGGCGAGGTTGGCAAACTCATTTAGATAAAGTGCGTCGCCGGGATCGAGGTTGCGAGCCGCCACCTGCAGGGCTCTTCCGTAAAGCCGTACGGCATTGCTATAGCGCCGCGTGGAACGCTCTATAACCGCCAGGTTGTCGTAGTTGGCGAGGTAGTCCGCAAGCATCTCTCGGTGGCCGAGCACGTCGAGTTGTGTCCACAACGCCTCGAGTTTGACCAGAGCTTTGGAGTAATAGTTGGCGGCTCGTGTATAGCGCCCCTTGTTGAAGTACGCATAGCCGACCGTTTGCAAAGCGCGGATCTGCGCAAGGGCGTCCGACGAGCGGTCGGCTTCGGCCAGAACGTCGAGGGCGCTTTGTTCGGCTCGAGTGTCCGCCATCCACAGGTTCTTTTGCAGTTCCAGGGCTTTTGCCGCGTCGGCGGAGCGGTTGAGCCGCGTAAGGACGGTGGCTTGGGAATCCAGGCCGAAAGGAACCGTGAACGGGAAATGTCCTTGCCGGGGAGTCACGAAGCGTGCTGAGAAAGGACTCGGCAGCCCTGCCTGTATGGCAGCATAATGCATGTCCCGCGCTTCCTCATGCACGTTCGTCCAGATCGCCAATCCACGTGCGAACAAAGGCTGTGACAAGCGGTACTTGCCCTGGCGCGAGTAAAACCCGGCCGCTTCTGCCAGTACCTGCGCCAGCCTGATGTCATGGGCGCCGTGGGCGTATTGGGCGCTGGCCACGCGTTTGAGAACCAACGGCTCGGCGTCCTTGTAGCGGCCATTGGCGACGAACACACGGATGAGGGCGGATCTTTCGATGTTGCATTCTCCGCGATCCTCATATTCGGGGTCGTCCTGGCACACTTGCAGGCCCTTGTAGTAATGCTCTTCGGCGTCGGCGTCATGCCCGGCCGCTTCATAGCCGCGTCCCAGCCGAAAATGGGCACTGCGTTGCGAACTCGGTTCGTCGAGCGGTCCGGTGGGATTCGCGATAACCAGCGCGCGCGTAATCACCGAGCGTGCCATCTCGAAACGGCCCTTACGGAGATGCGTTTCAGCAAGCAGCACCAGTAAGCTTACGGTTTCGTCATCGCCGGGTTCGAGCTTGCCTCGACGCCGCTCCAGAGCACCGAGTAGAATACGCTCGGCGGTGTCGTAGTCCTTGCGCGCGACCGCTGCGGCTGCAATATCGACCTCCTGGCGCAAGACTTGTTTCTCGTCGGGTAGCGGGGCGCTCGGCGCCGGCATCGCAATATAGATCTCTCCGCTTTGCTTATCGACGGTTATGCAGCCGGAGGCGAGTAGCAGCAGCAAAGAAGCACTCGCGAATGCTGCCATGGCCCGGCTTCGGCGAAGCGGGGCCGGAGGGGCGGACAGTGTCGATGATACGGCTCGTCTCGACGAGTCGGAGCGTGTTGACGGGTAATGCAGCACTTTCATCGGATCGGATACGTCGGCGCAGTGTAGCAGAAATCCCCCTGGATCGTCTCAAAGAAACTTCGCTATCGCCGCTACAGGGTTAGAAATGGAACCCGATTCCATCCTAAAATCAATATTCGGAAGCGGCCCAGGTGTCCAGCACCATGTTTTCGCTTCAGGGCCGCCGTAAAATGACCAGTTCCAGTCTTCATCAAGCCCAACGGATTCTGATACTGCGTTTGGGGGCAATCGGGGATGCCCTGCGCGTGCTGCCCGCCCTGGCGCGGATTCGCCGCACTCGTCCCCGGGCTTTCATCGGTTGGGCCGTGGAACACTGGGTCCATCCCGTGTTAGCCGCCAATTCCGCGGTGGACCGGTTTCACATACTTGACCGGCGCCTTGTCAAAGCCGGGGGGATTGCTGCGCTCCAGGAGTTGCGCCGCCACGCCGCGGAGATTCGTGATTGCGGTTACGATGTGGTTCTGGATTTCCATGGCCGTTTCAAGAGCGGGGTGATCTCGAGGATGTCCGGCGTCTCCGCTCGTGTGGGCTTTGCCGCCGGAGACAGTACCGAGGCCAACCACCTGTTCAACAACGTACATGTGCGGCTAGAGGATCGATGGGAGAACCGGGTCTTGCGTTTCCTTCATCTGCTCGAACCCCTGGGCATGGATACCGGTTTCGATCCCGACGATATGGGCATAGTACTCGACCGCGAGTCTCTCGAAGCCGCACGGTCGTGGTATCTCGAAGCCGGCAAACCGCCCCTTGCGCTCTATCCGGGCTGCAGTGCGGTGCGTAGCGGCGAGCGTTGGCCTTTGGATAAATGGCAATCCTTACTACGTGAACTTGATCAACGCAGTGTCGAGTCAGTAGTTTTCTGGGGGCCGGCCGAGCAGGACTTAGCGGCGGCCGTTGCTGCGGCGGGGCCGAACAGGTGTCGCTTGGCCCCGGCCACTTCACTGCCCGAGATGATGGCCATGCTCGGCTGTTTCCGAGCGTTTCTGGGCTCGGATACCGCGGCCATGCATATGTCGTGGATGCAGAAAGTCGCGACGGGCGTGTTCGTAGGGCCCAAGCCACCACGCACGGTAGCGCCGCTGCCGCCGGTGAGTTCACGCATACTGCGGGTGGAATCTCACTATCGCGAGGGGTTGGGAAGGCGTAAACAGCCCGTTGAGATCATCAGTGAAGTGCCGGTTCCCGACGCTTTGGAAGCGGTGGATTACTTGTTGCAAGGCGATTGAATCTTAGCTGCCAGCCTGGCGCTGCTTCAGCCTGCATTAGCCAGGAAAGTTTGCTACGAGTCGCATGCGGCTCTCGCGGCGAGTTTTCATGAAACATGAAGGTTAGCGGATAGACGACCGCGGGCCGGCTGTGCAAGGGTGGTCGCTTGCAAGCTTGGCCCGGCGGCGCGATACGAAGTTATGGAACTTTCCGACCTTGACGTTGTTTCTCTGCACGATGAAGCTCTCCGGCAATGGTATGCCTTATCAGAGCAACCCGAAGTCGAGGCCGGCGATTCTTTGGAGTCGGTGGTCCTCGCCCAGCATTTTTGCAATTTCTCGTTGTGGAATCTCGAAGATGAAGCCCGCCGCATCGACGTGGACGACTCCTATATTGCGAACATCAAACGGGCCATCGATGCGCGTAACCAGAAGCGTAACGATTTGGTCGAAAGGGTTGATGAACGGTTGCTGGCAGAACTTGAAGGTGTCGATGTTTCCGCAGCCGAGCGCCATTCGGAAACCGCCGGCGCGATCATCGACCGGCTGTCTATTCTGTCTCTTAAAATATGGCACATGAGCCTGAATGCCCGGCGCGAGGACGATGCCGGGTTGGCGTCGGAGTGCCGGGAGAAATTGAAGGTGTTGGAGAGACAGCGTTCGGACCTTGCGTCTTGTCTGCGCCGTTTGCTTGAAGACTTTGCGGCCGGCCGGCGTTTCTTTTGCGTCTACAGGCAGTACAAAGCCTACAACGATGAGCGTTTGAACCCCTCGCTTTACAAGAACAAGGCCGGCGCATAGCGGCTGTGGAGTTGGTGCGGAGCCGACACGGAGGCTGGGCCCGCACGTGACCGGTAAGGGCGCGGCACGTGACCGGAAAGGGGCCCGCACGTAGCCGGTAAGGGGGCGGCACGTGGTTGGCACGGACGGCGGCATGAGAATGGCCGGTTGAAGGAGCACACTCGAGAATGAAATCAGTAGAAACGATCAAACTTTCCGCCAATGGGCTCGATTTTACTGCGTTGATGGCAGGACAAGGGCCTTTGTTGCTGTGCCTGCACGGCTTTCCTGACAACGCGAAGAGTTTCCGCTTCCAGTTCGAAGCGCTGGCCGGGGCCGGCTACCGGGTAGTTGCGCCCTACATGCGCGGTTACGCGCCGACCCAAGCCTGCCCCCGGGGCCGTTATCAAAGCGCGGTGCTGTCTCGCGATGTAATTGCTCTCATCGATGCCCTGGGTGCAGACAAAGCGCATGTGCTCGGCCACGATTGGGGAGCGGTTGCAGCATACGGGGCCGCACTCGCCGAGCCCTCGCGCTTTGAGAGCCTCATCGCGGCGGCCGTTCCTTACGGACCTGCAGTGGGGCAGGCGCTGATGAGCGATTTCGATCAACAGAAGCGCTCCTGGTACATGTATTTTTTCCAGACTCCGTTCGCCGAGGCAGCGCTTGCCCATGAAGATTTCGCTTTCATAAAGCACCTGTGGCGAGATTGGTCTCCCGACTACCATTGTCCCGATGCCGATATGGAGGCGTTGATCGAGACCTTCAAGGAACCCGGAGTAGTCGAGGCTGCGCTGGGATACTACCGCTGTATGTTCCAGCCCGAGCTTCAGGACCCGGCTTTGGCTGATGAGCAGATGCAGTTTGGTTTTGCGCCCATTGCGGTGCGTACGCTGTATCTGCACGGGGCCAACGACGGGTGTATTGGCGGCTACCTAGCTGCCGGCATGGAGGAGATGTTGCCTGCCGGACTGACGAAGGTGACGATCGAGGGCGCCGGCCACTTCATGCACGTAGAGAAGCCCGATGAAGTCAATCGTGCCGTAATGGAGTTCCTGGCGCGATAGGAGCTGGCCGCGGCGGGCTCATACTGGAACGCCTTCCCCTTTAGCGAGTCGGTCGGGGTCCGGTCTTCCTTGCGAGGATCGGTCCGGCGGACGGGGAAGGCGTCCTTGCCATGCGCCAGGCGGCGCGGTGACAATCCTTTGAAAACACGGATTAGATAGCAGCCGTAGCCCCGCGTCTGCTACCACAAAATCGTTTTTTCTTTTGTCCAGGGCTCGCCCCTTGCGCTTAGCGCTTCCCCGGATTGCGTTTTCCGCCCGGGTTAGAAGGCTGCTGGGAGCGTTGCCGTTTCCCTTGGTTTGGACAAACCATGCTTCCGTTCTATGTGTTGAACATCCGAGCGGGCATCCGGTCGCTGCTGGATGCCGGGCCAAGATCTTGAAAAGTATAGATAAAATGAGGGGTGAGGGTATCTCGGTGAGGTAAGGGAGTAGCTCGGCGTCTAGCAGGGCCGGTTCGCTGCGCATTGGGGAGTAGGAATGGAGACACAAGCAAGGATTGACGGACGCGGCCCTTCAGACCTGCGCCGGGTAAAGATAACTCCGGGTTTCATCGAGCAGGCCGAGGGCTCGGTTTTGATCGAGGCCGGGCGCACCAAGGTCATCTGTACCGCCAGCGTGGAGGACGGGGTGCCTCCGTTCCTGGAAGGCAAGGGGCGCGGATGGGTGACTGCCGAGTACGGGATGCTCCCGCGTGCTACCAACACGCGCAATGACCGGGAGGCTGCGCGTGGCAAGGTCGGCGGCCGCACCATGGAAATTCAGCGCTTGATCGGGCGCAGTATACGCGCGGCGGTTGATATGGCCGCCCTGGGAGAGCGCACCATAAAGCTCGACTGTGATGTCATTCAAGCCGACGGCGGCACACGAACTGCCTCGATCACCGGAGCCTGGGTTGCGTTGGCGCTTGCCTGCCGTCATTTGCAGGCCGAGGGCCGCATGGACCGCGACCCGCTACTGCTCGGAGTGGCGGCGGTAAGCGTTGGTATCGTTGAAGGCCGTGCGTTACTCGACTTGTGCTACCAGGAGGATTCCGCCGCTGGTGTGGACATGAACGTGGTGATGACATCGGGGCGGCAGTTCGTGGAGATACAAGGAACTGCCGAGGGGGAAACCTTCAACAAGGCCGAACTCGAGGTGCTGACCGATTTGGCTTGGTCGGGAATACAGCGCCTGCTGCTTGCGCAAAGGACTGCGCTTGGCTGAGCGCATAGCTAAGCTGGTCTTGGCCAGTGGCAACCGCGGCAAGCTCGAAGATTTCCGCGCGCTGTTGTCGGGCAGCGCTATCGAATGCCTGCTCCCCGAGGATTTGGGATTGCGTTTCGAAGTCGAGGAGAGTGGCAGCAGCTTTGCGCAAAATGCCCTGCTGAAGGCTCGCGCTTGCGCCGGACTCCTTGGCGACCACCGCCTGCCCGTTCTTGCCGACGATTCAGGATTGGAAGTCGACGCGCTCGGAGGCCGCCCCGGTATCCATTCCGCACGTTTCGCCGGCGACGCCGCGACCGACGCCGACAATAATGCCAAGTTGTTGCGTGAACTGGCTGACAGTTCTGATCGCTCTGCCTCTTTCGTCTGCGTGCTCGCCTTGCTGTTGCCCGGGGGTGGCGAACTGCTGTTAGAAGGCCGCTGCCGGGGCCGCATTCTCCACCAACCAAAAGGGCAGGGGGGCTTTGGCTATGATCCTCTGTTCTTTCAGGAGGACATTGCCTGCAGTTTCGGCGAGGCCACCCACGCGTTGAAGAATGCCAACAGCCACCGCGCTGCAGCAGTTGCCGAACTGCTGCGCGAACTGTACCTTCGGGGCCTACTGTGAGAGCCGCTTCTCATCCCTGACCATGGCCTTCCCTTCTTCTTCATCCCACGTCCCCAACACATACTCATGGCGCGAGTTTTCCGGGTCCTTGGGAGATCTCGGCTTGTTCGTCCCACTGTGCGTGGCGATGGCCGCAGTCGGCGGTTTGGATTTCGGAACCATATTGGTCGCCGCCGGTTTGATGAATATAGCCACTGGTTTGTTTTTCCGGCAGCCGATCCCCGTGCAGCCCATGAAAGCCATTGCGGTAGTGGTCATCACCGAAGGGCTCAGCAAGGGTGAAGTCATGGCTTCGGGCCTGGTGATGGGATTGCTTATGTTGCTGCTAGCAGTCACCGGCTCGATAGAGCTGATTGATCGCAGAATCCCTGCCGCGCTGGTACGCGGCATTCAGCTTGGCGTAGGCCTCAAACTGGCGGCTAAGGGGGTAGAGTGGGTCTCCGAGTTGCCGCTGCTTGGATGGGACAGCGTCCTTGTCGCCTTGCTCGCGGGACTGGCGCTCTTGCTTTTCATCGCCCGCGAGAAGCCCTGGCTACCCTTGATCTTCTCGGCAGGCTTTGTCGTCATCTATTTTGCCCATCCCGAAGCGTATGCGGGTATCGATTGGTCTTTTTCGTTGTCTCTTCCCTCCTGGCCCGCACTCCCCGACTGGGAAGCAGGTTTCTTGCGTGGTGCCCTGCCGCAGTTGCCTCTGACTTTGCTCAACTCGGTAGTCGCCGTTTGCGCGCTTAGCTCCGCCTACTTCCCCGGGCGTGGGATAAGGCCGCGCGAGATGGCTATCAGCGTAGCCCTGATGAATCTGTTGTGCTGCCCCTTCGGAGCCGTTCCAATGTGCCACGGTTCGGGCGGTTTGGCCGCGCAGTACCGCTTCGGTTCGCGCAGTGGCGGTAGTGTAGTGATGCTGGGGATCGCGAAGACCGTGGTCGGATTGTGTTTCGGAGGAGCGCTTCTCGGCTTGCTCGGCGGCTATCCTAAAGCGATCTTGGGGCCTATGTTGGTTTTTGCCGGCGTGGAGCTTGCCCGCGCTTGTGCCGACCTTGCCGGCGACAAGCGTGCCCTTCCGGTGCTACTTCTGACCGCAGCGGCCATCGTGGGCAGCAACACTTTCATCGGCTTCATGGTCGGTGCGGGTTATTACTTACTCTCTTCGCAGCATGAACGGCGTACGCAGTAGGCAGCATGAACGGCGTACTCGGTAGGCAGCATGAACGGCGTACGCGGTAGGCAGCATGAAGGGTGCATGCGGTAGCATTCGAGCAGTCTTAGTCTTGGATAGCGTTTGAGCGGCGCAGAGAAGCGCGATATCGAACCGTCGAACCGTTGCTTGGTTCGTCTGCTACGGCGAGTCCTGTTGAGAAAAGGGAGGCGGGCTAGGCCTATAGAACCGTTGTTTGATTCGTCTGCTAACGCGAGATGGCGGGAGGTGGTTGCAATGAAAGTCTTTTCAAGTGTTTCGGGCGTTTTGCCGGCAGTTTTGCTCTTTGCCGTTTCGACCACGTCGCTTTGCTTCGCGAAAGGAGGCGGGGCCGAAGTGCTAGGCGGCGGTAGCGGCGGTAACGGCGGTGCTGCGGTGGCGGGTGTTGCCGGGGGTGCCTCGGGAGGTACTGCGGCCGCTGCCCTTGAAGCCGCCGAGGTGGATGTGGACGAGGCGCGCCGTTTACACGATGCGGGCGTTTACTTGCTCGATGTAAGATCGCAAGAAGAGTGGGATACCCGGCATGTTGCCGGTGCGGTGCTCATTCCGCTTGATCAGCTTGCCAAGCGCAGTGGCGAACTGCCGCGTGACCGGCGTATTCTGCTGATCTGCCGTTCCGGGAGGCGCAGCAAGGCCGCCCGCGAGATCCTTGTGCAAGCGGGCTTCAAGAACGTAAGCAGCGTGACCGGCGGCTTGAATGCCTGGATTGCGAAGGGATTCCCCGTGGTGGGCGATACGCGCTAAGAGAAGTGTCCCGGGCCAGGATATCCTGTGGCGGGCTTGCGCGCTTGGCCTTGAAACCGGCGCGAGGCTAGGAAACAATCCCCGCACTTCGGGGTGTGGCGCAGCCTGGTAGCGCACCTGCTTTGGGAGCAGGGTGTCGGAGGTTCAAATCCTCTCACCCCGACCACTTTCCGGCGGTTCCGATTCTCGAGGTTCCGCCGAGCGCGCCAGTAGCTCAGTTGGATAGAGCATCGGCCTTCTAAGCCGGTGGTCGCAGGTTCGAGTCCTGCCTGGCGCGCCAAATTCAGGCAAGGTCTCGCGGAGGCTAGCTTTTCTCGCAAACAGTGCGAACTCGAAGCGCTGTGTCAGCGAGACCAAATAGCCCTCATTTCTGCGCTCGTTAGCGGTCTCGCTCCGGTGTGTTTCGGCGCGCCGGTTGGGGCCTGTGTCGAACTGCACTTTGACCGTTTGGTCCCTCTTTGCGGCGCCGCGGATGGCGGATGGTTGTGGGAGCGTTGTGGCGGCGCGTTTGGGGGTTATGCCCCGTCTCAGGAAATGTTCGCATCTCCCGAGGCGGGGCTTCTTTTTTTCGGGGATACCCCGTTCCCCGGCGGTGGGCAGCCGGCAGAGTCCCCTCCTTTCTTTGCTCCTGTGGGGCAATCCCATGGGGCCCACCGATTCTTTCCTGACTCGGAGGTATCTCATGAAGGTCATAATCAATGTTTCTACGGGCAACTCCGACTGGCCAGCTCTAAAACGCGAGCTCGAGTTCGACGGCGAGATGAGCGATCAAGAGTGCAAGGCCATCGCGGACTCTTTCGCCGTCGCAGTGAAGGCGAAGGTCTACGAGCTGCTCGGCGGCAAGCCCGATCTACCCGACGAAGCTGCATAACTTCTCCTCCCGCGGTGACTGTCCCCCCCGTACGTCACCGACGGGACACGGCCCAGGCAAGGGTGGCGACCCGATCCACGACCGTGCAACTGACCGCCTGTGAAAGCCTGATAGCGGGCGGTCACCAATTCTTGGGGGCTCCATGAAAGTGTACATCTGCTTGACCGGGCTTCTTCTGATCATTGCCGGCGCTCTGTATTACCTCGGCGCGATCTCGATGAGGGAAGAGTGATGGCGAACCCGTTCTTCCATGTACTCGTTTATCCGCCGTGGTGGGCGGGTTGGATCCTGCCGGTGCTTCTGGGGCCGGTGATGCTGGTCACTCTCATCTACAGGGGGTATCGGCCATGAGACACATCGATTTTGTCCGGTGCTGTCCGTGCTGGGTGTGCGGCAAGGTTTCTTCTGATCGTCAGCCCACCCACGCCGATCATCGTCCTACTCGTGGATCCGGCCAGTCGCGAGACGACCATACCTGGCCGCTGTGTGCCGACCACCACATCGGACCGCAGGGGATCCACAGCTTGGGCGAAGACACTTTCCAGGAGCGCTACGGCGTCGGCTACGTGACGGCGATCTACTACCTGATCAGCGTCTACCAGGTGGCGTGGGTGTCCGAGGTCAAGGATCGCGACAAGGCGCGCGAGATCGGATACCGCGCGGTCAGCCTCGTGCGTGAGTCGGCTTGGAGGGAGGCGGCATGAGAGCGAGTCGTCCCTACTACGGTCGTGACCAGGATCTACAGCCTGAGCTGTTCGCTCCCCACAACCACACGGACACGAGCAAGGCCGCGGCCAAGTACATCGCCATCACATCCCAGACCAAGCGGGAGCGCATTTACCGGCTGCTCTGCGAGCTCGGGATCGAGGGGGCAACAAACGAAGAGATGTCGCGCGCGCTCGGCATGCCGATTCAGACGGTGTGCGGGCGGGTAGCGGAGCTACGGGAAGAAAAACGGGTGGTTGATTCCGGCCGGCGTCGTCCGGGCGCGTCTGGAGTCAACGCGAAAGTATGGAGGGCCACATGAGCGAACTACTAGATACGGTTCTTGAGCGCATTTACGACGATAACAGCCGCCGACGTGACGTCACCATGGCGCCAGAGCGGATGCTGCAACTCGCGATCCTCGAACAGGCGATCGAGGACTATGCGTATCTGAAATTCCGTCGTTTCGGCTACACGACCGGTCGCTCATATCGCGATCTGAGTGACGTTGAAACGTGGATCGAGGCGGACGGCCCCAATGACAATCCGATGAGCCAAGCTTGCCCGGAGATGGGCACATTCGTCGGGATTTGCGAGAGCCTGGGCATCAACGCCGACAGTTTGCGCGAGAAGATCCGCGCGCGAACCACCTTCGGCCGACGCCGCAACCGCCTCGCGAGTACTGGTCGGGTCCATAAGATCGTGCCGCTGGAGCCGAGGACTGCGTGAGTCCTATTCGCGGTGCGCTCGCGCGCGAACTCGCCAAGAAGGCGGGGATCCGCGTGTCGGGAAAGCCCAAGACGGTGACTGAAAAGACGATCGAAGCGGAGAAGAAGAGACGGGCTGACGAGCTCGAAAGGAAGTGGTTGGAGAGGGGGAAGAGAGATGTTTGAGCAACAGACGCTGCCTTTAAAACGTCGCCGAGAAGTGCCGGCATTCATGGTTCTACGGCCGATCGGCCGCTTCCGTGGGGAAGATGACGTCTACGAGCGAAAAGACGCTTACGGCGCCTGGAAATACGCGCGCGTGGACTGCGGGACGCACGTCGAGTGGTACGCCTGGTCTAAAGGCCAGTGGGCCTACATGCCGGGCAAGGACTTAGATGGCCAGGTGGTGGTTGCGGATGCGGTGGAGGAGCTGGAGCGATGTCACTGAAAGCGTACGCATGGGCTTGGGAACAACACGACATCAAGGGGACAGACAAGCTGGTGCTTCTTGCTTTGGCGGATAGTGCCGACAACACGGGCAAATGTTGGCCCAAGCAGGGCACTATCGCGCTCAAGGCCGGCGTTCATCGGGTGACCGTTTCGAAGACGATCGCGCGCCTGGAAGAGGGTGGAGAGTCGGCGCCGGTGCGCTCTGTCCAGACCCGTAAGACGAACGGCGACTTTGGTGGAAAGGAGTACTATCTCAACCTTTCACGTGTAGCGCAGGACTACACGCCGCGTGTAGCGGAGGACTACACGCGCGAGCAACCCACGGCTACACGCGCGTGTAGCGCAGGACTACATGCGCGTGTAGCGGACGGCTACAGCAAAGAACCGTCATATGAACCGTCATTAGAACCGTCAGAGGGAACCAGCCCCCCTTACACCCCCCCTCGAACCGATTTGGAACTCCGGGAGGGAGTCAAAGCCGTCAATCGGGCAGCCGGCCGTCACGGGAAGGCGGCGATCCCATACCAGCAACTCGGAGCCGAGCGCTTACACCGAATGTGCCGCGGAGATCTCGACGAGCTCGGCCTAGTCGTCAAATGGCTGGTCGAGCGGGAAATGCCTACCTGGCCGGGAGGCTCGAAGTTGAGTCTTGCGCTGCTGGCTCGCAACTACGAGACCTACTGCGCCAACGCGTATGCCGATAGCGACGGCGCCGGCGGGACGTGGGCCGATACGGTGGCGGCTCTTACTGGGGGCGGCCATGCCTGATTCTACGAAGGATGTCTTTCTGCGTGAGTTCGAGCGGCTGGCCAAGCGGTATCGCGTAAACCTGGACGACATCGTCTACCGCGAGCAGGTGGCGATGCTGCTAGACGACTTCGGGTCAAGCGGCCCGGAAACGATTTCGCTGGCGTTCGAGCTGCTACGCCGGCAAGGCCACGAGTTCTTTCCCAACTATGGACAGATCGCCGCGGCGATCTCGCGCGCGCGGCAGGTCATCGCTGATCGCCGGGCCGCGGATGAGCGCCGGCGGTGGTCCCGGCCTCAAGCCCGGATAAGCGGCGCCTTGGGCAAAGCGGTCAGCTACGCGATCCGAAATCAGCGGCTCTTATCCAAGCCGGAAATGTCGCATCAGATCGAGAAGATCCTTTCCGGAGACGAGCCGGGAGTGGATCCAGGGCAAGCGAGTGCAGACGTCTGCACTGCCGACGGAGGAACCCAGATATGATCGAAGCTGCAGAATTACCTGAAGAGTCGGCCACTCGAGTGGACATGATTCCGCTGTGTGCGATCGCGGAATCGCCGAGCAACCCTCGAAAGACGTTCGGAGATCTCAGCGAGCTGACCGAGAGCGTGAAGGCCTGCGGAGTACTTCAACCGATCTTGGTAAGGCCCGACGCTGACGGCTACGAACTCGTCTTTGGCCACCGCCGTGTTCGAGCCGCGCGCGCGGCCGGTCTCGAACAAGTGCCGGCGATGATTCGAGATCTCGACGACACTCAAGTCCTCGAGGCCCAAATCATCGAGAACTGCCACCGCGAGGACATCCACCCGCTGGAAGAGGCCGACAGCTACCGGATCTTGCATGAGGAGCACGGCTACGAGGTCGAAGAGCTTGCGGCGAAAGTCGGGCAATCAAAAAGCTACATCTACGCCAGGATGAAGTTGTGTGCTTTGGGTGAAGAAGGGCGCAAGGCCTTCATTGAGGGGAAACTCACTGCGTCGACAGCGCTGCTTGTGGCGCGGATTCCGAACACAGAGCTGCAAGTCGAGGCAACCAACGACATTACCAGGGAGACCGAGTGGAGTTCTCCTATGTCGTATCGCTACGCCAAGGAGTATGTTCGCAGGACCTACATGCTGCAGCTCAAAGGGGCGCCGTTCTCGAGGAAAGCCGAAGATCTTGGCGCCGGCGCTTGTACTACTTGCCCTAAGAGGACCGGCAACCAGAGCGAATTGTTCGAGGACGTTGGTAGTGCAGACGTCTGCACGGATCCGCCCTGCTACCAGCGCAAGGTCGACGCGACGTGGCAAAAGACGGCTGAGCGATACCGCAAGAAGGGTATAACCGTTATCGACGACCCCAAGGAGATCAAGAAGATCTTCCCCTACGGTGACAATTTGGCTTGGAACTCGGGTTACGTCGATCTTCATGACCGATGTGAGGACGATCCCGAAAACCGGCAATATGCCAAGCTGCTTGGAAAACGGGCCATCGGAGACATGGTGCTGGCGCGCGATCCAGACGGCAAAGCACGCCAGCTCTTCCCCAACGACAAGCTCGTTGAGGCGCTCAAGGCGGTGGGCCACGATTTCTCGACAAGCAGCTCTGACGAGGATGGTCCCGAGGACCCACATGAAACCATAGATAGCGAGTTCGAAGCTCGGCTCTGCAATCGTGTAATGGAGCGCCTAGTAGCGGCCGTTGAAGCGAGAGAGCCCGACGAGGCATTCTGGCGCGCGTGTCTGGCTGATCACGACATGATCGATTGCGTGATCGACCGACGCCAGTGGAATAGTGACGAATATCCGGGTCCAGAAGAGATCGATGCTCGATTAGCCGAGATAACGGTTCCGCAACTGCGAGGCCTTGTGTTCGAGACCTGCGTTACCGGGCTTGTGCTGCCGGTTTGGCGCGAAGAGCAACGTCAGAAAACCTCTGGGTTCTGTGCGCGTCTTGGACTCGATTACGAGCAGATTAGGGAAGAGCTGCGCCAAGAAGAGGCGGATACGGCATGACGAAGATTGAGCGGACTGACGAGACGTGCCCGAAGTGTGGCGGGAGCGGCGAGATCGGCGGCGACTGTGGGGACTTTGGCAGTTATATGTCGCCGCAAAACCAGCCGACGCCTTGCCCCACATGTTTTCCACGCAACGAACCAAAGAACCGGTCTCAGTTGCGGGCGAAGGAAGAATACCGTTCGCACTTCATTTCGTATTTGCATGCTGGCCGGGCTGACAGGTCTCTGCAGGCTGAGGACAGCCACGATAAGCGGCTACCAGGGCGCATCACTGGTCAGCATTGGTGGCAGGTGATGTGCGAGCGATTGAGCACGGGTGAGGACGAAGCGGCCGTGCTTAATGACTACGGACTTAGGCGTGGGTCCGGGAACCGTCATGACATGGGAGTACGGTGCGGGACCATCGGAGAGTGCATTGCTGTGGTTGAGGCTGACAAGACGTTGGGTGATCTGACCAAGGACCGGCTTGTGAAGCGACTAGAGGCGCTGACCTACGATGTGTACTGGTCGGCGGGTCCTTCCAGCGGAAGTGACATACGCAGTTGAAGGGGGGCCCGCTAGGTCAGCCATTTTAGCTCTGGAAAAATCACTAAATTAAATTTCAGTTACTTCGAGGTGACGATGGAGGCTGTGAACGCGGTGCGGATGGCGGAAGAGGTGGATGGGGACCAGCAAGAAAAAGGCTACGAAGAAAGCTTCGACGAAGAAATCGACGAAGAAGAAAGTCGCCAAGAAGAAAGTCGCCAAGAAGAAGGTCACCAAGAAGAAGGTCACCAAGAAGAAGGTTGCTGCGAAAGCGGCTACGCCCGCGAAGCGAGGCCGAAAGCCCGGCCAAGTTGATACCGAACCGCGCAAGCTGCGCGAGGATCCGGTACAGCCGTCCCTGGATCTTACCTACGAAACAGATCGCAAGCGTAAGCTCAAAGCTGAGGCGGACCTCAAAGAGGCCCAGGCCGCCAAAGCGAAGCTTGAGCGTGATGCAACGCTCGGTCGGCTGATCTCGTTGGAAGACCATGAGGCCGCGCTGGTCGAGCGCGTGCGCGTGTTGAAGAAGGCGCTACTGCGTCAGGCTCAGCGCTTGGGGCCCATGGTTGCCGGGCTAGATCCACGTGAAGCCACGGCACTGATTCAGCGTGAGAACGAAGGGCTCATCCGGGAGTTCGCGGGGCAGTTGTAGCGATGGCCGGAAGTGCACTAGCGCGAGTCTGGACCGAGCCCGAGCGCGATGCGTGGAAGCTGCCAGGAGAGATCACTCCGAGTGAGTGGGCCGATGAGAACCGCCGGCTGAATCCGAAGTTCTCAAATGAAAGCGGCCGATGGCGGACGGCTCGCACTCCATATCTGCGTGAGATCATGGATACCCTGATCGACCCTCTTGTCGAGCAGGTCACGTTCATGAAGGCGACTCAGATCGGCGCCACGGAGGCAGTGCAGAACCTCGTGGGCTACACGATCGATCAAATGCCGTCCCCCCTGCTGTACGTGATGCCCACCGAAGAAGATGCCAAGGGTATCGCCGGCGAGCGTCTGAAGTCACTGGTCAACGAGACGCCGGCGGTGGCGGCACACAAAACCGATCGATCCAACGATCTACGCGGGTCCCTGTGGATGCTCGACGAAATGGTCATGCGGCTGGCGTGGCCGACGGCCTCAAAGCTTGCGTCGATGCCGGTGCGGATTGTCATCATCGACGAGGTCGACAAGATCGAGAAGTTCACGGGGAAAGAGGCCAACCCGCTTGAGCTCGCCCGCGACCGCACCGACACCTTCAAATCTACCCGGAAGCTCTACGTGGTCTCGAGCCCGACCAACGAAGACGGCCATGTGCATCTGGAGTTCGAGGATTCCGACAAGCGGCGCTACTGGGTGCCTTGCCCGCACTGCCACGGCTATCAGCCGCTTGTGTTCGGCGGCAAGGGCGGTGGTGGCGGGATCAAGTGGCCGGTAGACGAGCGGGATCCGGAACGCATCAAGGCGCTCGACCTGGCTTACTACGAGTGTGATCTGTGCGCCGGCGAGATCCGCGATCACTACAAACCGTTGATGCTCGAGGCCGGCGTATGGTGCCCGGAAGGCTGCGAAGTCGGGCCCGGCGGGAAGATCAAGGGGGATATTCCGCAGACGACCCACCGCGGCTATCACCTGTCGGCACTGTACTCGCCGTGGAAGGATTTCTCCGAGCTCGTTGCCGAGTGGCTGAAGGCCAAGTCGCGCCCGGACAAGCTGCAGAACTTCCTAAACTCGCGGCTTGCTCAGGTTTGGCGTGAAAAGCTAGACTCGACGAAGACCTCAGAAGTCGAACACCTGGAGCTGCCTTACAGAAAGGCCGGTGAGGATCCGATTGTGCCGGCCGATGCCATTGTGATCACGGCTGCGATCGACGTGCAGAAAGATCATGTCTGGGTGGAGATCCGTGCGTGGGGCGTCGGTGAGACGTCCTGGCTTGTTCAGTGGCTGCGCCTACCGCGTTACTTGCATCCCTTTGAGGGCGAGACCGAGCACGACCAGTGGCGCGACGTTGTGAGATACGTGATCCGTTCCGAGTTTGAGCGCGAAGACGGCGGACCGGCGATGACTCCGCGGCTCATCGGAATCGACTCCGGCCACTTTACAGACGAGGTCTATGCGTTCAGCCGGCGCTTTTCTCCGTTACTGATTCCTTTGAAGGGCAGCAATCAACCGATGAGAGGGGCTCACTACCGGGCCAGCCACATAGAGAAGGATCGCCGCGGCCGAGTTCGCCAGCGTGGCATTGTGCTGTGGTGGGTGGATCCCTTCTACTACAAGCCGAAGCTGCACCGGATGATGCAGACCGAGCCGGGAATGCCGGGTCGCTGGCACGTCTACCAGGACGTCGAGCAGGAATTCAAGGACCAGGTGACGGCCGAGGAGCTCGTCATCGAGCGCAATCGCCGAACAGGCGCCGCGAAGACAGTGTGGCGGCTCAAGGAAGGCCGCAACGCGAACCATCTCGGAGACTGTGCGGTCTACAACCTCGCTCTGGCCGACATTGTGGGCGTGGGGATGCTGACCGAGGCTCATCTGGAGCAGGTTCGCCGGGTACCAACGAGTGGCCGCTCGACCGAACCGGAGGAATCGCGCTCTCGGCGTGGCGGTAGCGGCTGGATCAATCGTGGCGGCGGGAAGTGGCTGGATCGGTGACGGCCTGGATCGACAGAGACGGCCCGTGGCTCGGAGATCGCCGGCGCCGGTCAGAACCTGAGCCTCAGAAGGCCAAAACAGAGGCTGAAGACTACGCTGTGCCGTATCTGCCGGCCTATTGCCCGAAGTGCAACCGCGATGACAAGGTCACGGTGACCACTACACGCCGTTCCGAGCCGCCGGTGACCCGCTACCTGCACTGTCACCGCTGCGGACACAATTTCCGCTCCTTTCAGTGCAAACTGGGCCCAAATGGCACTTTGGTCGTAACTTAGTACTACGTTGTAGTACGTACTTTCCCCAAAAACCCGTCACGAGAACCCGAAATCGGCAATTCTTGGCTCGTGGCGACGAGTGTATCCACATTTCAGACGCGGCTTGAGGCCGCTGAGACGGCCTATGACCAGATGATGACGGACGGTCGTGGGATCGTGCGCTATCGCGAGCCCGGCGGGAACTTCATCGAGAAGGATCCGGCGGCCATGCAGGCCTACATCGAGTACCTACAGCGCCGTATTGCAGCGAAGACGGCCGGTTCGACCACTACGGTTGTCAGCCTAGGTAGGGTCGGATGAGCGTACAGACGGCCACTCCTACGGTCACGGATCGTGTGATCACCCGCTATTGGCCTGGTTGGGGTCTCAAGCGGCTTCGGGCCCGCACAGCGGCCGCGGCCATTGGTGCCATGGCCAGTGGCTTCCGTTCTGCGAGACAGACCCGGCTGCAATCGGATTGGGTTCCCACCTTGGGATCGGCCGACACTGACGCTCTCCGTGACCTCGACACCTTGCGCGCGAAGAGTCGAGATCTCGTCCGAATGGACTCTTACGCCCAGGTATTGGGATCGATTGTCGACCATGTCGTGGGTACTGGGCTCGTTCCGCACTCTCGCGTAAACGCGAAGGCACTTGGAATTACCGAGGCCGTGGCCGAGGATTTCCAGGAGCAGGCTGAACTAGCGTTCTCGGT
The DNA here is from genome assembly GCA_024276575.1 of Candidatus Binatota bacterium. Taxonomy (GTDB): domain Bacteria; phylum Desulfobacterota; class Binatia; order UBA1149; family CAITLU01; genus JAJRWY01. The sequence goes on from JAJRWY010000131.1 coordinate 40,752, forward strand.
GTGGATGCCGTTTGCCGACGCAAGACGCCAGCTCGATTTCTACGGGCTCCAAGAACTGGCCTACAGGTCAATGCTCGAGGACGGCGAGTGGTTCGGCCGACGAATCTCGGTCGACGAAGTCTCGATGCAGGCGCTTGGTATGCCGTACTCGGTTGCCTACGAGATGATCGATCCCGACCGGGTCGTTTCACCAAACAAGGCGGTATTCCAGAAGCTCGGGGGAAGGACAGAACATACCGTTCGCCATGGCATCGAAGTCAACGTCTTCGGAGCTCCGGTGGCGTATTGGGTACTCAAGCGTCATCCGGCAGAGCGCGGCTTCGTTGCGCTCAGGGGCCGTAGCAACAGTGAGTTCGTCCGCGTTCCTGCCAGCCGGATGATTCATCTCTTTCGGCCGCTTCGGGTGGGCCAGACTCGCGGCATTCCGCACATGGCTCCGGAGCTCAACACCTTCGAAATGATCAATCGGTTGTTCGAAGCCGAGCTCGTGACTGCTCTGGTGGTCGCTTGCCACTCGATCTTTATCAAGAAGGACTCTGCTGCCGAGTACGCGGCGACGGTTGCTCCAATCACGAACGACAGGGGACAGCGAGAGGAAACGCTGGAACCCGGAACGAAACAGTATCTGAACCCGGGCGAGGATGTTGTTGCCTTTAGCCCGAATCGACCGAGCAATACCTTCCCGCCGTTTGTCGAGATCTTGCTCAGGAAGATGGCTACCGGTTTGGGAATTACCTACGAGCAGCTCGCCAAGGACTTTACGAAGACCAACTTCTCCAGTGGTCGACAAGCCGCGATGCTCGCCCAGAAGTTCTTCAATCGCGAGCAGCGAATGGTGGCGCGGGTGTTGGCGCAGCCTGTCTGGCGTGACGTGCTTCGCGAAGCGGCCCAGGCGGGCGATCTACCTCGTATCAGCGAGATAAACCGCTCTCGTGAGCCCTTCTACTTCAATGCGACATGGAGCGGTCCTGGCTACGGCTACATCGAGCCGACCAAAGAGGTCGCAGCGGCCAAGGCCGGCGTCGATATGGGAATTTCTACGCTCGAGCGCGAGTGCGCAAAGCTTGGTCTTGATTGGCGCGATGTACTGGCCCAGCGAGCTCGTGAGCAGCGGAAGGCGGAGGAATTGGGGGTGACCTTGGACGGCCCTGCTGCAGTTGTGGAGACTTTGGGCGCGGTTCGCGGTTATGACGACGAAGATAGGCAAGCAGCATGAACGACGAGGGAATCTTGCAACTATTCGCGCGACCTTGGGCGATCGAGCCGAGCGCACTGCGGCTCATCGTTGAGTCTGTAGTTAACGTAACGAAGGGGACGGAACCAGCCGCTGCCAAAACGGCTTCACGCGGGACGTCGGCGGGTTCGGAAGCCGCCGCAGGAGACTTTGGCGGTTCGGGTCGCCCCTTCCGGCTTGAGGGAAGCACGGCCGTCATTCCCATCGAAGGAACCATCTCGAAACGGCTTTCTCCGATTTTCGCGTTCTTCTTCGGGGGCACCAGCGTTGAAAGCGTTCGCACGGCGCTGCAGGCCGCAGAGGCGGACGACCAGGTCGAGCGCATACTGCTCGACATCGATTCGCCCGGAGGATCCGTCAACGGGATTTCCGATCTGGCCGATGAAATCAGGGCCACGAGCAAGCCGGTCATTGCCTACAGCGATGGCTTGATGGCATCCGCAGCGTATTGGCTCGGCGTCGCTGCAGACCAGGTTTTTGCGAGTGCGGCCTCCCAGGTCGGATCCATTGGCGTGCTTGCCGTCGTCGACGACATTTCCGTTGCCCTCCACAACCACGGGATCAAGACGACCATCATCAAAGCCGGTGAGCATAAGGCGGCCGGTCATCCAGACCAGCCTTTTACCGAGAAGGATCGGGAGGTCATCCAGGAAGAGGTCAACGACTTCTATGAGCTGTTTACCGGCGCGGTGGGACGCTTCCGATCCATGTCACGCGACGACGTGCTGAGCGCGGCTGACGGTCGTGTGTTCATAGGCAGCAAGGCTCTGGAGAAGGGCCTCATTGACGGCATTCGCAGCCGGGGCGAACTCGGCGTGATGCTTGCGGATAACGAGACAGGAGTAACGACGATGAAAGAGAAGCAAGCCAAGGCCGAAGCGGCCGAGCAGGAACGATTGGAGGCAGAAGAGGCCGAAAAGGTGAAGGCAGAGGAGCAAGCCAAGGCCGAAGCGGCCGCTCGTGCCAAAGAAGTCGATGCTGGCGGTTTGGACGAGGAGGCGTTGAAGCTCAAGGCTCGCGAGGAAGAGCGCGAGCGGCTGTGTGCTTTGGATGCCATTGCAACGGACTGGCCCTCGCACAAGGAGCTCGTTGATCAATGCAAGGCCGACGGGACTAGCGCCGAGGAGACGAAGCAACTCGTGTTCGCTGCGGCGACCAAGCTGAATCGTGCCGAACTCGCGGCGGCTCGTAAGGGCGAGGAAGAACCCCTCGGCGGCGGAAACACCGACCACGAGGCCAAGGCCTTCAGTGAGGAGGCCGTCAAGGAGCGGTGGGAGGCCGGAGACACCTACCTCCACCGGTACTACTCGGACGTCAATCAGGCGATTCGATACGAGAGAGCCAAGCATGGCGCGGCTCAGCAAAGGGCGCAGGCGTAGCCTGCAGGAGGTGACAAGATGACGACTCTTGCTGCAAATGTAGCTCGTCGGATCGATCTCAAGGGCCGGGTTCTCAACCCGCCCGTGATTGCGTCCGACATCATCTGGGGTGGCGCCGCGGTCGGTGACAATGGCAGCGGCTATGCGCGTCCCCTGGTAGCCGGGGATCCGTTCCTCGGATTCGCCAACGAGAAAGTAGACAACAGTCTCGGCGCCGCCGGCGATAAGGCTGTCGAGGTTTGGGCGGACGGCTATGCCTGGCTGTCGGTAAGCGGCATCAGCGGCGTCGGTAATGCGCTGCTGCCGGTCTATGCGAGCGATGACGACACGTTTACTGCAACGCGGTCGGGGAACTCGTACATCGGCCAAGCGGTTTACTACGACACAGCCACGGGCCTGGCCCTGGTTCGATTCAAGGCCAACTCGCCGCAGTCGGCGATTGCGGATGCGGTCGTCGCGCACGATGCGAACCCGACGTTCTCGGATACCGAGATCGAGGGCTTCCTCGATGCCTTGGGCACGAAGATCAACGCGATCATCGATGCGCTCGAACTCGCCGGCATCATAGTACCGAGCTAGTCGGAGGAGGACGAAGAAAATGTACGAGATTCTCAAGAGCACGGAAATAAAGCGTCTTATCGCCGACATGATCGGTGCGACTACGCTCGAGTCGTGGGTAGGGCGCATCGCCATGGGACCTGTCGGGTCCAACTCGGCGTCGGAGACGTATGCAGGGCTGCAAGTGCCGCCTGTGATGCGCAAGTGGCTCTCGGGTCGATCGCCGAAGGAACTCCGCGAGGATTCCATCACGATCGTCAATGATGAGTACGAGGCTTCGATCATCATCCCGAAGCGTTTCATGCGGCGGGACAAGATCGGCGCCATAGATCCCATCATTCAGGGCCTGGCCGATCGTTCGGTACAGCATTGGCGCTCGCTGATCGCGACACTGATCGTCAACGCCCAGTCGACCAACTGTTACGACGGTCAGTACTTCTTCGATACGGATCACCCCATCGGAGATACGGGGTCGACGCAGTCCAACGACATCAGCGCCGACATTTCGACGTATCCCGTGGTGAAGGCCGGCACCACGACCAATCCGTCGGTCGAGGAGGCGTCGTTCGCTCTGCTCGATGGTATCAACCAGATCTTGTCGTTGAAGGACGGCGAGGGTGAGCCGATGAACGAGGATGTCAGCGACTTCGTCGTGGTCTGTCCTTTGAGCCTGCGAGCGGCGTTGGCTGCCGCTGTAGGTGGAGCACCGGCGTCCACGTCGGGAGCTCCCGAGGCGTTGAGGGCTCTGGGTACGAATATCCAGGTCGTCGGAACGCCCCGGCTGAGCTCGTGGATCACGAAGTTCGCGGTGTTCGCGGCCGACGTGCCGAACCGTCCCTTCATCATGCAAGAAGAGCCGGAGGCCGAGGAAGTCAATGTCAAGGCGGAAGGGTCGGACTTCGAGTTCGATCACAACGCCCACCAGTACGGCGTGAGCGCTTCCCGCGGCGTCGGTTACGGGGCTCCGCAGAGCGCGTGCCTCGTGACGCTGGTCTAGGGAGGCGGTCATGAGCACGGAGATCCAGTTGGTCGCAGCTTCGGCGGTGAGGTCGATCGAGGAAGGGCAACTCCTCTTCGTAGGCAATCTCGTCGAGGGCTGTGATCTCAAGCGCACGGTGAACTGTGCCACCGGTGGCCACCTCATGGTGGTCGCCGGCGGTGCCGGTGCCGGCGCATTGGCTTTGACCATCCCGCTGATCATCAACGGCTCCAAGTGTGCTCCCGGCCACGCCTTGGCTCGCGGTGAGTTAGTCGACGACGTAAGTGCCGACGATGTCACCGAGGCCATCCGAACTGGCGCGGTGCGATTCGTCACCGTCGAGGGTGGCAAGTCCGCCGGCGAGTCACCGGCTAAGGAGCCGCAGGAAGAGAAGTCTTCCCGTGGGAAGGGTAAAGGCAAGGGCAAGGGAAAGTAGGCCATGGCCTGGGCTGACGCTGTCAAGGCCGATGCCGAGGCCGTAGCCAACCCCGCCGAGCTCGGGGAGGAGATCACCTATACGCCGCACAACGGCTCACCGACGACTGTCAGAGCCGTCGTGCGGCGTAATCCCGAGGAGATCGCCGGTAACGTCAAGCGTGACGCGGTTGAGATCACCGTCCCCAATTCCGCGACCTATGGAGTGACCAGCATCACCCGTGGCCAAGACACGGTGACGCTAGAACCCATACTCGGCGCCGGAAATGAAACCCTACGCGTAGTGGAGATCTTGGCGCACGGCCAAGGGTGGTGGCACCTGCGGTGTCATAGGTAGATGGCAGACCTCGAGGTAAAGATTCACAGCGACAACGTGATTACGGCCATGCGGCTGTTTCCGGTCACGTTCGCCAGGTACATGCGCGGTGAGCTGTGGGGCCTCGGTGAGCAGTTTTGGCGAAAGGCCGGCAAAGCCTTTGGTGCGCAATCTCCGCATAAGCAGAGGCTTGCCCGCTTCTGGTTCATGGACCGGATCGGCAAGTACCTGCAGGGCAAGTACCTCAGCCAAGTCGAGATGGGGCTGTTTACTCATTCGCCGGCGATGGAGGCGCATGAGCAGGGTGCCTTAATCAGTGCGAACAGCGGAAGTCTTGCGATTCCGATTGCTGATGCTCTGGATCGGCTTGGCCGAGTGCGCACCCGTTTCAACCCCGGTAAGCGCTTCAAGCTCAAGGGCGAAGGGGGCTTTGATACGAGACTGTTGCCGTCGGACACGGAAGCGATTCCTATGCGCGGCAAGCTCTTCTTGGTCAAGAAGGACTCCTACGGTGAGGTGGCGGAGATTTACGCCCGCCTGGTCAAAGAGACTCGGCTTCGGGCCCGGCCGAGTTTCTTCAAGACTTGGGACCAGATGGGCCCGGCGAAAGCGCGGGCGATCAACAAAGCGGCTGAGCGCACTCTGCGCAAGATGGGCTTGTCTACGAGGTAGCCGTGCTCAATACCGTCCAACAGCTCATCATCGACGACCTGGTTACGACTCTGCAGGGGGTTACTGCGGCCAACGGGTACGAGTTCACGGTAAAGGCCGTCGAGGAATTCGAGGTCGAAGGCGTCGGGTCGGCACTGCGGCCGCTCATCGTGGTCTGGTCTGGCGCGATGGATCTGGAGAATGAGGCCGGTGGGCGGTCTCACTGGCGGTTTCGCGTCGAGCTCGACTGCTACCTGGTTCACAACCCCAACGAGGACTCCGATGCCTCAAGCAAGGTGCTCACTCGCTTCACCGGCGACGTAGTCAAGGCGGTGATGGCCGATCGTACTCGTGGAGGCAACGCGTTGGATTGCAAGGTGGTGGGTGTGGACCCCATCCCCATGCTTCAGAACGAGGGTCTCGACATCAATGTGGGGATCACTCTTGAGATCCGGTATCGCCACGTGGCCACGAACCCGGCGCAGGGGGGCTGATGAATGCCTTCGCTGACACTGGTGCCGGAGTTCCAATACGACGTGACCGAGGAGTACTCGGTGATCGAATCGCCGGATCTCGCCATTATCCATCGCCGGCCGAAACACACGCAGAAACGACGTGTGCTCAAGCTCGTGTGGCGCAATCTTACCAAGGCCGACAAGGACACGCTCCGAGCGTTGTTTCTTGCGGTGAAGGGATCCGCCGGAGAATTCACCTACACGCCGGTCGACGAAGTCACTTCATCGACGTGGAAGTTCAAAGACGACGAAGCCGCGTGGTCGATGCTTTCGGCCCGCCAACGGGCGGTGGAATTGGAAATCAGAGAGGCGCTGTGAGCGCCCGGAGGTAGAGCAATGCCTGAAGTAACAAAGATCTCTCAGCTTGCGATGGCGCTCGAGGCGGCCGAGGGGACGGCCGAGACTCTGGCGGCTAGCGATGTCCGCGAAGTATTCGATCCGTCTCTTAGCTGGGACGTCTCGATGTTTGAGCGCAACCCGGTGCGTAGCCATATGGGCCGCAAGAAATCCAAGGTCGGGACGAAGGCCTTGGGCTTTGCCTACACGGAGGAGTTTCGCGGTAGCGGTTCCGCCTCTGCGGCGCCGGATTTCTTCAAGGATCTACAGTTGGCCGGATTCCAGCTCGAGGCGGCGAAATCGATCACGATCGGCGCGATCAGTGGCGGGCCTTTTCAGCACAACGAAACCGTCACCGGCGGTACCAGCGGAGCCACGGGCCGGGTTGTTTTCGACACCGCCGACGGCGCCGCAGCTCTCTACGTCGTGCCGATCGCCGGTACCTTCCAGAGCGGTGAGGTATTGACGGGCGGCACCAGTGGCGCCACGGCGACTTCGAGTGCAATCCCGGCAAGCCTCGGCGTGTTGGCGCGGCCGAGCTCGGCAAGGCAGATCTACTCGATGGGGATCGGCGCGATCAGCGGCGGGCCGTTTACGGGCGGAGAGCGAGTCACGGGCGGTACCTCGAGCGCGAAGGGCCGGGTGCTCTTTGATACCAAGAACGGAGCCTCTACGCTGTACTTGCAGGTCCTGTCCGGTACGTTCCAAAGCGGTGAGACTCTCACCGGTGAGGACTCTGGCGCCACCGCGACCTCGAGCAGTACGGCTTCTCTGTCGGAACTCGTATGCCCGGCCGGCACGATGGCCTTCTACGGTGGTCTCACCGTCCACAAGGTGCGTGGGGCGCGTTCCGGCGTGAAGTTCTCGTTTAAGGCCGGTGAGGTGCCTTCCGCGGCATTTGACGCCAAGGGGATCTATGTGAGTGTCGTAGACGGTGCGTTGTTCTCTTCGGGGCTGCCGTCGATCACCAACGAGGGGCCGGTATTCTTGGGTAGCGGGGTAACTGTCGGTAGCTACCAGCCGGTGCTCGATCAGATCGAGATCGACATGCAGAACCAGGTGTCCGCTCACGCGTCAGCGGCCGAAGCCTCGGGGATGTTGCCGTTCTTGATTACGGACCGTCAGCCCCAAATCACGCTGGACCCGGATGTAGTGGCCGAGGCTACGCATCCTTTCGTCGCGGATTGGCACGGCGAGGTCGAGCGGGCCGTGGATTTCTCTTGGGGATCCTCGGCCGGCAACCGCTTCCGGGTCTTGGTGCCGGAGGTCCAGCCCAACGAGTTCTCGCCGGGAGACCGCGAGAACATCCGCACCAGGCAAATCACCGGGCAGATCAACAGCTCGGCCGTGGATCAGGATCTTGTGATTCTGTCGTACTAGGGGGACAGATGCCCATAACAGTCGGAAGAGAAACCTATAAGTACGCTGTGACCGACAAGGCGTCTGGTGAGAGTTTTGAGGTCACGCTCGAAACTCTTAACCAGCGCCAATACGGCGAATGCATGCAGCGTTTCAGCCGATACCTGCCAGGCACCGGCGGCGTTCTCGATGCGGATACGATCATGGGTGATTTCGCTCGGTTCATCGAGGACATGACCCACGTGGTGGCGTTGAGTCTGCGCGCAGTGCGTGGACTCAACGACCGCGGTGGCAATGACCTTGAAGTGCCCAAGGACTTCGATCAGCGCGTGGGCTTCATCGAGGAGTATTTCACGACGGACTGGACCCAGGAGTTGGCCACGGAAGTGTTTGAGAGAAACACGGTTACGGAGGCGGAAGCGGGAAACTCCGCCTCGCCGCCCAACTCCTGACGGGAGGGTTTCCGGAGCACTCGGGAGGGTGCCCCTCGGATCTGGAGCAGAGGCGGCGTTTCGGATGTGACGAGGATGCACCCACGGCGACATGGAGAGATGAGCACGGAAAGCGTCATTACCGATGCCCTATGCATTACCTTGACCGGGGGATCTGGCTCTTCCTATCGGGCTATTCCCATTACAAGGCAGGACACCTACCCGAGGGGGGCGGTGTCTTGGATCAATCGGCGACCTTTCTGCAGGCAACCGAGATTCTCGGGGGAGCAATAGCGAGGCTGACCGATGGCGGAAAGAAAGACTCTTGAGATAGTCGCCAAGCTCAAAGATCTGGTTTCGAAGAACACGGGCCGGATCCGCGAGTCGATCTCGCGAATGTCGCTGGGGATCAGCCGGTCGTTTCAGTCGGCGACCCGGGCGGTCTTCAACATGCGCACGGCGCTTCTCGGCCTGGCCGGCGGCGCGGTAGCGCGTGAGTTTGTGTCGGCCGGTGCTTCGGTACAGCGATTCCGGGTACAGCTCGAGGCCTTGATGCAAGACGAGGCGCGAGCGGCCAAGGTGTTGAACGACATCCGTCGCTTTGCCGCTGAATCTCCGCTGGAAACCGAGAACCTGGTCGAGGCCTTCGTGAACTTGGAGGCCGTTGGAGTGCCGGCCGCCGAGCGGGCCGTGAAGCAACTCGGCAACGTGGCTGTCATCTTCAACCGTGACATACGCGACGTCGCCTCCGGCTTTATCGGAGTGGAAACGGAGGTACTTCGCCGACTCGGCGTCGAGTTGAAGCGAGCCGGGGACACGGCGGTCCTGCAGTCGGGGAAGATCCGTATCGAGACCGAAAACACGACGGTTGCGATTAGAGAAGCGCTACTGGAGTTGTGGGGCAAGCGCTTTCCTAACGCTATGGAGCGGGCCGGAACGATGTGGGACGCCCAAATGGCCAAGTTCCGCGGCGCGCTCTTCGAGTTGAGAGCCGATATGGTCGCACACGTCATGCCGTCGATCGGTAAGACGCTCGATCGGCTAAGCGATGCGATAAACCGCAACCGTGACCGCATTGTGGCCATGGCGCGGTCGATGGGCCAGGTCTGGTCTCTTGCCGTCGAGTTTATCAAGAAGAAGTTCGACAACACGCTAGGCTCCACGGCATGGTGGGCGCGCGTTCCGGAACGAGCTGTTAAGGCGACGTGGGGCATCGTTAGCGCCTTCCTCGGCGCTTTGCAGATCATCATGAAGAACTGGCGCGAGGTCGGGTCGCTGATCTTCCAGCCGATCCTTACGGCTGTAGCTATAGGTTTCCGCACCCTGTTCACCCAGATACAGGAGTCGATTCGCGCGCTGGTCAACTGGATGAGCTTTGCTTTGCCGGATTCCTGGGTTGAGGCGGTTAACTCGATGCGCCTTACCTGGGATGAGGCCGCAAGATTCAACCAGGACGCGATCGAAGACATGCTCACCAAGGTGAAGGCGTCATTCGATGTTATCATCGGCGAGATTCGTGATGCCGGAGTCAACAGCGAGAATATCGGTGGCGCGCTCGAGGAAGCCGGCCGAAGTACAGGATTGCTCGCGCTGGTTCAGCGGATAAATGCTGTCGTCGAGCGAAACCTAGAGGCGGTAAAGAAGACGCGGGCGGCGTTGGGTGGTGGGGCACCGGCGACGGGAGGAGGTCCTGTTCTCGGTAGCGCTGGCGCCGGGGGGCAAGAGGGCGATAGAGACCCTAACAAGAAGACTTTCTGGCAGGAACTGAAAGAGTCTATCGCGAATACGCTTACGGAGCTTTCGAAGTTCGAGATCAAAGCCTCCGAGATAGCGCAGAATGTGGGTGAAGCGTTCCAGACGAGCTTTGGAAGAGCGTTCAAGAATGTCGCCAAGGGGATGCAGTCAGTTGGTGACGCTATGAAGAGCATCCTTGATTCTGTGTTGGAACGAATAGCCGACGTGCTTCTTCAGATTGCAGCCATGAAGGCCCAGGCGTTGGCCTCGAGGGCACTTCTTGGTGCGGGCTTCAATCTCGGGTTTACGGCGGCCAACGGTGCGATCATGGCGGGCGGGTGGCAGCCGGCGGCCAGTTTTGCGGCAGGTGGGATCGTTCGCGGGCCGACACTCGGGATTCTTGGTGACAACTCCAGTCGCGTCGAAGCGGCGGTGCCCATGCCGGACGGGAAACACATTCCCGTTGATCTACGTGGCGGCGGTCAGAGTGAGATCAACGTGAATTTCACTGTCGTGGCGACGGATCCTCGCGGGATTCAGCAGATGCTTGTCGGCGAGAAGCGAACCATCATAGATCTATTTCGGGAAGCCTTGGCGACGGAACCGGGCCTGCGGAACGAAGTTCGCGGGATACGACGCTAGACGGACTACTTCCGAGCCGTCCGCGTTTCGTCTTCACGGACCTTCAGTCCCCACGGGCTTTTGTACATGCGGCCCTCGCTCCATGCACGATAGAGATCCTCTTGTTCCAGCAACCAGCCCGTCTGGCCGGCGGTAAGGTCGAAGTACGCGACCGCAGTAAATGGGACCGTGGAAATGGTCCCGCCGAACGTATTGGTCCCGTAGACATGTGATTTGCCCGGATGTCCCAGCACGTAAACCTTATGACCTTCAAGGATAACGGTTCCCCCACGGACCGGATACTCGACGAGAACGGTGGATCCTTCGGCGCGGCTCCCAAAGCCTTCGACATAGAGTTGGAACGTTGCGCCGGTGTCCAAATCCTCACGGATCCAGAGTACCTCTCCGGAAAAAGCGTACAGCTCATCCGCATGCGCTTCGGGATTCTTTTGAATCCTCACTAGATCTTCGAAGCCATGGAGTGGATAGGACCTGACGGCCTTCTGCATTACAGCGCAACCAGAGAGAAGAGTGAGCGTGAGAAATAGAGCTATACGTTTCATGCTGTGTCCTCCATCCACCGTTTGTAGGCCCGGCGTCCTCGGCCGCTGCGCTCCGTAAGCGAGACCTTCCTCATCCGTGCGAGTTTGAAGGTTCGCTCCTCATTACGAAGTCGGCAGAAGGCGACAAGGTAATCGTTGCCTTCAAGCTCCAAGGGGGTAACCGATCTCGTGTTCCATTCTCCCGTGCCGCCGGTGTAGTACTCCATGGTTATGTCTTGTTGAGACTCCATCGCTTCCTCGATGATCTTCCGGTTGGGCGCTACAACATCCTGATCGTCGTAGCGATTGCGGACGTCATCTGCGTCGTCGTAGAGCTGTGGCAATTCTTCGGTTTCGACTTCTGTGGGTGCTTCTCCAGAGCGTTGGCTGCGTCGGGTCCGCCACAAGTAAAAGAATATCCCCAGTGCAACGAGCGACGCTACAGGGTTGAGTCCCGGTTGGGCGCTCGTACTCAAAGCGACTATTGCGATGAGGAAAAGAAGCACTCTCCAAAGAAATCGCATGTGTTCCCCCCTCCGAACTTATTCCGCCGAGCCTAGAATCGCGGCTGCGGCGCCATAGATAGTGAGTGTGCGTCTACAGTCTCCCAAGGCTCGGTGCTCTCGGTCCAGGGAAAGTCCTCTAGCTTGGGCCAAATCAGAAAGGCGGTAGCTATCCCGGCCGGGCCAAGCCCTGCGAGACATTTTCAGGGCGCAGGATACGGGATTATGAAGTTCCCGGCCCGGCTGGCACTGACTTACCGCTTCTCTCAGAAACCCCATATCGAACGGTGCATTGAAAGAGACCAAGGGGAGGTCTCCAATGAAGTCGAGAAAAGCGCCAAGTGCGTCTTCAAGCGAGTCTCCGTCGCGGTCCACCATCCGTTGGGTGATGCCGGTGAGTTTGGTGATCTTCTTCGGAATCTTCGCCTTGGGCCGGATCAGGGCCTCGAAGCTCTGATGGTGAACAGAGTCACGGGAGACGCGGATCGCGCCGATTTCGATGATCTCATTCTGCGTTGGGCTCAGGCCTGTAGTTTCAAGATCGAACACCACGAACTGTTCCGGGAGGGCGGAGAGATCGGTAGGGGGCGGCGACGCCCTCTTACGCGAGGCTCGTCTGGCCAAAGCAACGGTTGCGATGACTAGAAAGGCGATTCCGAATAGCGTTGCCGTGACGGTCATCGCGCGTTCCTCGGATTCTTCAGTTCCAACCCTAAATGCTTGGCTAGCACCGAGGCATTGGAAAGCTTCATGTCGGTTCCGGACAGGAACCTAGAAATCGTGGATTGAGGTATTCCGGTCTCGCCGGCGAGAGTCCGCGCGGACTTCCCGGAAGTCTTGATGGCGGCCCGGAGTGTGTCTGCCAGGTCTTTCGGCATGCCTCCCCCTACGGGCTATGATGCATACATGCATATAGGGTGTCAAGGGGCGGTAGACGTCTATCTTATTAGCTTTAGTCGTCGCAAGTCGGTCTCGGTCCAGCCGATGTCTGTTAGTAGGCTGGCCAACAAGCTCCAGCCGTAGGTCTTTGTCTTGCTTGGGTGATAGTGAATTACTACTCGTTTCGACGCGCTAGAGGTCTTGACGAACGCCCGGGTCGCGCCTCGGGTGACGTCTTCTTGCCACCCATCTTTTTTGAGCGCTCGGATCAGGTCTTTCGGCGTAAGCTTTTTTAGCTGATCCCGTATGTTCCGGGAGAATGGCATCCGACCGTTATGTGGTGAAGCAAGGCTCCTTCCGGTATTTCAGGAATCTCGCGCTGTTCAAGCGTAAGGTTGGGACCTACGGGGAGTGGGTCTCCGTGCTGGGCGAGCGAGTCTAGGTAGACCTTAATTGCCTCAGTGGCGTTCTGGAGCGCGTCGTTGATGGTGTCACCGGGCACATGCAGCCCTTTCAAACCCGGACAGAAAGCGTGATACGTACCATCCTCTTCCTTCTCGACGACAACCGTCACACTCAAGCGCAACTCCACCCGTCGACGACCCAAAAGAGTCATGAGACGTTGAAACATCCGGACCTCCCTGATTGCGGCTGGACAACTCCCGCTAGGTCATTTATGGGGCTAATCTATCACCAGAGTCAAGATAAGTAGCAACTTCTTGCAGGCAAGCTAGGTACTACGTTGTAGTACCTACTTGAGCTAGATTCCCGCCAATAATCACGAATTTGCGCCACAGTAGGGGCTGAACCCGATCCAGTGGGTGCTGGAAACCCCAATGGCGACGATTCCACGAACAGACGCTTTTCCCTCCCTTGTGGGGGGTATCCCCAGCGACGGGGCCGCCTATCTCCTCGGTGACCACATAGCCGTCGATAAGGCCTCGGATGCCTACGGAGAGGCCAACCGCTACGGTTCCAGGGACGCCGGCGTCATCTGGACCGATGCCTCGAAGGCCGCTGCGGCTTGGCTGGCCTATCGCGGGATCGGCGCCGAGGAGAACGAGATCATCACGGGCAAGTTCTTCTGGCGGCATGTGAGCGGTGCCACCCGGCAGTCTGTCTCGCTTGGTCTCATGGCGCGCTTGGGCAATATCTCCTCGTCGTCGGCCGGGCCCCCTGAGCACTGGTATAAGGCAGACGCTTACGTCTTCGAGGCGGAGATCGACCCGGACGCCGAGACGGCCGACTTCTATCTGAGGCGCGTGGACCAAGGGGTGAAGACCACGCTGACGAGCTCGCTGGCGGTGTCCTGGCCGGAGTTTCGCAACTATGAGCTCGAACTCAGGTGCTTGTCGCTGTCCGATGGGAAGGTGGTGCTGTTCGCCAAGTTGGACGGGGACAACTTGTTATCTGCCGTCGACGCAGTAGGCAGCGCGCTTACGGGCGCTGGCCACTACGGTTTTCTGACGTCCAGCGGCAAGGCCGCGGCTGGTGAAACCAGGGCCTCAATCCGGAATTTCAAGGCGGCTGCGCTCTCCGACGGCTCGGTCTGGCTCGACGACGATTTCGACCGTCCCAACAGGGTAGGGGCGGATGACTACTACGTCCGGTCGTTTTGGAGCCACACGGAGGCTGTAACGACCGCCGGTGGGCAGATTTCGTATGGATCCGAGTCTGGAATCGAGCGCGTCTCGATGTACCAGGCCGTGCCTACGGACGAGGACTACACCGTTCGGGCCGACCTCACCTACCCGAACACCGCTGATGCGCACTGGTGCGGCGTAGTCGCGCGCGGCGGCAAGGGGTCGTCGGGCGGAGATCTCGATTCCTTCACCGGGTATCTCGCCCGGCTACGGATCGACACCTCGACCAACAACCTCGAACTCAAGAAGGTTATCAACGGGGCGGTTATCTGGACGCAGCAGGCGGACGTGTCCGGGCTGTCGGCGAGTACGCCGATCGAGCTCAAGCTCGATGTGAGCGGAAGCGGAGACGTGACGCTGAAGGTCTACGTCGACACGGTTCTCAAGCTGACAGTGACCGACCAAGACGCCAACCGGCTACTGCAAAAGGGCCAGTCCGGGATTTACCTGAATCGTGCGTCAGGCGGATCCGGTGCGCTTGTCGCCGATGATTTCGTTCTCGGGGATCCGCCGGCGTCGGCGAGCTCGTTTACACGAGTCGCGGTGGCGGATGAGGACGTCGGTGGGATCACTCGATACTTTGTCCAGGGGGAAGATCTGACGGGGCAAATAGACGGCGCCACGGCCACCTTCACACTGGCTCAGACACCGGCGAGCGCGGCGGAGACGGCAGTGTTTCGAAACGGGATCCGTATGGAGCGTGTGGCATCATCTCCCGGCGAGAATCAGTACACGGTCAACACGGGCGCGGCGAGTATTACGATCGGCGGAACTGTGCCGGCAAGTGGCGAGACGCTAGTGATCGACTACCCGCTTGTCGGCAATACGGACCTGGTCATCGGTGAAGAGCCGTCCGGGACGAAAAACGGCCTGAACTACATCTTTACGTTGGCCAGCACGCCGAAGCGTTTGGAAGCGATCCGCGTTTATCTGGCCGGGGTCCGCTTGAGCTATGTGGCTGCGGGAAATCCCGGCATAGGCCAGTTTGCTGTTCCGAACCCCACCACGATCGTCGTGGGCCTGGCGCCGACTTCCACAACGGCGTTGGTAGCTGACTACGTGTCCGGCGGAAGTCTGGTCATTGAGACTCCGACCTACGGAGAGGTGCCCACGGGTGCGATCGACGGCTCGAACCGGGTATTCGAGCTCGTTGCAGCTCCGAATTCGCCGGCCGAGTGCGCGCCGGCGGTAAACGGGGTGCATCTGAAGTACTCGGCCGCGAGCCCCGGGGCCATGGAGTTCTCTTTGGTGGATAAGACGATCACGCTGGGAGAGGCACCGCCTGCGGGTGCGGAGGTCCGGGTCGACTATGTTCGCTCTGATCTCTTCGAGCTGCTCTTCAACTACGTGCCGGATTATCCGTTCCGGGCGATCGACCGCTTCCAGACCATCAAGTACGGGTTTGAGTACGGCTACGAGCAGAGCTGGCCGGTCCGGGCTCAGAGCCGGCGGCGCTTCGAGTGCGTATTTGGCAATCGAGACAAAGCGGAGCGAGACGCCATCATGAGCTTCATCGAGGCCCGGGTGGGCTCTCACCAGCAGTTTTCGTGGGTTCCTCCGGACGAGACCGATCCGATCACGGTGCATCTCAAGGGAGTCTCGGCCAGGGCCTCAAAGACCAACCCTGACAACTACTCGATTCACCTGGTGCTCGAGGAACTCATTACCTTCACGGCGGCCGCAGCATGAAAGACCTTCATCCCGAACTGACCAAGGAAAAGAGCAAGCTCGCCCAAACCGAGCCCTGGCTTGTGCTGTGGCAGATCGACGCGAACAAGGCTGGAACGAAGAAGTACTGTTTGGTGGCCCACGACGAGGAAGTGGAGTTCGACGGAGTGGTGTACTCGCCGTTCCCGATCGTAATTGGGGAGAGCTCTGAGAACTCGGAGGGGAACCTGCCTCAGACCAACGTGACGGTGGTGGATGTCGCCCGGGAAATCACCGCTGATCTAAAGGCCGCCAACGGTTTCGTTGGCCACAACGTCAAGCTGATCATCGTCCACAAGTACCACCTCGACGATCCCGAGGCGAAATCCGAAGCTACGGCAAAGGTGCTCTCGTGCTCGAGGACTCAGCAGAACGTGTCGTTTCGCATCGGGCACACCAATTTTCTCGGCTTGCCGTTTCCGTCTGAGCGATTCACCGAGCGCTGTCGTTGGGTCTACAAGTCCTACGAATGCGGCTACGCCGGCGCGCTTACGACCTGCGACAAGACTTTGAACGGATCCAACGGCTGTGTGGCACACGGTAGTGATTCCAGCATCCATCCTGCCCGCTACGGCGGCTTTCCGACGATACCGCAATGATCCACTACCAAGACCTCATCGGAGTCGAGTACCGAAATGGCGGCAGAGATCCGAACCAGGGCCTCGATTGCTTCGGGGTTGTCATGTTGCTGCTCGCCCGCTGCGGCGTGCTCATTGAGGACGTCCAGGGCTATCCGGAAGACTGGGACTTGGCAGGCCTCAATCTGATCATCGAGAACTTTCATCGCCCGTGGCGGGCGGTCGAGAAGCCGTACCGGGCGGGTGATGTTCTTATCGTCCAATGGCCGAACAAGGACCGTCCGACGCATCTGGCCGTCGTTGTGGACGGGATGCGCGTAGTCCATGCGGTCAAGACTCAACGGGTCTGTGTGTGGCGGATCAGCAAGATCTCTCCGTACATTTACGCGGCCGCGCGACATGAGGAGCTCACGTGATTACGGTCAAGACCTGTCGCAATCCGTTCCTGGAGGGTGCGGGTCGAGAGAAGCAAGCCGATCATCGCCCCGGCCAGCCGATTGCGGCCTACCTGCCTGAATCCTGGAGCTTGGAGGACACCTACTGCATTTGGAACGGGAAGGGCGTCTACAAGGAAGCCCTGCAGGCCATCGAGCCGCGCGACGGAGATGAACTTATCTTCGTGTCCACCTTCGGCGATCCCGTCAGCGCTCTGTACGTTCTTGCCAACGCTTTGTATGTTGCCGCGCCTTACCTGGCGACTATCGCGATTAGCACGGCGGTCTCTTACGGGGTCTCTCTGCTCATAGGCATGCCGGAGCCGCCAGACCTCGAGGACGACGGGAGCGTGTTCTCCCCGCCGCGCAATCGCAGGCGCCGCGGTGCACCCATCCCGGTCATCTATGGCGAGCATCCTGTCGGTGGCAACATACTGAGCCTGTACACTACGCTAAACGAGCGGGGGGATACTTTTCTCAACGTCCTGCTTGCAGTGAGCCAAGGACGGATCGAAGGAATAGGGTCGCGAACTGATGCTTTCGATGCCGTGGCTCACGACGACCCTGACCTCCAGGACATCAAGCTGAACGGCAACCCCCTGTCGTCGTACTCCGGGGTGGACGTTTCCTTTCGTCCTGGCGAGATAGTCCAGAGCGTGATTCCTGGCTTCAACCAGACTCATGATCTGCACGCGATTGGATCTGAGCTCGACCAGCCGATGGATGCCAACGGTAAGGGGATAGCTGGCCCGGGGCCCTGGTTCTCGTATTCGACGACGAAGGCGGTTGATGCGGCGGTGATCAACATCTCGCATTCGCGAGGCCTCTACTACCAGAACGGACAGGGGAAGATTCGCTCGACGCCGGTATTCTATGAGGTGCGTTATCGCTTGAGCGATGCCGGCGGCGGCTCGCCGGGTCCATGGAACTACGTGGTGTATGGAATGCCGGCGATCCCCGGTGTGCAGTTCACAGCGCAGGGCTCACAGTACACGACCTCGCTCGATCCAAACGACGCTCGCGCGATCATGGTGGAGGCAAAGAGGACAGCTCCCTTTGCCTCAGCTTTTCGCTTGACCTTTCCCACACGCGACTCCTACGACATCGACGTCCGGCGTCGCAACCGAAACACCGCGAACACGGCGGATTCCGACAAACACCGTCACGAGCCTACGAAGCGAAACAATCTGATCCAGTTGGGATCGATCGATGAGATCCTCGACGAGGCTCTCTCGTACCCGGGAGTTGCGCTACTGGCTCTGCGTAACATTGATGTGAAACAAACGAACGGTGGCCTTCCAACCATCGTAGCGAAAGTCAAAGGGGTAAGGGTGCCGGTCTGGGACGGTGTGGATGCTGACAATCCGGTGTACGCCTACGAGTGGTCGAACAACCCTGCCTGGATCGCCCTCGATGTACTTACGAACAAGCGCTACTCGGTCGGGAACTACCTGTCGGCCACCGACCCGGACCTCGAGAGTCTCAAGGACTGGGCCGATTACTGCGACTCATTAGTGGATGACGGCCAAGGCGGGACCGAGCCGCTGGGACGTTGGGACGGGGTAATCTTTCAGGAGAAGGAAGCCTGGGAGACGCTGCGGCAAATCTGTCTGACGGCACGTTGCGCCCCGATCCTTTCGGGCCGCAAGATCAAGTTCAAAGCGGAGAAAGCGCGTCCGCGCACTCAGCAGTTCGGGATGGGCAATATCGTGACCGACAGTTGGGAGCACCAATACCTCGGCGCTGAGGAAGATTCTCCGAACCAGGTGATAGTTCAGTATCTGAACGCTGACAAAGACTACACGGAGGACGCCGCGATCTTCGAGCTCGACGAGGTCAAGGACAACTCCGAGCCGCTTAGATCCAAGACGGTTCCGCTTCCCGGTGTGACGCGCCCGGGCCAGGCGATGCGCGAGGCGAAGCTGATAGCCTTACTTGGCCGGCGTACTGTCGAAGCTGCGGGCTTTCGCTGTGGGTTGGATGCGTTGGCGGCTGAGGCTGGAGACCGCATTGTTCTGGCCGAGGATTACACGGAGTGGGGCATGACCGGCCGCGTGGCTGCGGGCAGCTCGTCTACGACCGTGGTTCTGGACCGGTCAGTGACCTTGGATACCGGGAAGACCTACGAGTTCGAGATTCAGTTTGATACGGGCGATCGCGAGACACGCACGGTTACTTCGCCGGCCGGCACCTACCCCGCCGGCACCGCGATCTCGGTGGCCACCGCGTGGTCTCGCCTGCCGCAAAAACACGACCTGTTCCTGCTGGGAGAGCAGGGCCAGGATAAGCTCGATTGGATCATTTATCGCATCGGTCGACGGGCGGATCTGACTCATGCCATTAAGTGCGTCAACTACGACGAGTCGATTTACACCGACTCACTTGTGATCGGGCAGGTTATCGAGGCTAACCAAAACGCCTCGGTGCCGCAGTCCACTCTCATACCTCCGGACGTTACGGGGCTCACGTTACGGGCGGATCCACAGGTCGCGCGGGACGGAACCGAGATCCATGCTTTGCGCGCGAGCTGGGCACCAGCCTCGGCGGCGGGTGCGCGACGCTACGAGGTATTTTACCGGCAGCAGGGGGACACCGCCTGGATCTCGGCCGGAGAAACGCTGGACGATGAGTTGCTCTTGAGCTCGGACATCAGCCCTGGAGACGCCTACGAAGTTGCAGTAGTTGGTGTCGCGGAGGCTGGCGATAAGGGGCATCCGGAAAGTTCACCGCAATCAAGCGCGACTTACGATCCGGTGGCTGAACGGCCGGTCAGACCGGTCAACCTGTCGTACACTCGGGTCGAGAACACGTTGGTTTTGGCCTGGGACGATCCGGGTAACGACGCAGATGGTCAACCACTGAACCGCAACCTGGCCTTCTACCGGGTAAAGCGGGGCTGGGATTGGCGCACGGCGGCCTTCGTGGGGGAGGTCAAGGGCACCCAGCTCGAGACCTCGAACTGGACTCCTGGTGGCGAGTTATTCTTGGTGAAGGCCGTGGACACCCAGGGGCGGGAGTCCTACACGGCGGCTTCGGTCTGGGTCGATATGGATCTGACCTACGGGGCGCCATCATTTAGCTACAGCGAGCGCGACTCTGGCTGGGTGGGCTCGAAGGTAAACACCGTGAAGGATTCTCAGGGCCGGTTAGCCAAGACGGGAGCGTTCGCGGGCCTGTACGCCAGCGTACTTCACGATCTTGGCCAGGAGCGGGATTGGCAGCTTTCGGTGAGCGGAGGTGCTACTCGCAACGCGTCTGCGTTTACCTCGCAGGCCAGCCGCTTTGTTATCGGGGCGGTAACCGGAGGGCCGTTCACGGCCGGAGAGACGGTGACCGGCGGGACGAGTGGCGCGACGGCTACGGTGTTGGTGGCAGCTTCGGACGGTGACTACGCGATCTATGTAAAGCCCGTCAGCGGAACATTCCAGGCCAACGAAACTGTCACCGGCGGGACCTCTTCAGCGAGTTGCACCATCAAGACGGCAGCGTTGGCGGTGTTGGGTGACGACCTCGAGGCGGGTCGCTGGGACGCCACCGGGCGGGGAGATTTCGATAATCTCTCGTATTCGCTCGTTCTTACGGCGTTAAACGACGACCAGGAGACGGTTGGGTCCTACCAGGGCTTTTCTCAGGGCGTTGTGCGCGCTCGCTACCTACGAGTGGATCTGTCGCTCGATGAGAGCGGCGACTCCGCGCTGGGGACCCCGGTGATCCCGGATCTGCGCCTGGCGGCGTGGACGCCGGCAACAAACTAAGTACTACGTTGTAGTACCTACTTTCCCCCGATTCCCGTCTCAAAAAGAGGGATCTGGCTACGATCGACTCATGATGAGTCGACAGTTTGCAGCCCTGGTTCTTGGCTTGAGTCTTGTAATCCCCTTTACGGCGCCTGGTCAGGTGCTGCCGCAACAAGGCGGTACCGGGTATCCGAATTCCGGGACCGATGATTCGGTCCTTCTCGGTGAGGGCGGCGCGTTTCGCGAAGCCCAAATCCCGGATTGTCCAGATTCTGCGGGTCAGCATCTGAACTACACTCAGTCCACGAATCTCTTTGCCTGTGGTGTATCCGGCGCGGTCGGTACCGATACGATTGGCACTGACGAGCTTGACGATGGGGCCGACGTCCCGGTGGCTGGCGAGTGCCTGAAAGTGCCTGCCGACACGTCGAAAATCGAGTATTCGAGCTGCGGCGCCGCCGGCCACGGCGATGGTGCGAACTGCGCCGCCGGCAACTATCCCCTTGGAGTCGATGCGGCCGGTGCGGTGCAGTCTTGTACGGCGGACGACGACCAACCCGACGATGACTCCGAGGTTCCTGACGCCATCACTATCGACAATTCGAGCAGCGGATGGATCATCTTGGAGCAGGGGATTACGCCCGGAAACACCACCGAGGGTCGGATCCAATGGGACACCGCTACGAGTCAGTTGGCGGTGGGCAACGGTTCGTCTGTTTCTCGATTCACGCCGAGCGGCTCGGCCATCGCCGGCAAACTGTGCGCATACGACGGAACGGCTGGGGAGATCGACTGCATTACCTCGCCTGGTATCGAGATCGAGAATCAGAACATCTCCGTGGCGACCAACGTTGAGCGGCTCGATTTCGGGACGGATTTCTCGTGCGCACCCGATGGTAGCGGGGAGGTCGACTGCTCGCTCAACTCCACCGTGTACAAGCAGGGGGACACCATACAGAAGGCCGATTTGCCTACTGAGGCCATGCGCACAGATGCCTCTAGGACCATGAGCGCTGGCGTGACTTGGACCGGCAACTCGACGGGGTTTGCTGGCACCTGGGACATCACCGGCACGGTGAACGCGCAAAACGGTAACCTTGCGATTCCACAGCGCAGCTCATGCGCGAGTGAATCCAACGTCGGCGGGGTGTGTATCAGCACGACCAACGACGTGCCGTCGATCAAGACAACCTCCAGCGGAATTCAAGACATCCTGACGGCGCGAGATCACCGGCGGTGTCAGTTGGTGACCTGGGCGTCGTCACAGAACAGCTTTTGCACGGCGAATACGCGGCGACCGCTAAATGGCCTGGGCTCCTACTGTGTGGACAACATCGCGCCACGGATGTCGACGAAGGTGACGATAGAAGACGCCAAGTTTGTCCTCTACTACGATTTGGCCACCGGTGAGTCTCAGACGTTCAACTTTCAGTCCGGGACTGGATCGATAGCGGCCGCGAGTGATGGCGGCGCCGCGACCGCACCAACTTGGGTAACGGAGGGCAGTTGCACTGTTACAGGTAGTTCTGGGCTTTCGGATCTCGAGTGTACGATCACGGGGCCGCTGACCTGGGAAGCCGGGGAATTTGGCCGGATCAAGGTCACGACAGGGGGGACTCCTCCGCAAACCTGGGCGTCGGCCAGCTACGTGATTTGTGTCGAAGAGGTGACGTTGTGAAGCGTGCCCTCTTGTGCACGCTGCTCATATTGCTTCCGATTGAGGCCACCGCAGCGCGCGTATTCCTGACGGGGTTCGAGTATTGCGACTACAACGCCGGCGACGAGCTCTTCATCCTGGAGGCGGACTCGTGGAGCAATCCGATAATCACGGCCACGAGCCCGACGCCTAGAGGAAACTTCTGCGACTACGTCAGCCACGATGATCGAGGCAAAGCCTGCTCGAGCAACGCGGACTGCAACGCAGGGCAAGGGACCTGCGTGAGCGAGCCCAACAACGGCTGTTCCCTCGAGGTCAGCCCGACGACCTCGGTCGAGTGGGCGCGTGTGGGCACGGACATAATCTCGGCCACGGATACGCTCTACACCCACCTGTTGGTGAACGTGACGACGGTGGGAGACAGCGGCGATCCGCTCAAGCTGCTCACGTACAAGCAGGGCTCCAATGTAGGGATGTTTCTGCGGCTGGAGCGCGCGAGCTCCACGGAATACCAGGCGCGATTGTACTTCGAGGATGATGGGAAGGAGTGCGCCGGCGGGACCAACGATGGTACGGAGGCAACGTCCGATGCTGACTGCACGGCAGAAACGCCGGGGGAGTCGACAGCCTCGGATTCGTCATTCGCTTCAACCCCGGTTTTGAGAACCGGTCAGTGGTACGAGATCACCATTGGCCAGGACAACACGGCAGGCGCCGGCGGTGATGTGCGCGGTGAGCTGTGGGAATCCGGGTTCAATAGGGGGGCGCAGACGCGGCCGCAAGGGGCATGCACTGGTGATGGCTTCGCCTGCTCGAGCAATGCGGACTGCCCGTCTCGTTGTTCAGATTGGGTGATCTCCGGCGATCCCGAAGGTGACGACACCTGCGCGACCAATGCTGACTGTTCTGTTACCTGTGACTCCCAGACTTGCTCCACGGCCGACGTTGGCCAGGTCACCGACATTCTGATCGGCCAAGAGGCGGCGACGACGTCCGTGTGGCAGGTAAACATCGATGATCTGATCATTGACGACGCTGTGGCGGTAAAGACTGCGCGGATCGCGCGGATGACGCCCGACGGTGAAGTGGAAGCAAATCTGGCGCGCACCGGATGCTCGAGCTCACGGTGGGAGTGTATTGACGACTTGGCAACGGGGAAATCCGGCCTGGACTACTCCACGACTTATCTGTCGAGGAACGGTAACCCGAACAATGACATCTTCACGCTGAGCGACATCACGCTGGCCGCCGGCGAGTCAATTTCGACCTCGGCCGGCGTCGCCTTCTCTGGCCTATACAACGACCACGGTGATGCTGCCTCCGGCAAATATCACCGTCTTTGCGCGCACGACGGCACGAATCGTTCTTGTTGGGGCGGAATCTGCACTACCAACGCGGATTGCAATAACGCTCAGGAGTGCAATTCCGGGCTGTGTTACAGCGACATCGCGTATCACAGCACGGGCGGCGTTTTTCTGCCGGATGCCTACGCACTGATCACGGATCCCCCGGGGGCAGATACTCAGTGGTGCCGGGCCCCATCATGCAGTGGCTTTGACCTGAACAGCCTCGACGTCGAGGTCGGTACGGCCTCCAATGCTTTTCACTTAACCGCCGTAGTGGCCGAGGCCGAGGTTTCTCTGCAATCCCCGACGCTGCCGGGGGTAGCCGTCGACGTGAATGGCGACGGCTATGAGACGCTATGCGTGGCCGGGGACTCGACCGCGAACCAGACTGAGTTCCATAATCTGCTGACGGCGTCGCTTGAAGACTTCGACTCGATAATTGTGTGTACGCGCGGCTCGACCACCATTGGCGACATCGAGCAGAACATCGAGACGATCATGAACGGCCGCTCTTGCTCGAGCAACGCGGATTGCTCAGGTCAGACACCAACATGCGGATCCGGCCTGTGTAGCCCCAACTACATGCAGTGCCGCACCCTTATCGGCGGTAACCACAAATGCGACTACTTGCTGCTCGTGTCTGGTGTAAACACGCTTGTTGCGGAAATGCCGCCCCCGCGTATGCACTGCAATGGCGGAACGGATCAAGGGGATCTTTGTAGCACCAACGCCGATTGCACGGGTGGTATGTGTGAGAGCTATGAGTTCGGGTATTGCCGTGGTGGGACGGATCACGGAGCACCATGCTACTGCGGTCAAAACGGGCTGTGGGTCAACGATACCTCCGGCTATCCCGACAGCGCGACCCGGTACTGCATCAACAACAAGGCGAGCCATTGGCTTGCTACCAACGTATCGTCCACCTGCCGGACCTGCAGTGACAAGTACGATTGCCGGACGAACATAGCCTGCACGACGAACGCGGACTGCGGTGATGAGTGTGACGGCGGTGAATGCGTGACGAGTTGTACTGGGGGACAGTGCGATCAGGCGATCGGCTATGTGTACTGGTATCTCGATAAGCCGACTCGATGGTGGACCTCCGGCTGCATAAATGCGCCTGGGTGTTCCGGTGGGTTGTGCATGACCGGCAACAGCATCGCCGAATATGAGCGGTCGCTGCGTGCGATCGTCGCGGCCGCGGCGGCGAGACCTGTCGGATCTGAGGTGGAGCTGATCTTGGCGCCGCAACCGAGTTCGATAGCGGGAGTGGCGTGCGCGACCAATGCGGATTGCCCCCCGGAGATCTCGTGTTCGTCGGGATTGTGTTTCGGTGGAGTGACTCAGCCGTTTACGCTGCATTCTGCGCGTATCACGACCATCGCGACCCTTGATCGTCAAACGGCGATTAACGACGGTCTGCATTACGTTGATTTGCACCACTACTTCAACACGAAGTGTGCGGGCGTACTCGGGGACTACAATCGAGCGAACTGTTTTCGCGACCACATCCACTGGAACAACTTCGATCTCGAAACCGGCGGTGTGAAGTACGCCGTCGATCTGATCGAGGCGTGCCTTGAGAATCTCTCCGGCACTTCGGACGGTGTCTGTTCCGGCGGTGTCTGCACAAGCGGCAGAACGCAGCGCACCTGCGCGACCAATACCGACTGTAACTTCTACGATTGCGCATTGTGAGGGGAGACGATGTCCCAGAACTACAACCAGCCGGCGGCCGCCAGCGATAGCCTTGAGGACAAGCGCCAGAAGGACGTTGATGCCTTTGACGCTCTGCTCTCCTTGCACTCGGGATCGTCGGAGCCGTCGACGACAACGGCCTACATGCTGTGGGCCGACACGAGCTCCGGGTGGCTCAAACAGTGTAATTCGACTGACAGCGCCTGGATCCGCTTATGGAAGCTCGAGGATCTTGTTGGTGGTGGGCTGCCCAAGTGCCAAGCCGGCTGGGTAAGCGATTCGTCTACTACATGGGTAGGGAAGCAGATCCCGGCGAATCACGTCGTTCTGCGCCGTTCGGTCGAGGTGACGGAAGCGTTCGACTCTGACGGTACGGATCTCATTCGCGTTGGCCACGACACTGACGACGACGCCTATTCGCAGGACGTTGATGTATCTGCTGTCGGTCTCAAGTCGCTCACCGATGGCGTAGACATCGGCGAGTTCTCGGCCGCGGCCAGGACTCCGCAGGCGTCTTACGCCGCCGGCGGGAGTGCCGCGACCACCGGCAAGGCCCTCGTCCTTGTCGAGTATCTCTTGGTCCCGGCGGCGCCGGCGTAGGAACTGCTTCGATGGCCGAATTCCTTCCAGCGTTCAACTCCACGTCTCGTCACGAGGGTGGCTACAGCAACCGCCGCGGCGATCGCGGTGGTGAAACCTATCGCGGGATCTCGCGCGTGCATTTCCCGGATTGGGAAGGCTGGGCGCTGATCGACGAGGCGAAGAGCGTCACTGCCGATGTGCGTGGTGCCCTCGGCCGTTGGCGCGCGCTGTTGTCGCCTATGGTCGTCGACTTCTACGAAGGCGAGTTCTGGCGTCCTTTGATGCTGGGAAATCTCAGTGACCAGGCCATAGCGAACGAGATCTACGACACGGCCGTGAATATGGGCAAGCGCGTGGCGGCCAGGTTCATCCAGGAGGCCTGCAACGCTGTGAACTACGACACCGGCGTGGTCGAGCTCGAGGTTGACGGAGTTATCGGGCGAAAGACGACTGCGGTGGTGAACGCTCTTTGCGCCAAGGGCTACGGCGATGTGCTGCTCGTGGCCGCGAACATCCGGCAGGGCGCCGGTTACTGGCGGATCATCGATGCGGATCCAAGGCAGAAAGAGAATTTCAGGGGGTGGCTGCGAGCCCGGGTAGCGCTGTGAGGATGAGGCGGATGGCTAACGGTGATGGGGCGCCCACGTGGGAATGGGCACGGCGAAATTGGGCGATCCTTATCTTTTGTCTAGGGGTGCTCGTCAGTGGGGTTCGGCTAACCGCGGCCGTTGCGGAAAACACTGAGAAGGTCCAGGAGGCAGAGACGACGAAGAAAGCCGTTGCCCAGCTCGAAGTTCGAATAGAGGAGCGGTTCAAAGCGCAGGCAAAGCAGATCGCGAAGGTGGACGAGAATGTGCAGAAGATCGTGGATCTTCTGGTAGCGCGTGGCCTCGATGGCCACTAGGAGAGGTAGAGGATGAATCAAACCACTGCAGGAAAAGTAACCGGTGCCGGAGTCATCGGGATGTTGTTGGAGTATTGGATCGAGTACATGTGGCCGGACTTCGGAGCCAGCCTACCGGACGGGCTGATCACGGCGGCTTTCATGACGTTGGTGGCCTGGATCGTACCGGCGTCGGCGAGGCTGAGTGACGTGGCGCCGGGACTCGTGATCTGTCTGCTCGTTGGCCTGTCGGGCTGCGTGACCATGGAGCGGACCTACACGGAGTTCGGCGCCGGCTGCACCGCTGCGGCCTTGGACGCTGGAGAATGCGTGGTGCTCACCCAGCAGAAAGAGAATCGCGACTGCCAGGTCATGTACTGTCCGGATCCGGATGTGGCACAGCTCCGAGAGGTCGGTGGGCTGTACTCGGCGGTGGGTCTCGGCCCGCTGGCTCTGACGTTTTCAGCCGGTTCAGGGTCGGACTCTGCCATCCCGAAAGATGCTGACGTTGATCTGACTACCGGCGGCGAGTTGAGCACGGATCCGGCCACCGGCGAGAAGGTGCTTACCGCCTACCAGCGCCGGGTGACCTTCGGGACTTACGAAAGAACGGACGAGTAATCACGGCTGACTTCTGGGTTCGTCGGCTGTGATGGCGGGGCAGGCTCCTAATCCCCCTGGGGCCTGCTCCGTTTATTCTGGCGGAGTCGGCGTCGCGCGCGGTCGACTAGTACACCGCTTCACAGATTGGGCAATGGAAGTTCCCGCTACTTCGCATTGCGGGTGGCAGCATCGTCACGGGGATTAATGTCTCGCTGGACTCATAGCACGCGGGGCAATAGGGGCCCTCTGTCCTATCGGGTGGAGGGTCCTTCATGTAGTAGACATTGTGCCGGAGTTCTAGCTTTAAACGGAGGTCTGGTTTGGCTTCCAGTTGCTTCACCCTATTCTGGAGAGCTTCAATTTCTTCCTGGGCATCAAGAATTCCTAGACGGGCATCCGCCAAAGCCTCCGCCAGGTCTGCGATCTTCATCTTAAGCTCGGCTTCGCGAAGATGACCGTCGACGGCTCGCAAACCCTTGACGAGATCGGATGCCACCTTAATCGCAGTGAGCGTTTGAGTAATGGCTGCAAGTTCAGACATTAGGGTACCTCCGATTCGAGACGCGGTTTCTCAGCCGACCATTTGTTGATCGCTAATGATTCTTCTCGCCTGCTGGGTTGGAAAAGTCCACCTTAATGAGTGTCCAGTCCGCCGCTCGGCGCTTGAGTAGAGCACGAAAATGGGAACCATACGGACTCTCCGCGCTTTTAAGTCGGTGGACGATGGCGTCGGCCTCAGGATCGACAATCAGAATGTTGCGCAAGTGAGAGTTGCCGGCAAGGGCGCGAGAAAGAAAATACGCCATTTCGGTATCGGACTGAGGGAAACTATACCCTACAAATACTAGCAAGTGGCTTTCCTGGAGCGCCTTAGCAGCAGTGGTCCACGCGCTTGCCAATTCAGGGGACAGGTCAGGCTTGAGAAACGACGGTGGCACGATCATCGCGTCGCCGTGTGGTGTATAGCTGGCGTCATAAGTGAGCGGGCACGGAATGGATTCCAGCTTCTTACCTGACACCTCCATAACGTTTCCCACAGCGGCGTCGACAAGGCAGTGATCGGCGTTGGTGTTCGTAAACCAGTTTACTGAACCATGCAGCTTGCACAGAGGCACGCCTCGATCAGCGTAAAGGTAGCTGTTCACCTGCTTCGTCGTTTGCCCTATGTACTCAGGAACAAAGGGTAGTTTCGCCGGGTTGCCTCCATAGTAGAGCGCACAGTCAGCGTTCAAGTCGTAGTTCGTCGTGATAATAGTCAGATCCTTCCACGTTTCATCCCGCTTCAGTCCAAAGCATTCGCAGAACCGACTACAAACCTGCCAGTACGTGCGAAGGTCTGCGGTCTGGCCATAAATCTTCCTCAAAATCTCTCTAATCCGCGGGGCCCGAGGAGCGCCGCTGCCGAGTTCTATGCGATCGGCCATGACGGCGAACGAGACAATGTCCTCAAGGTTCGTCGGTGAGCTTTCCAAGAAGCTATTGGCCCGACGCGCTTCGAGAACCAGTTCGCCAAGGAATGCTTTCTCTCCTTGGTCGATGTGTTTGGTCTCATCTGCAAAGGCAAGGAACTCATTCATCACGGGATGTCCAAACGGGGCCGAAAAGCCTGCGCCTAAGAACAGTGTCACCTTCATAGTTGATGCCTCCGCTTGTCAGGACCTGTACGAAGAAGGCTTCTCCCATGGGAAACAACACGCCAGCATTCGATTGTTTCTGAAGATCCCCCCTGAAGACCCTTACAAGGCCGCAGTAAAGCCCAGAAGCGTGAAGGAGGTCAAGAGTGGGCGCGGGAGAGAGTTGTTACATGGCCACCGGCGGATCGTTCTTCATCCGGGCCAAGTAGAACCTGCGATACTTTTCATGGTCATCTGCGAGCTTCTTCCGGCCGTTGTGAGCGATGAAGTCGGCGATTTCCAGAAAGTAGCCTCGTCTCCAAGTGGGAGGCATGGTCAGGAGTTCGTCGGGCGTCAAAGGGCCTTGATCCAATATGAAATCATGCAGGTCTTGAGTGGAACGGGCCAAGTCTTCAAGGTGCTCTGTTGCTTGCCGAAGGCGTTCGGCTGTGGAGGAATCTCCGCGGACGGTCTCGAAGGCCTGGGTCCCTACATTCCCGTCGAAGAGGAGCTTGGTCAGACCTGTTGGCCGCATAGCCATGAGAATTTGGTATAGCAGGAGCCTTCCAGGCGGAAGGTCGGCTCCGGTTCGTATGTAATCGTTTAGACTGAACGGTTTCATGCTTTCGTGTCAAGGTCGGACGGAAGACCTGTTCTGGCTGGGGGCAGGGATACGTTTCCCGCAGTGGTGGGTCAGTTTGAAATGGACGCCCTGAGTTATCTGCCGGCTGGTTCTGTAGCCTAAGCCATTGATAAAGCGTAAGAAATCCGCTGTCCCCAGTATCGGGTTCCTTGTCCTATGGGGGACGATGGGGAGAAACAGGCGGCAAAAAAACCTTAGTAGTATTGCGAAATGCCACGGTATCAGGTAGACGGCTAGCCGCCCCGTACGTTATGCTGTCAGGTAAGCCGAGGTGGGGGGGTAGAACAAATGATCGAGAGCAAGATGCGAGTTGTCGGGTCCAACCCCAGCGGGTTAAGGAGGGGTGGATGGCTGAAGTGGTAAATTCATCTTCAGTTTTCTTTTCTTAACCGGCCCTCAATTGTCCTTACGAACCGAACCGAGCGGCCATAGTATATATAAGAAATAACGGCATTGTGGCAGTTACGAGGCCACAAACCGGGTTTTTATCATGCCAGAAAATAAAGGTCCGCAAGAGATTGAAGTTTTGCCAAACAGGATCCCGCTTGAGCGCTCAAATGGGGGCGAGGATCTAGCGAACTACCAGGAGAACGCAAACGGCTCTGGTCGGTGCGATTCGCCGGACGGTGTAAATGAGTATTTCCAGAAGCGTTTTGAACAGTTCGTGGCTAAATCAGCCTGAGATGTCATGAGTACAACGCAGGGGGGGAGTCCGGCGCCAGATGGGGGGATGTTTCCACTCTATCATCACTGGCGGGCGTACATTAGTCAGGCGAGCAGCACATTCGGTGGAATTGCGTGGCAGCCTAGCCGACTGTACGCGATTCACAGGGATACCCAAGAGGCTTTGGTCCACTATGTCGGTATATCGGAGCCCAGTCCGTTCAAGCGAGCTGCCGCGTTTGCGGTGGCGTTCATGGATAGTACCAACTACCCCATCACAGGAGAGTTCAAGCATCACTCGTATCGTGATCGTCTAAGTTCGGTGCCTCGATGGTCGGGGGCGGTGCTCGTATTCGAGTATCTGCGCTACTTCCTAGACGGAGCCACAATTAACAAAAGAGACGCCGAAACGGTGGTGCTGACAAACCCCATCAAGGTTTCGGAGCACACGTACATGGATACCATTCAAGCGTTTACGCACCTTCGTAAGCATTGTGCTGCCGATTTCCACCTTGCGGCCCTCCTCATTGAACAACTAGTCTATTTGGAAAACCCCGAGGCTTCATACCCCCGCGAGGTATAGGCGGTTGTGCGAAGCCTCGTCGACACCCTGCAAACCGTATCCCGTAATCAGTCGTCGTTGACGCTCTACGCTGCGGCATTATCGCCTACCTCACTGATCAGGAGTTGGTGGCTTAAGGTCGGAAACGCCGACAAGTAGCAGTATCTCACCAGGTGTGAGCGCGTCCGCACTTGCACTTCTGGCGTCTAGATTGGTGGCGATTCCAACTTTTATGAGGGCCTGGTGCAACGTGTGGGCAGCTAAGTTGGAGCCTTTGGCAACTATGGTAACGCCGCGATCCGAACCCCAGATGCCCATAGATACGGTATACGGCCATCCTAAGTTGCGGAACAGCCGCGCAAAATATTCTTGGTAGCGTTCGGCTTCAAAGTTTACCGATTCCCACATAATACTGACGTTCGACGGGGGCGATACAGTGGCCAACTCCTTCATTAGTCCAAGCCGCTGCTGTTCGGATAGCCTGCGCTGAACCGGCTGCCTTTCGCGTACACTTGCTAGTTGTTCTTCCAGAGCACTTATTCGCTCATTACTTAGACGGCTCGTTGCTGCCTGCGTCTCTCGCAACGCGTGATAAGTTTCACGCCAGGTCTGGAAAGTCGCAGCCATTAGAACGAATAGAAATATTCCCCAAGTCGCGCTTTTCGGGTTAGGCCGGCCGAACGCCCAACAGGCCACTGCTATCGTCCCCTCCACGCCGCATAGAACGAGCCACCACCACCAAGCAATTGAGCAGACGAAGCGAAGAAGATCCGAAAAGACCCCATTCTCCATCCACTAATCGTAGCACGCACCACGCTGCCCGTCTCGTAGACCTTTCGTTGTCGGATGACAGAGAAACGACGCTACCTCCCGAAAAACAAAACATCCTACACGATCTTTTCACCGCTCAACCACCCTTGCTCAACTAGCATCTACTGTGCTTCAATCAATCCCCATAACGCTAGCCGTTGGGGAAAAAGATGCTCAGGAACCAAATCTGCGAAGCGATTCGTGGCCGGCGCGTCGTGACCTTTCTCTACAAGTCTGAGCGACGACGTATAAGCCCTCACACTCTCTACGAAGCCTCGACTGGCAACATTATCCTCGCGGGAACCCAGGGGACGGAAAAGGAGTGGCGTAGTTTCAAGACTGACGCTATCCGAGACTTCAAGATTACCCGCGACACCTTCACACCGAAGCCTCGGAGCGGCCGTCTATATTCCGATGACCACAAAGTCATTTGTTCGGTCTACTAAGCGGATATGCCGATTCGATTTAGGCCCAGATCACAACGGTTGTCAGTCGGTTCCGCACTGATCTCACCCCTTAACCAGCCGTAAGTGTCCCTTCCTTTTCCTGCGAGTATTCTTATCCTGCTTCGGCGGTGTCACGGCCAGGTTGATCTTCTTCATCCGCGCGCGGAATTCCGACGTGTGCTTGAGATAATTCTTCTTGATGCAGGCTGTCGAGGTTCCGCAGTACCAGGCGACCTCGAACTCGTCCATGGCGCCGCTTTGTAGCGCGTGGGTGATAAATGTGTGCCGGGCAGAGTACGCGACCCGACGGGTTATCAGGCCGTCGAGGAGATCCATGACATAGGCATGTTGACGGTTGGTGAAATTCCCCCAATCCAGGGGCTTCCCGCGGGGGCCGAGGACAATGAAGTCTTCCGGCTCGCCGAGCGGCAACCGCATGAGCGCATCCCACGCGGGATCTGATAACGGGATCTCGCGCGGGGCTTCCACCGTCTTGCAGTTGGTCAGCTCCATGACGTTGCCGGCGCCGACCCGGGCCCGGCGGATCCTGATGAGTTGGCCGGGGAAATCGACGTCCTTCCATTGGAGCCCGAGCAGCTCCTCGGGTCGCATGCCGGTAAAGAAGAGTAGGCGCACCATCGGGGCGAAGTGTGGGAGCTGCTCCTCGTATGTCTCGATGATCAGATCGCGTTCTTCGAGCGTCCAGGGTTCGAAGGTGGGGTTGGACGCTTCCCGAAGCTTATGAATGCCGGACACCAAGTAACGTCGGCGTTCCGGATGGATTTCTTCCGCGGCTTCAGCGTCCCGGAGCAGGGCTCTCATTGCGACCATCACCTTGTTGGCGGTGGAGGTGCTAAGTCCGTCCCCGAGGCAACATTTCTGTAGGTTCCACAGATGGCGGCGCTCAAGGTCGTTGAGCTCGATGCCGCCCATAATCGGAATGGCGCGTTTCAACCTCCCCCTCCGGTTCGCTGCTTCCTTGCGCGAGACGAACCGCCCCCCGGACCCACTACCCCAACGCGCGAGGTAGTCTGCGAAAGTCATTCTGTCCCCTTGGTGCGCTGCCGCGGAACCGACCGTCAAGAGCAGCGCACAGATTTTTGTAAGGTAGGTGTTGACCGAGAACAAGTAGGTGTGGATACTATCCTACAGTGCGGTTCGACTCTTCAAGGGACCGCGAGTCTCGCCTCTTTGGCGCTGGCAATGAGCATCGGCCTTCTAAGCCGGTGGTCGCAGGTTCGAGTCCTGCCTGGCGCGCCAAATTCAGAGATTGCATTGCAGGGGAAGGGTTTAGCGACGTTGGCGCGCGCACGAGTGCGGCCGATGACGCTTCAGTTGTAACCCTCATTCCAGCGTCAACTGGCGTCTACTCGACGACGTTTGGAGCGTCCAGGCTCGGGTTGGCAGTTATGCAGAAACAAGAGATAATCTGCATTAACTTGCAGATTCTACGTCGCTGCTCGGAGGACCCCCAAATGTCACAAGACGAAGTCCTAACCCTGAAGGAAGTTGCCGCGCTTCTGAAGATCGCTGAGAGGACCGCCTACATGATGGTCCAGCGTGGCGACCTGCCGGGCTTCAAAGTGGGCGGACAGTGGCGGTTCAAGCGCAACGACATCGACGCCTGGATGGAGGCGCAGAAACGCAGCGACCACCAGGGAAGGGAGGAGTAGATGGCCGCTCCCTTGTCGCACCGTGTTGCGCAGCGGGGGCCTGACGCGGAGGGCGCGTACCACCGGCTCATCCTCGTCGTGGGACCGCCGCGGACGGGGAAGACGAGCGCCTTGCGCCACCTAGCTGAGGAGCGCGGCTGGCCCCTTGTCAACGTCAACCTCGAACTCTCCGAGAGGCTACTTGAGCTGACCTCGAAGCAACGTGCGCTGCGCGGGCCCCGCATCTCGAGCGAGATCGTCGAGCGACATCCAGCCGACGTCCTGCTACTCGACAACACTGAGGTCCTGTTCAGCCCCGATCTTCAGCAGGACCCTCTGCGCTTGCTCCAAGGGCTTTCGCGTGGTCGCATCGTCGTTGCATGCTGGAGCGGCGAGATAGACGGAGAGAACCTGACCTACGCGCAGGCCTCACATCCGGAGCACAGGCGGGATGTTCGCCCCCAGGTTATCATCGTGCCGGCCGCTGAAGGCCAAGACGGCGCGCAGGCGGCGACCGAGGGCGAGCCCGAAGGGCCGCGGAAAGAACAGGATAACTCGGCATGACGTACTCGGAGATCATCCAGTTCGAACCCATCGAGTCGGTGGTCCAGCTCCGCGAGGCGGATGCCCAGGACGACGCCCGGCACCTTGTGGAGACCTACGTGATCTCCGAGCGGATGGCCGAGCAGCTCACCCGGCTCGTGTTCCCCCAGCTCCAGTTCGACGAGCCAGCGGACAACAAGGGGCTGCTCATCGTGGGCAACTACGGCACGGGCAAGTCGCACCTTATGGCTGTTATCTCGGCCATTGCCGAGCACGCCGAGATGGCCACCGCCGCGACCAACTCGCTTGTTTCGGACCAGGCCGGGAGCATCGCCGGCAGGTTCAAGGTACTGCGCGCCGAGATCGGATCGACCACGATGTCTCTCCGGGACATTCTCTGCGCCACGATCGAGGACAGGCTCGCGGACCTCGGTGTTCTCTACCAGTTCCCGCTCGCATCCGAGGTGACCAATAACAAGGACGCATTCATCGAGATGATGGATGTGTTCCAGCAGCGCTACCCGAACCAGGGGGCTGCTGCTCGGCGGATCGGCCGCGGCGATCCGCGAGCACGTTCCGGGTTACGTCTGGACACACCTGCGCATGGCCAGCGGCACGGACTACACGGATCGGGCCGATGGTCGCGACGCGATACCGGTCGCCCTCGGGCGCGTGCTCGACCGCATCCTGGCCGACAACCCGATCCAGACCGTGCGCCAGGGCCTGTTTCACTTCGAGTACCGCACCTAC
>JAJRWY010000132.1 GCA_024276575.1 Candidatus Binatota bacterium
AGGTGCTCATCGAGATATGTAAGCAGCAAAACCGTATGTGCAAGGCTATAGTCCCGAATTATTTGAAACTTCGCCCGCAACCACGCGCCTCGCCAATGCGGCGGCAAAGCCTGGGGCCCAATCCCGCCGCTTAGCGCAAATATCCCGCGATCAACACCACACAGCGGTCATGATCGAAAAGCGGGACCGTTCAAGGGCCTAACCGGCATTATTCATGAATAATACCGGTTGGTTTTCCGGACCTTCCCAGTCCTCTCAGTCCTCCGAGTTCCGTGGCGGCTTGGCGACCACGACCATGGCGGGCCGGATCAGCCGGTCGCGCAGCAAGTAACCGGCGCGGTGGGCCTGCACCACCGTATTGGGCTCGACGTCGGAGGTCTCCACGGTACCGACCGCTTCATGCAATTTGGGATCGAAGGCGCAACCCTCGGCCTCCACCCGCTCCACGCCGTGCTTCGTCAAAGCCGCGAGCAAGCCGCTGTAAACCAGTTTCACGCCCTCGGCAAGGCCTTGCTCCTCCCCGCCCGTATGCTCTAGAGCCCGTTCGAGATCGTCTACCACGGCGAGCAGGTCGCGGATGAGCATCTCGCCCTCGTAGCGTGTCCGCTCGGCCAACTCACGCTGATGGCGCTTGCGAAGATTCTCGAGCCCCGCCTGCGTCCTGAGAAAGCGGTCATAATTCTCCGAGGCCTCACGCTCGGCAGCTTCGAGCCTTTCTCGAAGCGTATCCCCCGACTCGGATTCCGCCGTGTCCGCAGTATCCGCGCCACCCGCGGACGAGTCCGCCGACGACGAGTCTGCCCCGGCCTCCGCCGCAACCCCAGTTGCGCCGCCGCCGTTACTTCCACCCGCCGCTGCTCCAAACCCCTCGGCGGCTCCTGAATCATCGGCCGGCGCCGTAGAGCGCCGAGAGGCTGCCGCTTCATCGGCACAGGCCGAATCCGTCCCGTTGACGTGAACTTCGACGGATTCCCCACCGTCGCCTGGCTGCGCAGCCTGTTGTGTTTGCGATGTTTTGGACTCGCTTTGACCCTTGGGGCCTCGCGCGGATCTCTTCGACATGATCGGGTATTCCTCGAGTGCTTGCCAGCCCGGCAAAAGCCTAGGCTCCTGAGCTATGGTGCAATACCAAGACACCAGCAGTCTGCGTGGCAGAAACTCCGGCGTGCCTCACCATCGCGCGCGCCAGATCATCGCACCATATATCGTCGCAATATCATCGCGCCATATCGCCGCACCATATCATCGACATCATCGACGAATTGGCGCGCCGGAGTTTCTACCGCGCAGACTCCTAGCCGCGGGAAACGTAGGAACGGTATAATTCCTTGTCAACCGCAGGCTTGCCTTCCGCCGTAAGCGCTGGAACCCAGCCCCATGCTCAGTTATGCTCCGCCGGTGGAAAAAGCTGCAGGGGGCCGCTCTGGCGGCCTACGGCAGCCCCCCTAGAGTTTGAGATGAGCGACTGTGCAAACCCGCCCGCGCTGCCGCGCATGGGCCGGGAAGACCCTGCGGCGAACCGCGACTACCAACTGGCGTTCAAAACTCTGATCGCCAAGCTATCTACCGACTTCATCAGGTTTTCCTCTGAAGAAATCGACCAAGGCATACGCCAGGCCCTCAGAGCCATCGCCGAGTTCGCGCACATCGACCGCGCCGTCATCCTGTCGTTCGACCGAGACGGATCCCATTGGCAAGTCAGCCACGAATGGCACCCGCCGGAGCTAGCGCCACTGGCCGAGCAAGTGGGAGAGATCACTCACGAGCGTTTCCCCTGGGGCCTCGGCCTGCTCGAAGCCGGGAGAAAGGTGGTCCTGCCCAGCAGGCGTACACTTTCCGGCCAAGCCCTGGCCGAGGCCCGGCTTTTCGAAAAAAGCGGATTCGATTCGATCTTGATCCTCCCACTGCACCGCAGCGACAAGACCTTGGCCGGGGCTATCGGCTTCGGCTGGGTCGAAGGCAGCCACTGTCGCTCCCAGGGCCGTAGCCGCTCCAAGGACCTGATCACCCTGCTGCTGACAGTCGGTGAGATGTTCGTCAACGCGCTCGAGCGCAAGCGCACGGAGGAGGCCCTGCGCAACGCCGAGTCCCGTTTTAGCTCCCTGCTGCGCTCCGACATCGTCGGCATCTGGGTCGGAGATCTCGACGGCGCCATCATCGAGGCCAACGACGTCGTACTCGACAAACTGAGCGCCAGCCGTGCCGATTTGGCGCAAGGGCGGCTTCGCTGGAACATGTTCAGCCCCCCCGAGCGGCATTTCCTAAGTGATCGAATGCTCGAGCGGCTTGCAGAAGTAGGCTACGCGGGCCCCTGGGAGACCGAGGTCGTCGATGTCAAAGGCAAGCGTTTCCCGATTCTGGCCGGAGTCGCCCGTTTGGCCGGGGATCCGAAACGCTTCGTTGCCGTCTCCCAGGATCTGTCGGCGCTCAAGCGAGCCCAGCACGAGATTGAAGAACGCAACGATGCCAATCGCTTGGTCGCAGACCTGTCCACGCGCTTCATCGATCTCGCTCCCCAGGATGTGGACGATGCGATCAACCATGCCCTCGGTGAGATCTGCCGTTTCACACAGATAGAACGTTGTGCGGTCTTTCGTTTCTCGCCCGACCGCGCGACCGCGTTCCGCACCCACGGATGGATCTCCGAACGCGCCAAGGCTGAGGTGGAGAGCGTCCCGAGTATCCCACTGCAAGACTTCCCGTGGTTCAATGAGCGGTTGCGGCGTGGAGAAGTCGTTCATGTCCCCGAGGTCGCAAAACTGCCGGAGCAGGCACAACACGAAAAAAGACTGTTCTCCGAGCGCAACGTTCGCACCGTGGTCGCCGTACCGATGCTCCTCGAGGGAGAACTGCTGGGCTGCATGCTCTTCTACGCCATCGGCAGGTCAAAACAGTGGTCGGATGAGAACGTGAGGATGCTGCGCATGCTTGCAGAGATCCTCGTCAACGCCCTCGAGCGCAAACGTGTCAACGAAGAGTTGAACCGTCTGAACAAGGATTTGGAACAGCGCGTGAGCGAACGCACGCGCCGGCTAGCGGCCAGCAATAAGGAGTTGGAGGCCTTCAGCTACTCGGTCTCCCACGACCTGCGCACGCCTCTGCGCGGAATCGACGGATTCAGCGCCATGCTGCTAGAGGACTACGGATCCCGGCTCGACGACAACGCCCGCTCTTTGCTGATGCGCACCCGCCAAGCAAGCCAGCGCCTCGGCCAGCTAATCGACTCGTTGCTCAAGCTCTCGCGTATCTCCAGAACCGAAATGCGCTGTATAGTGGTCGATCTAGGCCAGTTGACCGCAGAGGCCATAACCGCGCTGCGCAGTTCGGACCCCGCACGTCGCGTTTCCGTGGAAATAGACGGAGACCTGCAAGTGTGGGGTGAGCCAAGGCTGCTGCAGGTCCTGATGGAAAACCTGATCGGCAACGCCTGGAAGTTCACAGGCAAGCGGGAACAAGGCGCCATCAAAGTCGGCGTCGAGGACATCAATGGGGAGCGCGTGTTCTTCGTTCGTGACAATGGGGCGGGCTTCGACCCCGCCTACAGCGACAAACTCTTCGGCGCATTCGAACGCCTCCACTCCACCGATGAATTTCCCGGCCATGGAATCGGACTGGCTACGTCGCAAAGGATCGTCGACCGCCACGGCGGCCGGATCTGGGCGGACAGCATCCCCGAAGAAGGGGCAACCATTCGCTTCACGCTCGAAGCCAAGCCTTGAGCACTCGGCTAGAATAAAGATCTCATCATGGAAGAATTTTCCGCTGCGGCTTTCGTTCTGAGATCTCGCGCCTACGGCGAATCGGACCTCATCGCCGTAGTCCTGACCAAGGAGGAGGGTAAGATCAGTGCCATCGCCAAAGGCGCGCGGCGCTCGCGAAAACGCTTCGCCGGAGGCGCGCTAGAGCCTTTCCGGGAGCTTCGCCTGCGAATCACACGCAAGCCTTACAGCAGTCTCGCCCTAATCCACGAGAGCAGGATAGTAGCGCCCAACCAGCACATAGCCGCAGACCTCGAGGCCTTCGGCTGGGCCAGCTACCTGTCGGAACTTACCGATGCGATGATTCCAGAGCGCGATCCCTGTCCCGGCATCTACGCCCTGTACCGGGATGTGATCAGGAGGCTGGAAAACGAGAACGCGGAGGCATTGGGACACCACTACATTCTCGGCTTGCTCGACCATAGTGGATGGGCGCCGGACTTCAACGTATGTCGGATCTGTGCCGAAGAGGTCGGCGAATACAGCAAACCAATCCTCGACCATCGCGGCGGCGGCATAATCTGCTCCGTTCATGAAGCTGAAAGCCGCGGCATAGAGGCCGGCGACCCGAACTTCCGACCGAGCCGGCGCATCATCGAAGCGCCGCTGCTCGACTATGTAAGGAGCGCACGGAACGCCGTACTCGAAGCGCCCGACCCCCGCACCGGCGAACTCGCAACCGCCTTGCTCAACCGCTTGGTCGACCTTCACCTGGGCCGCGAGTTGAAGTCGCGCGCTTTTCTGGCCCACTTAAGCTCGATCAGACAGTAATTTACGGACGAGAACTCGTTGGAGTGCGCCGGCCGTGGCCAAGCGAAACGGTCGGCGAGCAAACCGTAGCCAAGCGTACGTGAGTAGCGGCGGACACGAGTATGGCCGCGGGAATACAGCCGTGGATCGTGTGCACCAGCGTGAGCCGGAAGCTATTTGCGCCGCCAATTATTGTCTGATCAAGGTTGAAATCCGCCGGAAGCACCGGGACAGGATGAGGAGTAAGGCCAGGATCATGAAAGCAGTCGTCATAAGCCGTTACGGAGAACCAGAAGTACTCGAACTGCGCGAAGTACCCGAGCCCGAGGCGGGGCCGGAGGACTTGCTGGTAACGGTCAAGGCCGCGGCCTTGAACCGTGCGGACCTGCTGCAGCGCCGCGGCCTGTATCCCCCGCCGGATCCGCAACCTGAGTTCGACATCCCCGGACTCGAATTCGCCGGGGAAGTCAGCGCCGTGGGCAGCCGTTGCAGCGGCTTCGAAAGCGGCGACCGAGTCATGGGTTTGCTGCCCTACGGCGGCTGTGCCGAAAAAGTGGCGCTCAACCAACGATTGGTCTCGCACGTCCCCGAGGGCATGCCTTGGATAGAAGCGGGCGCGGTACCCGAAGCCTTCATCACCGCCCACGACGCCCTGGCTCAATGTGGGCTACTGGCGGGAGAATCGCTGCTCGTCCATGCGGCCGGGTCCGGTGTGGGCGTCGCCGCTATACAGATCGCAAAAGTCATGGGCGCATCCTGGATCGCCGGCACCGCGGGATCGGCCGCTAAGCTGTCCGCTGCGGCGCAACTGGGATTGGACCTGGGAATCAACTACCGGGAGGAAGATTTCGCACAGCGGATCGCGCAAGAGAGCCGCAACCGCGCAACGAAAGGCGTAGACGTAGTGCTCGACGTAATCGGTGCGGCCTATCTGGAATCCAACCTGCGGGTGCTAGCCGAGAAAGGCCGGATGATAGTGGTCGGAGTGATGGGCGGCATCAGTGCCGAACTCAACCTTGCCGTGTTATTGCAAAAGCGTTTGCAGATCCGCGGCACATTGCTGCGCGCCCGGGCGCTGGAAGCCAAAGCTGCGGCGATACGAGCTTTCGAAACCTCGGTTCTTCCGCACTTGGCTTCGGGCCGTATACGCGTGGTGGTCGACAAGACTTTCCCCTTGGACAGCATCGTCGAAGCTCACCAATACATGGAAAGCAACGCCAACTTCGGCAAGATCGTTCTCGAGTTGTAGCCCACCCGCACAGTAGCTTCGATTTGAACGCCCGGCATCGCTGAGCTAGACCTGCGCAGTTAACTTCGAATGAGTGCGCTCTAGCGGGCATCGTTCACGAAAGCTCGCCGCCTGCGCGCTCCAATCTCAACCGGCCTCGGGCATAGGAAACACCGGCAGTGTCTAACAGCGTCGTCACCATGGACAAAATCGTAAACCTTTGTAAGCGGCGCGGTTTCGTCTTCCAGTCATCGGAGATCTACGGCGGCCTGATAAGCTGCTACGATTACGGTCCTCTCGGCGTCGAACTCAAACGCAACGTAAAGGAAGCCTGGTGGCGCGACACGGTAAGCTCACGTGCCGACATCGTCGGCCTGGACTGCTCCATCCTCATGCACCCGAAAGTCTGGGAAGCATCCGGCCATCTGACCAACTTTTCCGACCCCATGGTCGACTGTAAGCTTTGCAAGGGACGTTTCCGTGCCGACCAGCTCGAGCAAGCACGTTGCCCCAAGAAACCGAGCAAGCGCCCGGGCGAATGCGAGGGCGAGCTAACCGAGGCACGCGCATTCAACCTGATGTTCAAAACCCATATGGGCCCGGTCGAAGACACCGCAGCAGCGGTTTACCTGCGCCCGGAGACCGCCCAGGGAATCTTCGTCAACTTCAGCAACGTGGTGAATACCTCGCGCAACAAGCCGCCTTTCGGCATAGCACAGATCGGGAAATCCTTCCGCAACGAGATCACGCCGGGCAATTTCTTGTTTCGGACGCGTGAGTTCGAACAGATGGAGCTGGAATACTTCGTCAAGCCGGGCGAAGACGACGCCTGGTACGAATACTGGCAGCAAAGGCGGCTGCAGTGGTATCTGGACTACGGCATCGATCCGGCCAAACTCACCTTGCGCGCCCACGATGAAGACGAACTGGCCCACTACGCCAAAGGCTGTTGCGACGTAGAGTATGAGTTCCCCATCGGCTGGCAGGAACTCGAGGGCATCGCCAATCGCACAGACTTCGACCTCAAGCAACACATAGAGCATTCGGGCAAGGATCTGAGCTTCTTCGACGAGCAGGACAAGGAGCGTTACGTTCCTTACGTAATCGAACCGTCGGCCGGTGCCGATCGTGCCACCCTGGCGTTTCTGGTGGACGCTTACGACGAAGACGGCCCCGAGAACGACCGCCGTACGGTGCTGCGCCTTCACCCCTCGCTGGCGCCGATAAAGGTGGCAGTGTTCCCGCTGATGAGAAAGGGCGGGTTGCCCGAGAAAGCGCAAGAACTGATAGCCTTGTTGGGAAGCCGGGTGGCGGTGGACTACGATCAAAGCGGATCCATCGGGCGGCGTTACCGGCGCCAGGATGAAGCCGGCACACCGCTCGGCGTCACCGTCGACTACCAAACGCTGGAAGACGAGACGGTGACGCTGCGCGACCGCGACACCATGGAACAAGAGCGCGTCGCTATTTCAGAGCTACTCGATGTGGTAGTCGAGAAAACCGCCCCGCCGCCGCCCTATCCCAAGCTTTCACCCGGGGGCTGACACGAAGGACGGCCCGGCTCGATCCCGCCCGAGGCGGCCGGTTGCTGGCCGGCCGGTGGCTTATTGGCAAGTGGTTGGTTGGCAAGTGCCGGCAGGTGGCTGATTGGCAAGTGGTTGGTGGCTAGCCAGCATATGGCCGGCTGATGCTAGGTGGCCGGTGATGGACAATGCGAGAAGCAGCGAGACAATGGAGCGGCCGGTGATAAGCAGCC
>JAJRWY010000133.1 GCA_024276575.1 Candidatus Binatota bacterium
ATTCGAAAGTGTGTGTACCGGCGCCGCCGACGGCTATGCGCGCATGAGCGGCCAACCGGCACTGACGCTGTTACACCTGGGCCCGGGACTGGCCAACGGCGTATCGAACCTGCACAACGCCAGGCGCGCCCACTCGCCGGTTATTAACCCAGTGGGTGATCAAGCAAGCTGGCACCTCGCAGCCGACGCGCCCTTGACCTCCGACATCGCCTCGCTGGCCAGACCGGTTTCCGGCTGGGTTCGATCTTCGACATCGGCCGCGTCGCTGGCCTCCGACGGTGCCGATGCCTTGGCCGCGGCCATGGGATCTCCGCACCGGGTCGCAACCTTGATCATCCCACATGATGCACAGTGGGACGAATGCGAAGGGCCTGCGCCCGCACCGTCCTACGAAGATCCGCACTCGGTAGAAGCAAGCCGTGTCTCGGCCTGCGCCGAAGCGTTGAGAAAGGAATCCGAGAGGGTTCTTTATATCGGCGGTAGCGCCCTCGGGCTGCGCGGTTTGCGAGCCGCCGCGCGCATACGCGCCGCAAGCGGTTGCCGCGTCGTGCACGAGATCTTTCCCGCGCGGCTGGAAAGAGGCGCCGGGTTGCCTGGCTTCGAGCGCCTGCCCTATTTCCCCGAACAGATCATGCAAACTCTCGAGGGCGTGCAATCCATGGTGGTAGCCGGCACGAGACCCCCGGTTTCGTTCTTCGCCTACCAGGGCCTGCCCAGTGTCCCGATTCCCGAACAGTGCGAGGTCTTGGAACTTGCGTCACTCGCGGACGACGCGGCTGCTGCTTTGGAATCGCTGGCCGATGCGCTGGGTGCAGGCGCGGATTTCGACACTGCGGCGGCCGCGGAATTTCAACTGCCCTCCGGAGCATTGAATGCGGACTCCATGGGAATGGTAGTGGCCGCGCTACAGCCGGAGGGGGCAGTAATCATGGACGAGGGCGCCACCTCGAGCTTGTCCTACTCCGCCTATTCGCAAAACTCGCCGCCACACACACTGTTGACACTTACCGGCGGTTCGCTAGGACAAGGCCTGCCCTGCGCGGTGGGCGCCGCACTGGCTTGCCCAGGGCGCCGGGTGATTGCACTGGCCGCCGATGGTTCTTCAATGTACTCGCTGCAAGCCCTGTGGACCATGGCCAGGGAATCGCTGGACATAACCGTCATCGTCTGCGCCAACCGGGCCTACCGCATACTGCAATACGAGCTTGCCCGTGCCGGTATAGTAGAAGTGGGCCCGCGCGCCCAATCGCTGACCGATCTGACCCGGCCGAACCTGCAGTGGGTGAACCTAGCGCAAGGGATGGGAGTCCCGGCCGCTTCGGCACAAAGCGCAGAAGACTTTGCTACGCTGCTCGCAAGGGCGCTCGAGGCCGACGGACCCTTCTTGATCGAAGCGCTGATCTGACCTACACGGCCGCAGGTTTGCGCGCGAGGAGGCTTACGCTGGTCACCGCCTTCAGGAAACCCCGGGCTTGCTCCTCAGTTACGCCGAGCTTGTCGATGGCGTCAGTGACCATGGGGTCATCCATCGACAAGGAGTCGGCAAAACATGACTCTTTGATTACCTCGAGATCCACGAAACCGGCATCCGCAATCACCGTGAAGTACTTCGAC
Source organism: Candidatus Binatota bacterium (assembly GCA_024276575.1). Classification (GTDB taxonomy): domain Bacteria; phylum Desulfobacterota; class Binatia; order UBA1149; family CAITLU01; genus JAJRWY01. The sequence goes on from JAJRWY010000133.1 coordinate 1,615, forward strand.
CGCACGCTGGCCCCGCCGACGCAGCCGATATAGGCGTCGACCGTCTGTAACACTTGCTCGGGAAGCGCGTGCTCGAGAATGACGTCGGAGACCATGATGCGCCCGCCGGGCTTGAGCACACGGAAAGCCTCCGCAAACACCTTTTCTTTTTCCGGTGACAGATTGATCACGCAGTTGGAGATTATGACATCGACGCTTTGGTCTTCGAGCGGTAGTGCTTCGATGTTGCCCTTGCGAAACTCGACGTTTCCGACACCGGCTTTCTCCGCGTTCACACGGGCTTTCTCGAGCATTGCGTCGGTCATGTCCACACCGATTACGCGCCCCTCGTCTCCCACTGCGGCAGCAGCGAGAAAAGCGTCCATGCCGGCTCCCGAACCGAGGTCCACGACCACCTCGCCCGGCGACAATGAGTCGATAGCGGTCGGATTGCCGCACCCGACGCCGAGGTTCGCGCCCTCGGGTACGGTTTCGAGCTGCTGTTGGCTGTAGCCGATGCTGCGGCTGCTTTCTTCAGCACGAAGCTGCGCTGAGCTGCAACAACTCGAGGCGCGCTCGGCAACATCTGTGTATCCGGCCCGGACCATCTCGCGGACGGCTTCCGGATCATCGGGACGCTTCAAGGGATTCTCTATTGTGCTCATTTCCATCCATCCTTGGCGCACCGTCCTGCGGCCCGCCGCTTGCTGCTACTCACTTGCTGCTGCGCTATGGCGCGATGGCGCGACGGCTCCCGGCCGCGCCGTATCCTCGTGCAGTTGCCGGCCAAGCCTGTGATCGATCGATTCACCATCAGTCGCTACAACAGTTCACGGGCAACTCCTCCAACGCCTCCGCCAACAACCTAAGCGAACGCAGCAGATCCTCACGTTGTGAAGCAGGTATCTTCGCCAGCACGCGACCGCAGTACTCATCGGCGCAGGCTTGAAGCTTCGCAGCCAGGGCCTCGCCTTGTGCGGTCAACGAAACAAAAACCCGGCGCCGGTCGCGCTGCTCGTCGCGCTTGCGGACCAACAAACCGTCACGAACCAATACATCCACCGTGCGCGTGACGGTGCTATTATCCAGACCCAAGCGTTCGGCAAGGCGCCTGGCCGGCAGCGCTCCCTCCCGCTGCAACAACTCAAGGGTCATGCATTGGGACATGGTGACTCCGAAACAACGCTTCTCACCTCGCTCCAGAGCCTGAAATCGCAGGTACGCCTCGCTCAGAGCCGCACGAAACTCGCTCGCTTGCGCTACTGCGGTGGCGGCTGCGGGCTGTTCGCCTGGACGGTCTCGCATTTCATTGGATCCCACAATGCTTGTATTATGCAACCACTCTTCATTATATCAAGGACCAACTTCGCTCTGTCATCGCTGACCAACGCAGACAAGATGCGGTTGTTCGGACGTCAGCTTACCAGCGCAGACAAGATGCGGTTGTTCGGACGTCA
>JAJRWY010000134.1 GCA_024276575.1 Candidatus Binatota bacterium
TCAGAGTGACTCGTCGTCGAAGAACTCCCCGTTCGTCTCCGTCTTCGGTTTGCCTCCACCCCGCCCCAAACGGATCGAAGGCAGTTGCCCATTGACAAAGTATGCTCCATATCAACCTTGATCGGACAATAATTCACCGCGCAAATCTCCTCCGGCTCGCGTCGGAGCACGCCATGGGCTTACCGTACTCGCGCCCGCCGATGCTCACGTACGGTTGGGTACGCTCCGCTCGGCCACGGCCGACGCACACCAGCGCGTTTTCGCTCGTAAATGATCGTTCGATCAAGGTTGATCAGGCACAATTCACGGCGCGAACGACCTCCGGCTCGCACTCCGACGCGTTTTCGCTCGTAAACGATTGTCTGGTCAAGGCTAGGCTTCACGCAGTTTTGACCGGTCTCCGGTTACGATGCGAGTTCTTCGAGGCCGGCGAAGGCGTCGAGCGCTTCCGGGTTGGCCAGTGCATCGCGATTCTTTACTTCTTCACCGTGGATCAACCTCGTGACCGCCAATTCCACCTTTTTCCCGCTCAAGGTCCGCGGGATGTCCGGCACTGCGATGATCTTGGCCGGCACATGCCTCGGCGTGGTGTTGCTGCGAATGTGTTGCTTGATCTTCTTGACCAGCGCTTCATCAAGTTCGATTCCCGGCTTCAACACCACAAAAAGAATCACACGCACGTCGTCTTGCCAGCGCTGTCCTGCCACTAGGCAGTCCATCACTTCTTCCATGGCCTCTACCTGCCGGTCTATCTCTGCGGTGCCTATACGCACGCCACCGGGATTCAGCGTGGCATCGGAGCGGCCGTGAACGATCACGCCGCCATGCTCGGTTATCTCTATATAGTCTCCGTGGCGCCAGACCCCGGGGAAGTCCCGGAAGTAGGCGTCGAGGTATTTCTCGTTGCCGGGGTCGTTCCAGAAATAGACCGGCATCGACGGAAAGGGTGCGGTGCATACCAGTTCGGCCTTCTCGCCGATGACCGGGCGGCCTTCGTCGTTCCAGGCTTCCACCTTCATTCCGAGTCCGCGCTTTTGGATCTCCCCTTCGTACACCGGACTCAGGGGGGAGCCTAGCATGAAGCAGGAAATCAAGTCGGTGCCGCCGGCGATCGAGGCTAGTTGAACGTCCGTCTTGACCTCGCGATAGACCCAGCGAAAACCCTCCACCGAAAGCGGGGAGCCGGTGGACAGGACTGCACGCAGCTTCGACAGCGTGAAATCACGGCCGGGTTTGACTCCGGTCTTCTCGCACATCGAGATGAACTTGGCGCTGGTTCCGAACACGGTGACGCCGAGTTCTTCCGCCATTTTCCACAGCACCGAGGCATCCGGATGGGCGGGAGAGCCGTCGTATAGAACCACGGCGGATCCACTGAACAGCGAACTAACTAGCCAGTTCCACATCATCCAGCCGCAGGTGGTGAAGTAGAAGATGCAGTCTTCACGCTTCAAATCGGTGTGCAGCAGCAACTCCTTGGCGTGTTGTAGCAGCGTGCCACCGGCTCCGTGGACGATACACTTCGGCACTCCCGTAGTACCGGACGAGTACATTATGTAAAGCGGATGGTCGAAAGGCTCCTGCGCGAATTCGATCTCGACCGCGTCATTGTCCAATGCCTCGCTCCAAGCCACCCCCTTGGGCAGCGCCGACAGATCCGGAGACTCGCTTACGAAAGGCACGACGATTACCTTTTCTATCGAGTCGATTTCCGAAGCTACATGAGCGGTGCGCTGCAGAGAATCGAAGCTTTTGCCGTTGTAAAAATAGCCGTCAGCGCTGATCAATACCTTGGGCTTTATCTGTCCGAAACGATCCATCACCCCTTTGAAGCCGAAGTCAGGGCTGCACGAGGACCAGACCGCGCCAAGGCTGGCGGCGGCGAGCATGGCGATGACTGTTTCCGGCCTGTTCGGCATGAAACCGGCTACGCGATCGCCCTTGGATACCCCGCATTTGATCAGAAAGTGCGCGAGACGAGCCGTTTCCAAATACAGTTGTGCGTAGCTTATCCGGCGATCGACGTTGCCGCCTTCTCGTACGGCAATAAGGGCGGTTCGGTCGTCGCGGTAACGAAGAAGGTTTTGCGCGAAGTTGAGTTTTGCGCCTTCGAACCAACGGGCACCCGGCATAGAGGGATTCTCGAGAATCGAGCGTGGCTGCTGGGAAAACTCAACCCCGGTAAACTTGCGCACGGCGTCCCAGAACTCAGGGATGTTGTTTACCGACCATTCGTGAAGGTCGTCGTAACCGTCGAAAGAAAGGCCGAGTTCCTCGCTGAGGTAGGCCATGAACCTCGACATGTTGGTCGAGGCGACAGTCTCCGGTGACGGAGTCCAGAGAGGCTCAGACATTATCTACATCTACTCCTTGAAGAGGCCGTGTATGTGCGGCCGGTTACATTGGCAGCGAGCATTTTGCAATCCTTGGGGCTCACTTCGCGAGCCGCGAGCCGTGGACCAATTTAGGCAACCCCCGCGACGCCAGCGTCCAAGCCAAGCCGCCTTCGGCGTGGCGCAGGTGGATTCTAGACCGGCGGCGCAGCAGAAGTTAGTCCTCTGTAGCTTTGCGAACCGGCTGTGAAGCGGCTTACGAAAGCTTGGGAGAATCACAGGAGAATCACGGGAAGAACGCGGGAGAATCAGGGGAAGATCGCGGAGGAAAAGCGGGGAAGTAACTGAGATGGGTGAATGACAGCGGTGGTGTGAGTAGCGGACATATCGGGTGTTGGCCGCGGTTTCTTGAATGATGACGGCTAAGGCCACGAAGAGTTGGTCGAACGGATGGTCGAACGGTGTGCAAATGTCGTCGCTGTAGGCTATCGTGCCGCTTACCTTGGGGGTGCTGCTGTCCGCGGCGGTTTGTTTTCTTGGCTGCGGGCCGGGTCGAAAATAGGGAGGCTATCTTGAAAAGCATTCTAATCGTCTTTGTCGTCGCGTTTTCGTTAGCCGCGTGCCAGGGGGAATCGTCCAAGTCGGAGCGGAAGGCTTCACCCGCCAAGGCGCCGTCTGCTGCATCGGCGCCTGCCGCCGAGAAGGCGGGATCGTTGGGTGCCGTGGTAAAGGGAGCGGCTGAGTGTCTCGATCTAGTCAGCAAGAAGATGTAGGTCCAAGCCTTACCCCTTTGCACAACTGCTCTTGGTTCGGCGCCCAGCGATGTGACTCTGAAGGGTGCGGTGGCGGAGGCCAAAGCCGGCCTTGCTGCGGCAGCGCGTGAAGCCGCTCAGAAAGCGGTTCAAGACGCTGCCGCCAAGGCTGCCGCCGATGCTGTTCAGCAAGCCGCCGGAGCCGCCGCTCAACAAGCCGCCGCTGCCGCCGTCCAGCAGGCGGCCGGAGCAGCAGCACAGCAGGCGGCCGGAGCCGCGGCACAGCAGGCGGCGGCGGGAGAACTCGAAAAGGCTAGCAAGGGCAAGCTGCCGGGGATTCCGGGCATGCCCTGATCCTGCGCGGCGCTTCCGCAAGCCCTCGAAGCGATCACTGAGTTCACATGCCGTTGCGTCCCCTGTCGACATTGGCGCCGGGGCGCAAATTGGTCCTCGAAGCGATCACTGAGTTCACATGCCGTTGCGCCTGCCGTTACGCCTTTCCCCCGCAAGCCGAGGCTGCTAGGCTTCTGGACTGCCGCCGGTGGTCACCCATTCGGACCACCACGCTACCGCAGGTTAGAGGAGAACTTGTGGCCGGCGCTGCGCTGCTGATCGCGAACAGTATCCATGGCGAAGATTCTCGGTATCTCGGCCTACTATCATGACTCGGCCGCTGCTCTTCTTATAGATGGGCGCATAGTTGCGGCCGCTCAGGAAGAGCGTTTTACGCGTAAGAAACATGACGCGGACTTTCCGGCCAATGCCGTGCGCTATTGCCTCGAGCAAGGGGGGATAGAGGCCGGAGATCTCGACCATGTGGCGTTCTACGACAAGCCACTGCTCAAGTTCGAGCGCCTGCTCGAGACTTATCTTTCTTATGCGCCGGTCGGCTTCCGCTCTTTCGTCAGCGCCATGCCGGTTTGGCTCAAGCAAAAGCTCTATGTGCCGCGCGAACTCGCGCGCGGACTCGGCGGCGCCTATTCGAAGCGTTTCGTTTTCACTGAACACCACGAATCTCATGCTGCCAGCGCGTTTTTCCCGTCGCCGTTCGAAGAAGCCGCGGTGATGACACTCGACGGGGTGGGGGA
>JAJRWY010000135.1 GCA_024276575.1 Candidatus Binatota bacterium
GGCATGTGTTGAAGAGCGGCCGTATAGGCTCGGTGGTAGTGGGCACCGACCGTACTGCCGCCAACGGTGATGTGGCCAACAAGATTGGCACCTACAACATCGCCGTGCTGGCCGCGCGCCACGGGGTTCCGTTCTATGTGGCGGCGCCGACGTCTTCGATCGATCTCGACTGCCCCGATGGCGGCGCCATACCCATCGAAGAGCGCGACCCGCGCGAAGTGACTCACATCGGCGGACGCCGTATCGCTTGCGAAGGAGTTGCGGTGTTCAATCCGGCTTTCGATGTCACGCCCGCGGAGTTGGTCAGCGGTATCATTACTGAAGAAGGCGTGGTCAAGGGCGATTTTCGCAAAGGCTTGGCCCGTGCGGTGGCCAAGGCCCGTTCGCGGCGGTTTGCGGCGAAGCCGCAGGGCTGAGTGCCTCAACGGGGCTGGGTTACCGGGAAGGCAGCGAATCCCGCGCGGCGCAGCCGGCTCTTCAGCTTTGCGATGGCGGCGGCGTCGCGCAGCTTGCCCACTCGCACCCGGTACAAGGGCTCCCCGCCCGAGATGATGCGGGTCATGTAGACATCTGGGAAATCCTTCGAGAGTTTTTCTTGTAACTCGACGGCGTTGTGTTTTTCTCGATAAGCTCCCACCTGAAAGCCGTGGTAGGGGCCTTTCGATGTCAGCTCTTCTTCCGGCGAAGCCGCTGCGTGCGGGAGGCTCCCGACGTATCCCCGGCCCCCGGCACTTGCCGCGTTGGCGCCGCCGCGGCCTGCGTTGGCACCGCCGAGGCCCGTGTCGAAGTCGCCGCGGCCTGTGTTGAAGCCGCCGCGGCCTGCGTTGAAGCCCGGCGCCGATCCGCTGAACTGTGCCTTTGCGCCCGAGCCGGCGCCGGCTATTTCATGCGCGTTAGCGCCGCCGCGGCCCGCGTTGGCGCCGCTTGCTCCCGCCGCCATACCCGCTGTACTTGCCGCTGCCGTCCCTGCCGTTCCCGTTATCTCCCTACGGTTCCAATCGCGGCCGCCGGGCATTTCGGCACTGCTGCCGCTGCCGGCTCCTAGCGGGGCACCGGTGCTGCGCGGCAGTTCTCGTCCGGCCGCTGCCTCCGCAGCGCCTTCGAAAGCTGCGGCTTCATCTTCGCTACCGGGAGCGGCTGGAGGCGTGATCGTAACCTCCCATGCTCCGCTGGAGGGGAAATGTTTACTGCTTCTGCTTTGCCGTTCGGCCGCCGCCGCTTCTTCATCCACGATGACTTCCGCGGCGGCTTTCGGCGCCGCCGCGCAGACCTCGACGCAGATCGCCGCAGCCGCTACGAGCGTGAAGAGGAATGTGTTGCGTGCCATAGTGACAATCTATACTTGCCCGCCGCCGCTGGCCAGAACAGCCCAGTTGCCCTGCGCTATTCATGAAACCTCGTTCGAGGACAGCGGCGGCGGTATCGTGGTTTGCGCAAGTCGGCACATGTTCGATCAGGCTAGGCGGGCGGCGAGGCTGCGGTGGGCCGCGCATCCCGGAGCGTCCGGGTCGACGGCGAACTTGCGTAGCTTGCGAAGCCTCGAGAGCAGTTTGCTTCGGCGTTTATCGATCGCCGCCAAGGCGCCCCGTGCGATGATCCCGTTTTCTATCGCGGCGGCAAGGCCTGCGTGGGCTTGGCGGATGAAGCCAGGACGGCGGCAGCACAGCAACAGGTCGCAGCCGGCCAGTATTGCTTCCACCGCGGCTTGCCCGGGCTCGTAATGCTCGGCGATTGCCGCCATCTCGAGATCGTCGGAGACGATGACGCCGCGAAAGCCGAGTTCGCGGCGCAACAGTGCGTCGATTACTTGTGGGCTCAAGGTCGCGGGGCGCTCGGCGTCGAGGGCTTCGCAGACGATGTGCGCGGTCATCATCATCGGTAGGCCTTGGGCGACAGCCCGCGCAAATGGTTTCATCTCCAGGCCGCGCAAGCGCGACAGCGTGTGGCTTTGGGCGGCCAGCTTGGGCAGGTCTACGTGCGAGTCGGCGGCGGTGTCCCCGTGCCCCGGGAAATGCTTAGCGCAGGCCAGTATGCCGCCTTCGGCCAGGCCCATGGCGTAGGGCAGGGCGTTGTGGATGACCTCCTCGGGGGTGGTTCCGAATGCGCGGTCGCCGATTACCGGGTTGTCGGGATTGGTATGAACATCGAGTACGGGTGCGAAGTTCAAGTCGAAACCGGCGGCGCGTAGCTCGCGGGCATGGGCTTTACCCACCTCCTTGAGCAGATGCGGATCTCCGTGGGCTGCCATGCGTAGGGCCGCGGGAAAGCGGGTGAAGCCCTCGGGGCAGCGGTCCACCCGGCCGCCCTCGTGGTCGATAGCCACTATCAGCCCGGGATCAAGGTCGTGCAGCGTGGCGGTCAATGTCAGCACCTCGGCCTTGCCGGGCATGTTACGGGCGAAGAGGATTACCCCGAGCGGCGATATTTCCTCAAGTAAATCAGTAGCTTCACGGTCCAGTTCGGGCCGTTCCAGGCCTATCATCAGCAGCTTTCCGGCGGTTGCGGCGGCGGTTTTGCTTAGCTTGCCTGTGGCCATGCACACGACAATAGCATAGCGGGGCGCCCTGCCTGTGCGTGAGCGGCTTGCGGTGTCGCCGCGCCGGGCGTTTAAGAAGCGCTGACTATGCGCGGGAAGGCGTCTATGCAGGTGTACGGGAAAATGGCGCGGGCGTCTTGTTCTACTGGACTGACGCTCTGCGGCATGCTACAAGCTCAATCATCCAGGAAGGCCTAGGGGCTTGCGCGAAGTACGATACATCGCAGTTGAAGGCCCTATCGGCGTGGGCAAATCGACCCTGGCCGATGCTCTGGCCGCCGAGTACGGCGCCCGGCAGATAAAAGAGCCGGTAGAAGAGAATCCATTCCTGGAGCGGTTTTACGAGGACCCTGAGCGATACGCGCTAACCGCGCAACTCTCTTTCCTCGTTGAGCGCTACCGGCAGCAGCGAGAGCTTGTACAGTTGGACTTGTTCCAACAGTCGACGGTATCGGATTATATCTTCGCCAAGGATCGTATCTTTGCGGAGTTGACCCTGGCCCCTGACGAGCAGGCGCTTTATGCGAGAATCTACGGATTGCTCGATGCCAGGATAAGGAAGCCGGACTTGGTGGTTTTCCTCGATGCGGAAACCGAAGTCCTGATAAAGAGATTGAGGAAGCGTAACCGGCCCTACGAGAAACGCGTGGGGCGCGATTACATAGAAAAGGTCGCGGAAGCCTACAGGAGGTATTTTCACGGCTATAGGGACACTCCGCTACTGGTGGTCAACAGCTCGGAGATCGACTTTGTCGAGCATGGCGGTCATATGGCCGACCTCATCCGGGAAATAGGCTCCATGGGGCAGGGTGTTCAGCATTACGTACCGCTTGGATCCAACTAAGCATCGCCGCGACTGCCGCGGCTTTGCAAAAGGACTGAGACGGGAGTCCACACCTGGTATGCCGCGGCTTCGCGCGTGGGCGCAGCGCGGCTATCGACTTGGCCTTCCGGATTCGTCCGGGAGGTTTTTTTATGTCTCTCGGTTTTGAAGAAGCCAAAGTAACCGTTCCCGCCGTTTCGGCGTCCAAGGGTGAGCGCCGGCTGGCCATGCTCACCGCCTACGACTACACCTTCGCCCGTCTGGCCGATCGCGCCGGCATCGACATTTTGCTGGTCGGCGACTCCCTGGGTATGGTCGTTCAAGGCAATGACAACACGCTTTCGGTGACCATGGACGAGATGGTCTACCACACCCGCATGGTCTCGCGCGGCGCCGAGCGCGCCCTGGTGGTCGGAGACATGCCGTTTCTCTCCTACCAAGTCTCGGTCACCGAGGCCTTGGCCAACGCCGGACGCCTGATCAAGGAAGGCGGCGCTCAGGCCGTGAAACTCGAAGGTGGCATCAACGTGGCCGCCACCGCCGCGCGTCTGGCAGCCGTGGATATTCCGGTGATGGGCCACATCGGGCTCACGCCGCAATCCGTACACCGTATGGGCGGCCACAAGGTTCAGGGTCGCAAAGGCGGCAGCGCACCGGGCGGGCGCGAGCGTTTGTTAGAGGATGCGCGGGCCTTGCAGGACGCCGGCGCCTTCGCGCTGGTAATCGAAGGTGTGCCGGCCGATCTCGCAGCCGATATCAGTGCCGAGCTGTCGATCCCGACTATCGGGATTGGCGCGGGCGCCGGTTGCGACGGACAGGTGCTGGTTCTGCACGACGTTCTCGGCCTCGAGGACCGTATCGCCCCGAAGTTCGTCAAGCGCTACGCCGAACTCGGGCGTGCGGCGGAGGCCGCCATCGAGGAGTACGCTGGAGAAGTTCGTAGCGGGGCTTTCCCCACCGCCGCGCATTCGTTTTCGTCGCCGCGCCCGGTGGCCTTGCGCAAGAAAGCTCGAGGGCGGGAGGCCTTGGCCGGCTAAGCGCTGCGGCGCGGCTACTGAGCTGCCGTTGGCGGGCCGGACGGTTTCGGACTGTTTATGAAGATCGTAAGCGACATAGCCAAGATGCAGGAACTCAGCCGCCAGGCTCGCGCGGGCGGGCTGCGCATCGGTTTCGTGCCGACCATGGGTTACCTGCACGAAGGCCATCTGCAGTTGTTGCGCCGGGCCAGGGCGTTGAGCGACGTGGTGGTGGTTTCCATCTTCGTCAATCCCACGCAATTCAATCGCCGGGACGATTTCGAATCCTATCCCCGCGATGAGAAAACCGACCGTGCACTGCTCGAAGTCGAGAAGGTCGACATATTGTTCGAGCCGCGAGTTGGAGACGTTTATTCTTGCGGCGCCGCCACTAGCGTCAAAGTGGATGGCGTAAGCGAGGGGATGGAAGGTGCTTTCCGGCCCGGGCATTTCGACGGCGTTGCTACCGTGGTGGCCGCCTTGTTCAATATGGTCCGTCCCGACCTCGCAGTGTTCGGAGAGAAGGACTACCAGCAGTTGCAAGTGGTCCGCCGCATGACCGCCGACTTGCATTTTCCCATCGAGATAGTGGCGGCTCCCACCGTGCGCGAACAGGACGGGCTGGCCATGAGTTCTCGCAACGCGCGGCTCAGCTCGCGGCAGCGCGAGCAGGCGCCGGTCATTTACCGCGCCTTGCTGGCCGGCGAGGCTTTGTTCGCAAGCGGCAATAGCGATGCCGCCGCCATCAAGGACGCAGCCTTGCGCGAACTCCAGAGCTGCAGTGGGCTTGACGTGGAGTACGTAGAAGTGGCCGACGGCTGCAGCCTGAAGCCCGTTGCCGAGGCCGCCTCCGGCTGCGTGCTCGCGGTGGCGGCGAGCTTCGGGGACGTAAGACTCATCGATAACCGTATCCTGGGCGCGCCGGATGCTGCGGAAGCCAGCGAGGCCTGCGGTGCAGGGACAGCGAGTGATCCTGAGGCCCGCGAGGCCGGGGCGTATCGCCGTGCAGAGACACGCGGTACTCGCGAGGGGCGCGACGAAGACGCACGCTATGACCGTAAGGTGCGCGATGCAGAGGCCCGCGAGGCCGCTGCGGTGATATCCGCGGAGCTGCGGGGCTCTCGAGGCCTGCGGCCGCGCCAAAGTATCGAAAGTGCATGGTCTCGGTGAGGGGCGAGACGCAGGCGAAGTGCAGAGCAGGGTAAGGGGATCGGAGATTTCCGAGAGGAGTATCCAGAACAATGCGTAAAATGTTTCGAGGCAAGATCCACCGGGCGACAGTAACCGGCGCTGATCTCGACTACGAGGGCAGCGTAACCATAGACTCCGAGTTGCTCAAGGGAGCCGGGATTCTGCCCTACGAGGCGGTGCAAGTGTGGAACGTCAGCAACGGCGAGCGTTTCGAGACCTACACCATCGAGGGCGAAGCCGGTTCGGGGGTGGTGTGCATCAACGGTGCGGCGGCCCACAAGGCCAGCAAAGGCGACTTGGTCATCATCGCTTCCTTCGGCTGGATGAAAGACGGCGAAGCCGAGCAGTGGAAGCCGCAGGTAGTGTTCGTGGATGATAAGAACCGTCCGGTCGACCTCGGCCGCGACCACGAGATCGGCGGCCAGGCGCGCTTGAAGAAGGTCTGGGGGTAGGAGCTGGGATGAGAAGGCCGGCTTCCCGCCGCTGCAAGTCAGACAAACTCTTAGGCGATCGACTACTACGGAATCCGGACTCGCCCCGGACCTAAACTACGACAGAATTGCGCTAAGGACGGTGACGGTTCTGTCATGTTGAGCCAAGGGGTTGCACCGCCACGCCGGCTTGTCGGAGACTCTGCGCGGCTCCCGTGTTAGCTTGCCGCGGTGGCCGCGAAATCATCCAAAAAGAAAGAGGACGACGGGACCAAGCTGATCGCGACCAATCGCAAGGCGCGCTTCCAGTATCATCTGGAAGAACGTGTCGAGGCCGGCGTGGTGCTGCTGGGCACCGAGGTCAAGGCCGCACGCGAGGGCAAGGTCAACCTGACCGACTCCTATGTGAAAATGTGGCACGGCGAGGCTTATCTCAGCGGATGCCACATCGGCCACTATGCCGCCGCTGCCAAGTTCAACCACGATCCGGTCCGTGAACGTAAACTGCTTCTGCACCGTCGCGAGATCGACCGCCTGGACGGCAAGACGCGCGAGCGCGGTTTCACGTTGGTGGTGACCAAACTCTATTTCAGAAACGGCCGCGTCAAGGCCGAGGTCGCGCTCGCCCGTGGCAAGAAGACCCATGACAAGCGAGCCGTGGTAAAGGAACGCCAGGAGAAGAAAGAAATGGAGCGCGCGCTCAAGCAGTACCGCTAACCCGAAGTTCCCCGACCAGCGCCCATAGGAAACTCAATAGTTTCATTGACTTGGCGGAGCAGAAACGGAGGAAACGGGGCGCGGGCGACGTTGCTACGTTTGCTCGTGTCTCAGTCGCGGGCCGGCTCGGCACCGGCACTCGTTTTACTGAGTTTGGCGCGATCTACTTTGCCCATGCTGTTTCGCGGGATCTCGTCGAGAAAGAAATATTTGCGCGGGCGCTTGTAGCGAGCGAGTCCGGCCTCGGCCACGTGTCGCAGCCGCTCGCGTAGCTGCTCGGCGCCACTTCGGGCTGCCGCGCCTTCGGCTACTACGCTCTCGGCTACGACGAAGGCGCCCACTACTTCACCGAGGTCGGAGTCGGCGATGCCCGCCACTACCAAATCCTTCACTCCTTCAACGCCCGAGAGAGCACGTTCGACTTCGGCCGGGGTCACGTTGGAGCCGCCCACGATGATCAAGTCCTTGGCGCGCCCATCAATGTGCAAGTAGCCGTCTTCATCGAAGTAGCCGAGATCTCCGCTATGGAAGTAGCCGTCGCGAAAGCTCTCCGCTGTCGCCGCCGCGTCGTTGCCGTAGCCCGCACTCACCGTAGGCCCCGCGATGCAAATCTCGCCCCGCTCATCGGGCCGCGAATGGTAGGGGGAAGCGGGAGCAGAAACGGGGTCAGCAGCAGAAATGGGACCTGACCCCGGTTCTCCCGTTTCTGCTGCTGCTGCTGCCCGCGTTTCTCCCGTTCCGTCCGCTGCGTTGAATATCTTGATACTCGTGCCGGGTATTGCGAAGCCTACGGTGCCGGCTTTGGGTGCCGAGGGTGGGTTCGAGCACACGATGCCGCATTCGGTAAGGCCGTAACGCTCGACGAGCGCCACGCCGAAACGTTCGTGAAAGGCCTGCCAGGTCTTGGGGGGAAGCGGTGCCGAGCCGCACAGGGCCAGGCGTAGACCGCTGAGGTCGTCGTCTTCGCGGGCGGCGTCGAGCATGCGCGAGTACATAGTCGGTACGCCCATCAGCAAAGAGACCTCGTACGCCTGGATCGCATCGAGAGCCGTGCGTGCGCGGAAGGAATCGAGCATCAAGATCTCGCAACCGCAGGCTAGGCTGCCGTAGAGCGCAAGCACTAGGCCGTGGAAGTGGTGGGCGGGCAGCATGTGCAGGAGCCGGTCGCCGGCGCTGCGCTCCCACACTTGGGCCAGCGCTTCTATGTCAGCGCGCAGATTGCCGTGGCTGAGCGGCACGCTCTTGGCGCGGCCGGTGGTGCCAGAGGTGTAAAGCAACAGCGCGGTGTCCTGGTCGTCGCGGGCCAGCGGCTTCATGGAAGGGGCGGCGTCGCTGGCCGCCAAGCCGGAGCCGAGTTTCTCGAAAAGCAATTCCGCCGAGACAGCAGGCGGGGTGCTGAAAGGTGGCTGTGCGCCGCGCCCGACGATGTCCTCGACCCACCAAGGCACTTTGAGTGTGGCGGCCGTTTCATGGTTGGCCACCGCAAACTTCGCCGAACTTACCAGCAGCGCCGCCTCGGTGCCGGGAAGCAGCTCCGCCACCTCGCGCGGCGTCAGCGAAGGATTCAACGGGATGATGGTCAGGCCTTCGGCAAGCGCCGCCAGGTGCAGAGCCGCGAGGTTGGGTCCGCGGCTGGGAGCCAGGGCCACACGGTCTCCCGGACGCAAGCCGGCGGCACTGAAACAAGCCGCCCAGGCCGCGCAACGCTCGGTTAGCGAACGCGCGCTGAGTTCGTAGCGGAACGGGGCGTTTGCGGGCGCGGGCTTTGAGCCGGCGGCCAGGGGCGTGGTCGCGTGGCGTGAAGCCAAGCCGCGCAGAACCACGCGGTCGGGATTCTCCCGCAGCCGTTCGAACATGGGGATGGAAAGATTCACGAATTCACGCCGTGTCTAGTGCCGCGACCTTAGCACTAGCAGCGTCTAGTGTTTAAGCTGGCGTTTGCGCGCGTAGGCGAGCGGTGCCGGGTTTCGTAAGTGACGGGGGGATGCCGGAGCCCACAGCGATGGCGCTATAGTCGAGGGCCGTAGCTTACTGCCCGGCCTTCCAGCGCAACACGAACTTTTCGCCGACTATGTTGGCCGGAGCGCGATGGGCAGCGAGAACCGGGTCTCCGGACCGCAACTCCTTGAGCTTCTCTAGCGCCGCTTTGCCTCGCGCGATGTCGTGGCGGGCAAGGTAGCAGCCGACCACCGTACCGGAACGCCCGTGCCCGTCCGCGCAATGCACCAAAGTGGGACTGTCGCGCCCGTCGATTTCGGCGTCGATGGAGTCGAGTATCATCGCCATCTCGCCTTCTTGCGGCGCGGTCCCCATCTCGATGCCGTAGCGGGCTATTTCCACTATCAATCCGCGCTCTTCGGCCAGTTCCTCCATCCGGTCCTCATAGGGCAGGTAAAGCTCACCGGATTCATGAACCAGCGTCTCCTCTTCCTCCATCAGACAAATGACTGAACGGATTCCGGCGTCGAGCAACGCATTGAGGCGCGCATCGGTGGATTCGCCCGTGGGGCCGCCGGGATAAGCGCCGGCGAGCAAAGTTCCCGGGAGAACCCAGTAGCTACAAGGATACGGTGGTGCAGGATGTTCGCTCACGGAAGGAAAGAGCAGTCTACAGGTGCTCCGTTTAGCCTCACCAGTGTTATAAAGGGCGTGCAGTTGCGTCAAGACCCCTTCGCACGAAAGTTGCAATCCGCTGTGCTCTGTGATGTCTCACCTGCCCGTCTCAACCACCCGTCGCGGCCACCTGTCTTAGCCATCCGTATTGCTTGAAGCAGGGGTAGGCCGTAAGAAAGACACTTGACCTTGCTCAACGGCTATAGCGGAGGACGCAGATGAAAGAATTCGGATTGTTTATCAACGGCGAGTGGCAAGCTGCCAGTGGCGGGAAGACCGCCCAGAGCATCAACCCCGCCACCGAGGAAGCTTGGGCCACCGTGGCCGTGGCTGCTCCCGAAGACGCCGACAAGGCAGTAGCCGCAGCCAAGGCTGCTTTTGACAGCGGCGTATGGCGCGACAAATCTCCGAGCGAGCGCGGCGCCATTCTCAAGAATATCGCCGCCGCGGTGTTCGAACGTCAAGACGAACTGGCCGCCGCCGAGGTGCAAGACGGGGGCGGCACCATCCGCAAAGGCAGCGCCTTGGACGTGCCCGCGGTCGCCCAGACTTTCATGTACTACGGCGACTTGATCAGCGGCGACGGCTACGAAGCCAGCCTCGAGGAGGAGCACGAAGAGCAGATCCCGTTGCCGAGCCGCAACCTAGTTCGCCGTGAGCCGATCGGCGTGTGCGCCGGCATCGTGCCCTGGAACTTTCCGATGGTGATGGCCTCGTGGAAGATCGCCCCGGCTCTGGCCGCCGGCAATGCGGTAGTGTTGAAGCCGGCCTCGAACACGCCGGTAACCGCGCTGATGCTCGCCGAGATCTGCACCGAAGCGGGAGTCCCGCCTGGAGTGGTAAACGCCATCAGCGGCCCCGGCGGGTCTTGCGGCGAAAGGCTGGCCTCGCATCCCGACGTAGCCAAGATCGCCTTTACCGGCTCCACCGAGATCGGGCGGCGTATGATGCAAGTCGGCGCTGCGACCATCAAGAAAGTGACTCTGGAGTTGGGCGGGAAGTCCCCCAACATCATCCTCGACGACGCCGAGATGGACACCGCCGTGGCCGGCGCGCTGTACGGAACTTTCCTGCATCAAGGGCAGATCTGCTAATCGGGTACGCGTGTGTTGGTTCCCGAGTCGCTGCACGACACTTTCGTCGAAAAGATGGTCGAAGGCTGCAAACGCATCACCTTGGGCGACACCATGAACCCGGCCACCACCATGGGGCCGCTGGTCAGCGCCGCACAGTTGGAAACCGTCGAGAAGTACGTCGCGTTGGGTCGTGAGGCCGGCGCCAAGTGCGTGGCCGGTGGCAAACGCCCCGACGGTTTCGACAAAGGCTACTACTACGAGCCGACGATTTTCGATGCCGTGGACAACAGCATGCGCATCGCCCAGGAAGAGATCTTCGGGCCGGTAGTGTGCGTGATCACCTACAAGGATGAAGAAGACGCCATCCGCATCGCCAACGACAGCATGTACGGCTTGGGCGGAGCAGTGTGGTCGAAGAACGAGGAGCGCGCCATCGCGGTGGCCAGGCGCTTGGAAACCGGTACCGTGTGGATCAACGACTACCACCTGCTCAACGTGCGTTTCCCCTTCGGCGGCTACAAGCAAAGCGGAGTGGGCCGCGAACTCGGGCCTTGGGGGCTCGAGGAGTATCAGCAGATCAAGCATATTCACGTGGGACAATCCTCGTCGCCGGACGAGAAGTTCTACTTCCAGATGCTGTTTAACTAGGCACGCCGGCGTCGCGCGGCGCCGCCTGCGGGGCGGGCCGTACGGCATTGCGCGCCACCGGTGCTCCCAACCCTTGAGCAAGTGAAAGTCCGTGTTACCCAAAAGGCTGCTGAAGTAATCGAGCGCGCGCGGCGCGAGCTGTCCGGGCCGCTCAGTTTCTCGATCGACGGTGGTTGCTGCGAGGGCAGCGCACCACACCTGTTCGAGCACTACTTCGTCCCGGCCGGTACTTCTGCGGTGGCCGAGGCCGCCGGCGTGCCGCTGTATCTGCCGCCCGGCATGGACGAGATCTACAAGGACGCCGATGTGGTGATCGACGTCGGCCCCGACGATAACTCCGATTCGATGTCGCTGGAGACACGCTGGGGATTGCGCTTCGTGTTGCGGGAGAGGGCGGGTTCGTAGGGACTGTGTCATACGACCGAAACCGCAGCGTAGCTGGCCGGAGACCGCGCCGTTCGCGCTTCGGTAAGCGTTTGCTCGAGAAGAGTTCATCGATGTCGATGGCCGTTCGAGCCATGATTTGAGATGCTGCGAACGTAGGCGTCAGATGTCATCGTCAGATGTCAATAGTTACCGGGCTTGTTGCCGCAAGCGGCCACGCCTATATTCAAGTCAGACCACCCAGGTCGCGCCATGGGGGCGAACAGGGTTCGACGGAGGTAACGAAGTAAGGATTGCATGCCGAGCTTTTCGTCTGCTCGTAAAACCGGCGGAGAAAAACAACGTAACTGCGGACAATCAAGAGTTCGCTCTCGCAGCCTAAAAGGCTGTGAGCGTCTTGCCCGGACACTCCCGCGGTCCGGAACGAGA
>JAJRWY010000136.1 GCA_024276575.1 Candidatus Binatota bacterium
CACGAAGGCGAATAAATGAAGATCAGCCGATTTAGCCGCTTGGAGATCTGCCTCCCCCGCGCCCGGCGTGGGGGACTGCTTAGCAAAAGCGCAGCGAAGCGCTGGCTGGACGAGTTACGCCGCTTTGCCGAGTCTCGCACGCTCGATCCCGATGATAGGGAACGCATCTTGTTGCACCTGGACAACCGCGAGGCCTTCAATGCCAGGCGCCGCCAAGCGCTACAGAGACAAATCGCTGTTCACTCGGCACTGCGCCGCCAGTTGGCCAGCGATTCCGGAGGCCGGCGCGCGGCATTGGCTGAATTGGCCTCGGGAGAGTGGGAGGCAAAGCCCTCGACCACCGGCGCGAACGCTGCCGCGACGACCCTGTATTGTTTGTCGCAAGAGGCGGGCGTTTCAGCGCGCGCCTATACCCGCGGGCCAAGAATAGGCCCGCTTCCCGATCAACCCGTCTCGGCTTCCCCGTGCCCCCGGCGCATCTTTTCCAGCACCTTGCGAAAAACTTCGCAAGGATCCTCGCTGTCCATGCGCCCGGTGAACCACACGTAGTCGAAGGGCAAGGAACTTTCACCGACGGCACGTGCATGAGCACGCGGCGTAAGCGTTCCCTGCATCACTTCTATGAAAGCAAGCGACGCCACCGAGGCATCGGGCCGCAGCTTCTTCAGATAAGCCGGTACTGCGCGATCGCTGCGCACATGCCCAAAGCCGGCAATCAATACCGCTCCACGGGCCTCGGCACCAACGCCCGTAGCTCCACCATCGGCCACACCCGCCCCCGCGACCATCGCCGCTGCCATCTGTGCGTCGCGGGCGCGCTGCGAGAATATCATCGGCTTCACCATGCGCTCCGGGGCGTGGCCGCAATGTGTGTCGCGAATCGCTTTGGTCATCTTGCGCTCGGTTGCTTCGTCGATGGGATCGTCAAGGCCCAGCTCGATTATCTTCCGTCCGGCTTCGGTGATGCCAAGCAGTTCCATGGTCTGCGCGGAGGCTTCCTCGGCGTTAGCCAGCGACGCCTTGGCGGCCGCGCTCGACAGTTCATGGACGCGCTTGCGTGACAGGTTGGCGGGCAACACGGGAAGCCCTGCATCCACCGCGGCCTTGACGATGGGGTAGTACATCTTCCACGGCGGCCAACCCTTCTTGCGCCAGTTGACCGCCTCGGCAATGCCGTAAGCATCGTGCGGGCGGCTCCTTAAATGGCGG
Organism: Candidatus Binatota bacterium; assembly: GCA_024276575.1. Lineage (GTDB taxonomy): Bacteria > Desulfobacterota > Binatia > UBA1149 > CAITLU01 > JAJRWY01. Next base: position 1,210 of record JAJRWY010000136.1, read on the forward strand.
CTGAGTGCGGGGCCGTCGGCCAAGTCGAAAATTTCGAAAGCGACGGCGGGGCGGCGTCCGCGCGCGATCAGTCCGCGTAGCAAACGGGCTTGCAAGCGGTGATGGTCGGGGTTGTCGTGGCGCTCGCCGAGCAATACGAAGTCGCTGGCTGCTAGGCGGTCGACAAGCTCCTGCTCGCTGAGAAAGCGCGCGTTCTTCACGTCGAAGATGCGCTGGTAAAGCGGATGATTCCTACCCAACGGCGCGGAATCGCGCGGAGCCATCAGGCTACATGCAGCCAGCAAAGGCAGCGCACAGAGCAACATGAGCGGCGCGGGCATCTTGGGCAACGCGCGCAGCACCGGCCCGATAGGCCGCAGGGGCAACGCAGGCCGTGCAGGCGCTGCGGGCAAGGCAGGCGTCACGGGCGGCGAGGACATCTCGAGCGGCGCGGGAGACGCAGGCGGGGCAGACAGTCGACGCCGCGCGAGCAACGCGCGCAGCAGTGCAACCGCAACCCTCGCGCCGCCCTTCCGGTGCTGAGGACCCGACCCCTGCGGCAAGAGCAGATTGTTCAACCGTTTCCTACGAGAGCTTCAGCAGCGCCCGCGCGTACTCCCGGTTGAGCTTGGTGATGTGTGCAGTAGAGATCTCCTTGGGACACACGGCCTCGCATTCGGCTTCGTTGGTACAGTTACCGAATCCCGCCTCTTCCATGGTGTCGACCATGCGAATCACGCGCCGCTCGCGCTCGGGATGTCCCTGGGGAAGCAACGCCAACTGCGTGACCTTGGCCCCCACGAAGAGAAAGGCCGCCGCGTTCTTGCACGCGGCCACGCAGGCTCCGCAACCTATGCAGGCCGCGGCGTCGAAAGCTTTGTCCGCAATGTCCTTGCCGATGGCGATCTGGTTGCCGTCGGGAGCCGCACCGGTATTTACCGACACGTAGCCTCCGGCCGCCATGATGCCATCGAAAGCGCTGCGGTCTACCACTAGATCCTTGACCACCGGAAATGCCTTGGCGCGAAAAGGCTCCACCGTAATGGTTTCACCGTCGGCGAAGTCGCGCATATAGAGCTGGCAGGTGGTCTTGCCGGTACCGCGGCCGTGCGGCACTCCGTTGATGGTAAGCGAGCAGCAACCGCAGATGCCTTCGCGGCAGTCGGAATCGAAAGCGATGACGTCTTCCCCGCGGCGCGCAAGCCCTTCGTTCAAGACATCGAGCATCTCGAGAAAGGACATATCCGGGACCACGTTCTCTACCTTGTAGTCCTGCAGCTTGCCCTCGGCATCGGCGCTCGCCTGCCGCCACACACGAAGCTTAACGGAAATCTCGTTCATATCTTCAGTCCCTCGACTACTTGTAACTACGCTGCTTGACCTCGGCGAACTTGAACTCGAGTTGCTCCTTGTGCAGCTCGGGCTTGGCGTTGCGGCCTTTGAACTCCCAAGCCGCAACGTAGCTATAGCGCTCATCGTTGCGCATGCATTCGCCGTCGTCGGTCTGATGCTCTTCACGGAAGTGGCAACCACAGGATTCGTCGCGGTCGAGCGCGTCGCTGACCAGCATTTCGGCGAACTCCATGTAGTCGTCGACTCTCAGCGCGACTTCCATTTGGCGGTTCAGGTCGTCACTGCGGCCCACCACCTTGACGTTCTGCGCGTACTCGTCACGCAGCTTGCGCACTTCGTCGAGCGCTTCGTGCAAGGTGTCCTGCTTACGCGACATCCCGACCTTGTCCCACAGAATCTGGCCGAGTTCACGATGGAACTCGGTCACCGTGCGGGCGCCATTTACCGCCAGCAGCTTGTTGATGCGCTCGCTCACCGAGTTCTGCGCTTCGGCAAAGCTGTCGTGATCGGTGCTAAGCGCATCGAGCTTGGCGCCGCCCAGGTAGTTGGCCAGCGTGTAGGGGATTACGAAATAGCCGTCGGCCAGGCCTTGCATCAGCGCGCTGGCTCCCAGGCGGTTGGCGCCATGATCGGAGAAGTTGGCTTCGCCGAGCACGAACAGCCCGGGAATGTTGCTCATCAGGTGATAATCCACCCACAGGCCGCCCATGGTGTAATGGACTGCGGGGTAGATACGCATCGGAGCCTTGTAAGGGTCCTCATCGGCAATGTGCTCGTACATCGCAAACAGATTGCCGTAACGGTCGCGAATGGCATCTTCACCGAGACGTTCGATGGCGTCGGTGAAATCCAGATAGACGGCACGTCCGGTCGCCCCCACTCCGCGGCCTTCGTCGCAAACCACCTTGGCATTGCGAGAGGCAACATCGCGAGGCACCAAATTACCGAAAGCCGGATAGCGCCGCTCCAGGTAGTAGTCGCGATCTTCCTCGGGAATCTCGTTGGCCGGCCGCTTGTCGTCGGCGTTCTTGGGAACCCACACCCGCCCGTCGTTGCGCAAGCTCTCGCTCATCAAGGTCAACTTCGACTGATGCGAGCCGCTGACCGGAATGCAAGTGGGGTGGATCTGTACGAAACACGGATTGGCGAAGTAGGCTCCGCGGCGCGCGCAGCGCCAGGCCGCCGTTACGTTGGAGTTACCGGCGTTGGTGGAGAGATAGTAAGCGTTGCCGTAACCGCCGGTGCACAGCAGCACCGCGTCGGCCACGTAACGCTCCATCTTGCCGTTAACGAGGTTACGGCAGACGATGCCGCGCGCCTTGCCGTTGGCCACAACCAGATCGAGCATCTCGCGACGCGCGAAGATCTTGACGGTGCCGGCGTCCACCTGCCGCATCAAAGCCGAGTACGCGCCGAGCAAGAGTTGCTGCCCGGTCTGGCCACGCGCGTAGAAAGTGCGCGAGACCTGGGCGCCGCCAAAAGAGCGGTTATCGAGCATGCCGCCGTATTCGCGCGCAAAGGGCACGCCTTGAGCTACACACTGGTCGATGATGTCCACGCTGACTTCGGCCAGGCGGTGTACGTTGCTCTCCCTGGCACGGTAGTCGCCGCCTTTGACGGTGTCGTAGAACAGCCGGTAGACCGAGTCGCCGTCGTTCTTGTAGTTTTTGGCGGCGTTGATGCCACCCTGGGCGGCAATGCTGTGCGAGCGCCGCGGACTGTCGAGGATGGTGAAGGCCTTGACGTTGTAGCCCATCTCGCCGAGGCTCGCGGCCGCCGAGGCGCCGGCTAGGCCGGTGCCGACTACGATTACGTTGAACTTGCGGCGGTTGGCAGGGTTGACCAACAGCATATCGCGTTTGTGCCGGTCCCACCTGCTATCGATGGGGCCCGAAGGTACTTTTCCGTCGAGAATCACAGCGCGCCCTCCGATAGATAAATGACCAGTGGGATAGAGATGAAAGCGACGGTGATGATCAGTGCAAGCGCCTGCCCGAAACGCTTGAGAGCCTTGGAGTAGCCAACGCCGAGCGACTCGAAGGCGCTGCCGAAGCCGTGCCATAAATGAAAGCCGATGATGGCGAGTACGATGACGTAGCCGGCTGTGTAGGCGGGGGCGCTGAAGGTTTCGATCACCAAACGGCGCAGGTCGCGTACTCCCGGTTCGGCGGCCGATTCATAAAAAGCCCCGAACTTGAACGCATTGACATGCAAAGGCACGAAAGCAAGGAGCACCAGGCCCGAAAGAATCATGGTGGTCGAAGCCAGACTCTTGCGGCTCGCCCCGCCTGCGCGGTCGTTGCGCTGATACCCGATGGGCCTTGCGTCCCGGTTTTCTTTCGTGAGCACGATGCCGGTCACGAAGTGCGATACGAACAACAGCAGCAAGCCGGCCTCCGCCACATAGATCATGGGGTTGGAGATCAGCGCGTGTCCGTAAGCGTTGAAAGCATGTTCACCGGCAAAGATGAGTAAGTTCCCGCTGACGTGACCGATCAGGAATGCGATCAATGACAAGCCGGTTGCGCCCATTAAGAACTTGCGGCCGATGGATGACGTGAGAAGCCTTCTAATTCTTTTCATTAGGAACCCGAATGTTGTGGCTGAAGTTCGAGGTTCTTATGAAGGAATCGAGCGCAAATGTCTAAACGCAATACTAGCAAAGGCAAGACCGCCTACCGCCTATGGCGAAACGGAGCGGCCGCCTTCGCTTCACAACAACGCTCCCGGCAACCAAGGCGGCCCGCCTGGCGTTCAGCTTGGCACCAGGTATTCTAACTTCGAGGTCCTGACTGCGAGGACTGCGGGTGCGACGAGTGCGGGCGTTCAGCTCGGCGCCATGTACTGCAGCTTCGAGGCTACTTCGGACACCCGGGCCGAGGACTCCAGCAACTCGCCGATGGGATCCCAACGTCCGGAGATCAGCGCTTCGCGCGCGGCGTCTTTGATGCTCAACGGGAATTGCTTGACGTCGCCGGCACGTAGTGATCGCGTTTCGAGATCGATGATTATCTCGGTTTCCGGATGCTCTTCGACCAAAGCGGCAAGCTCGCCGATATGCCCGGCGGACAGGGATACGCAAGGGATCCCCAAGGTAGTGGCGTTGCCGAAAAAAATCTCCGCATAGCTCTCGGCGACAACGGCACGGAAGCCGGCTTTGGCCAGCGCCTGTGGCGCATGCTCGCGAGACGATCCACAGCCGAAATTCAAATTACTGATCAGGATCGAGGCGCCCGCAAAACGCGGGTCGTTCAAGTTGTGGCTGGTCGGATTGCCGTCTTGATCGAAACG
>JAJRWY010000137.1 GCA_024276575.1 Candidatus Binatota bacterium
CATGCTGCGTTCGACGTGGCGGGGGCTGGAAACGGAGCTACGGTCGACCCTAAACGGGCACGAAAGCGGAAACGCTGGATACGGCCAAGGGATGACCTACGGGCCACCGCGCCAGCCTTCGACCCTACTGATGTGGCGGGGATCGGAAACGGAGTGATGGAGAGGCGAGTGAGGCACTGCCAACCGAAAGGGGCAGCTAACAGATGGGCCTTTCCTGCACACCACCGCGCCGGTCCTCGACCCGACCGCCTGAGTTGAGCGTGTGGTCCTTCGGACCTACACGCTCAACTCAGGCGGCAACTATCCTGGCACAGGGGGCGTTCGGCTCGGCCTGAGCCCACATGCCGCCATCATGGCAGAACACTGTGCGGTGGCTTCGTGCAAGGCCTACACCGCGGCCCGGGAAAGTTTCGGAGCCGGGAATCCGTTGCAAGGGACGGAACAAGTGCCCCATATGTCTTGGATCGAAGCCGATGCCGTTGTCTTTCACGAAGAAAGTCACTCGGCTCCTCCAGCGAACTGTTCGAGCATGTCGACCCGGGAGCGCTTTCGTTTGTTTTGGCGAGACCTACCAGGCGACCAGGGCTTTGACGGCAGCGGCGAATTCGCGAAGATCGTCGAGGTGATTTTTCAGGATGGACTTGAGAATCTCGCGGTCGATGCGCTGATAGTCATGTACCGCGATGTTTCGAAAACCCACCATCGCCTGCAAACGCTTCGAGAGTTCCGGCGTGATCGCGCGCTGATCCGCTAAAATGCCGAAGTGCGCCTTGAGAGTTTCGGGCAGTCCCCAATTGCGGCCGGAGATGGTGTGGGCTGCCAAGTCGATCGCCGCTTGAACCGCCCTCTGCAGGTTCAAGACTACCAGTTCTTCCGTATCCAGGTTGTCGACGGCGTCAGCATTGCCGGCAGTAACAGCTCGGATACGTTCCAGGCAACGCTCGATCGTTGCCAGCTTCGCAAGCGCGACATCAGTAGTCATGGGCGTTAGCCGGCACGGATTGCGGCTTCAATGGGCGCACGAATGCGCTTCAAGTCGGCGTAGGCAATCATCGTTCGCGCGACGAAGTCCGCGAAGCTGTTTCGATCGTGGCAACAAAGCATTCGGTGCCGGCGCAACGCCTCCATGCTTACGATCGGAGAGGCCTGGTCCAGAATGACGAGGTCGGCATCGCTGCGCAGCAGATCTTCGAGATCCGTTTTCAATCCGGCCAGGAAAAACGGATCCGGTGCCGGACGGCCGAGATAGACTCCGAAGTCGTAGTCGCTGCGCTCGCAAGCGTTGCCGTCGGCGCGGGATCCGAATAACAAGAGCGCGACCGGCTCGAGCTGCTGCTCGAGCATGGCCGTCGCCTGCTCCAACCGGCTCTTGGTGGAATCCCGCATCACGCTGCCATAATACAACAGGTAACACGGGCGGCGCTATCGGAGCCCTTGTCCGTGTAGTAGGCGCAGACAGGCAAGGGTGGCCAGTGACAGCGCCGGCTATTCGCTCAGTATAGCCGGCGCCAGCAGACGCCACGCACCCGCCACATTGCAAGGCAACGGGCTTGCTTACGCTCGCCTGTCGGCCCGCTTTTCAGTCGATTCCTGCGTTCGTCGCCGACTGCGAAAAATGCGTCGCTTTTGCTCCTGCTCCGAAGTGGGCCGACGCCGCCGGCGCCAGTTCCGCGGTCTTGATGAAGTCGCCGTCCGAGAAGGTACTCGCCAGGATGGTCCGTAGATCATCCATCGTGGAGCCGTTCGCCGAATCCTCGTGAGCTCTCCACAAGAAGTTCATCCAATCACCCTCGATGCCGCCGTCGCTATCGTACTCGTTGGGAACGGCGACATCGCAGTAGTTTTTCTTGAGCCGCAGCGGAGTTTGGCAACCAAGCGGTACGGGAGGTGTGAGCACGGGGTCCGCCGGGTTCGGCCCCGTCCGGTACTCTTTGTAATAAACGAAAGTGCAGTCGCCCTCACCGGTGTAGTTGAAGGCCTTGGCTGCGTAGAACTGAGCCCAACCTTCCGTCAGTGCACTGCCGATATCTTCCAGGCTCTGGAAGCAGTGCAGCGGGTTGGCGCTGGTCACGTGGTCACAAACGCACATGGGAAAAAGCCCGGTGATCGAGCTGGAAGCGCCGTAGCCGCCGTCCGTGCTGTGGCGGATCAAGAGTTTCGATACCAGATGCCCGAACTCATGCGCGATCACGTACTTCCAGTAGCTCAGATGGCCCAAAGTATCGTCGTCGAAGGGGCTGCGGCCTACGAAAATGTCGTCGCCACGGCGGCAGGCTCCGTACTTCGCCGGGGCGTGCCGGGGGCCGGGGCGTGCCGGGGCGGGAGTGCCGGGGCGTGGCTGCATGCCCCGGGGGGGCGATACGCCTCTAGTTTACAGTTTGTAACTTATCAGACGCTGAAGCGTATTTCCGCGTACCCGCTTGTTTTACCTATCCCTACCGACACCTCGTTCAGCTATCGCCGCAAGCAAGACAAGATCGATGCAGAGGCTCGGCTCGACGGCCTCTACGTCATCCGAACGAGCGTCCCCGAACAGACGCTCTCCGCCGCGGAAACCGTTGAAGCCTACAAGTCACGGTCGAGCGTCGAGCGGGCCTTTCGCACGATAAAGACTGTCGACCTAA
>JAJRWY010000138.1 GCA_024276575.1 Candidatus Binatota bacterium
AAACAGCCTGCCCGATTTTCTCGATGATCTCGCAATCAAGCCCGAAGCGAGAAAATTCTTCGCACGATATCGCCGTCCGCCAGACTCGCGCTCTACCAGCGTCGCCGCGTAGCTTGATGCCAGCCGAACTACGCACTCTCCAGATACTCACCACTGCCCACTAATTCTCCTTATCCACCTACATATAGCCGAGTGAGCGTAGTTGTTCTTCTTCGTGGGGAGTCAACGGTTCGGGGCTTGGCGGTGCCTCGTTCGCGTGGCTAGGGGCGGCAAGACAAGACCGTTTGTACTTTGCGAGGCGTTTTACGAGGGCACTGTAGTTAGAGTTCGTGGGCTTTGCGGCGGCGGATGGTTCGAGGATGTTGTGTTTCTCGCCGGGATCATGGGCCAAGTCGTAGAGTTCCTCGTGGACTGCTTCTTGCCATACGTCGATATGATCAGCGGAGCCGCGGGCGCGAAGCTCCTTCGCCTTGGTTGCTGCGGTCGATCGTTGCGCAGGGCTGAGCCAACGAAGAGCTGCCAGGTACTTGAAGTTGCCGGCGATAACCGTGCGCAGGAGATTGCGTTCTTGAATCAGCGTTTCGGCGATCGTCGCATGATTCTCGTCCAGCTTTCGCACGCTTCGCTGTGTGCCGGCAGATGCCGCGTGCGCATCGAATAGGGCACGGCCGTTCAGCGAGCCATCGTCATAAGCCACTCCGAGCAGACTCAGCAGTGTGGGAGCGACGTCCACCAGCGACACCGCCTGATCCGTTCGTTGGGCGTGCAGAAAGCCCGGCGCCCAAAAGATCAACGGTACGCGTATCGACTCCTCGTACAGTGTCCAGCCGTGTTCAACGAAACCGTGGTCGAGAAACTCTTCTCCGTGATCGGCGGTCACCACGGCCAAGGTGTCGCCGCTGAGTCCGAGCTTCTCGAGACCGGCGAACAGTTGCTTTATGGCATCGTCGGTTTCGGAGATCTCGGCGTCATAACGTGCGCGCAGATCCTCGAAATGGATGGTTCCGGGAGCCAAGCCTTCCTCGACGAGTTCGGTGAGCCGTGGCCGCAGCTCTTTATAGAGGTGAAGCGGGTGCTCGGGCAGCTCGCGCGGAAAGCGCCGGTCGAAAACTTCGTTCGGCTCATAGGGGCCGTGCGGGTCGAGATAGTGGAGGTAGAAGAAATTTTTCTTGTTCTTACTTCGCCGCAGGTGGTCGATGGCCGTCTGCGACAGGCGTTCGCCCTGGCCGCTCAAGTGGATTCGACGCGGCAGGTGGAGGGCTTCGTCGAAGCCTTCGGTGAAGCGTTCGTGCTTGAGCATCATCGTGTTGCTCAGGAACACGGTGTGGTATCCGGCGGCTTTCATCCGCTCAGCGATGGTTGGTGTAGACGAAGGTGGGTAGGCGTCCCAACCGATCGCGCCGCTTCGCGAGGGTAGTTGCCCGGTCATGAGTGCGGCGACGGATTCGCGGGTGAAGGAAGAGTTAGAGCGGGCTTGTTCGAAAACGACTCCCTCCGTGGCCAGTGAGTCAAGAAAAGGCGAAGTATCGCGCGCATAGCCGTAGCTGCCGAGATGGTCGGCGCGCAGTGTATCGATGACGATGAGGATGATATTTGCCGGTGCGATCGTTTCGAGCGTGGTTACAGGCGATGGAACTACGGCGCAGGCCGGTGCAGACTTGGCCATGACGAGTTTTCGCTGCGAATCGGGGAAAGTCTTGGCGACGAAACGAATCCCGTTGCATGCAGCCCGGCGAAGCGCCGGGTCATCCAGGGCTGCAAGGCTGTCCACGACCGCGGAGCGTCCTTCAGCTTTTCTGATCTGGCCGGCTAACCACCATCCGAGCCCGCCGAAGGCCCGTCTACGGCAGGCCGGGTCGCTGATTCGCATCAATTTAGAGAAAGCCACGGCGGCGTCGCCGGAGCGGCTTCCTTCGGCGACGCCGTATACCCCGCAGCCTCGAATCACCTCGGCCTCAGAGTCGGGCTCATAGCTGTTTCCAAGGCCGTAGAGCGGGATCTGCGCCCACACCCCGCTTGCTAACCCGAACAAGATGATACCGGCGCTTAGTGCCCGTAGCCCGCTTTGCCATGCCGCGTCCAACGCCAGGGCGAAGACGACGAACAGTGACACCTGCAGGGGAATGAAGAAGCGGTAGAAATAATAGCCTTCGCCTGCGGATTGCTTCAGGTCGGTTACGCTGAGCATCAGAAAACCAAAACATGGGATCAAGACGATGGGGAGGATCAACGAAGGCGGGCGCCAAAGCCGCTTTCGTAGGCCCCTGTGAACGATCATCACCGCGAATACGAGCAAGATGACCACCGCTATGTGAAGTGGAATCGAACCGCCGGCAGCGGGCAGGCCGAAAGAAGCGCTCAGGTTCGCAAAAGTCTCTGTGGTTCGAGCGAACAGTGACGGTGAGTCAGGCGCACTCGATGCGACGCGACTTCGCCAGATAAGAGCACCGTGCGGACGCAGCCACAGGTTCTGATAAACCCATGGCAGCAGACCCACTGCGACGCCCGCCATTGCGGTAGCCGACGCTCGTGCGTCACGGCGAAAAACGCTGTGGCAAAGCAGCAGCGGGAATACGAAAGTCGCGGCTATGTAAGAGAACCATACGGCCAAGCCGCCGCTGAGGCCGAGGCTGAGATCGCTGCTCCAGCACGAAGCAGCACGGCGGCTGCGGCGTTCGGATTCCAAATATGAGGCAAAGGCCACGCCGCATAACAGCAAGGACTCCGGGTGCGAGCCGACCGCGGTCAGGTTCATTCGCGTCAGCGTTGGGCTGAGCAAGACGCAGAAAATCCCGAAAGCAATCGCCGCCGGGGCGGACAGGTAGCGGGTGAGAACTCGCAGGAAGACGATCAGCGTCAGCCCTGACCAAAGAATCATCAACCATTTCAGGCCGACAAGATTCAGCGGAAAAAGTCTGAACCAAGGCGCTGCGGCGATAAGCAGGGCGACGGAGCCTCCGTGGTTGAGGTCGTCTTGGTGGTCGAAGACCTCATGCAGGCCGTCCTTTTGCAGTTCCACCGTGCTGTAGAGGAAGACCGGCTCTTCCCAGTTGCGGTTCGCGTCCCAAGAACTGCTCAGCACCGCGAAACGCGTTGCGAAGTAGCAGGCGACGATCACGACGAGAATTATGCGCTGTGGCGCGATACTGCTCATGCTCATAAGACGCTGCGGAACAAACTATAGAGGGGTTGAACGGGGGCGGATAGTCAACCGGGGCTGCTACTGATTTACGCTAGAAAGAGGTGCCGGTCTCCGGTCAACCGTGAAATCGCTACCCGTGCCCGGCTAACTCCCCCAACGGGCGGTTTCAACAGGCTGGAATAGACGCTGGAGATGTCCGCTTTGGCGGCTACGCAGCTCGTATGTATAGCGACTGTATAGCGACAAGCGGTTTGCGCTCAACTCGGATCAGCGCAGCCCGGCTCGGCAGCATTGCTGGGGAAAGCCTCACCGCCGCGAATTATGACACCGGGGTAGTCGCGCTCCCCCCTCCGAGGATTTAGCCTGCGTGGATGCCCGACGGGGATCATTTCGAATCCGACCGAAGCCGGCAGGATGCCTGTCCGGCTCCGAGTTCTTCTGGGCAGCATTCCCCGGTTGCGCGAAGCCGCCTGTGCTGGCCGCGTGAGCAAAGGCCGCGCGAGCGTCTCGCCAGCCACGGGGCGGCGGTTCTCAGCGACGGTGAACTATTGGCGCTACTGCTTGGCACCGGACACGCGAGCAGCGGCAACGCCTTGGTCCTGGCCAATGAGTTGCTTGACGGCTTTGCAGATCTACGCGGAGTTTTCTGTGCCAGCGCATCTGAATTGTCGCGTTTTAGTGGAGTCGGGGAGGCCAGGGCCGCTGCACTGATCGCCGTGGGGGAGTTGGCCCGGCGCCTGGAGGCCGAAACGCTGTTGCCCGGCTCAGCACTCAGGTCTTCCGCAGCGGTCAACGCGCACTTCGGGCCGCTGCTGGCCGACGAGCGTCGCGAGATGTTCTTTGCGCTGTTGCTCGATACCAAGAACCGCTTGATTCGCAGAGTGAGGATCTCGGAGGGATCTCTGGGAGCCTCTCTGGTGCATCCGCGTGAAGCTTTCCGGCCGGCGTTGCGAGAGGCCGCAGCCGCCGTGATTTTTGTCCACAATCATCCCAGCGGAGACCCTACGCCCAGTAACGAGGACCGCAGAATAACCGAGCGCCTGCGCCGCGCGGGTGAACTTCTGGGAATCCCGGTCTTGGATCACGTGGTAGTCGGCCGCCCGGGTTATTACAGCTTTGCCGACCAGGGTTGGTAGGGCGCGCGCCCCTTGCCTAATACTCCGTACACTCCGTGCAGGCGCGGATGGCACCTGCACGCTGCTTACAACCGGGGCCTGGAGCAACGTACACTCCGTGCGGGCGCGGATCGTGCGCTGTCCGTATTCTCACACTAGACTTTTTGCGGCAACGAGCCCAACGGCACTAGTCATGGAACCTCTGCTACTAGGCTACTAGCCGCAACCGCCCGCAATCTCGCCCCGTGCCCGTTCGCCCGCTAGCCCGCGTAGCGGGTGAACGAGCACGGGACGGGGTTACGGGCTCATGGCCCTCGACGCAGTGACGTGGCGTCAGTACGCCTGTGGGCCGCAGCGCTGCGCGTGGGTTCATCGGGCCGGTTTCACGGGCCCTTGTGACTCTCGCGACGAGGTTTCATGGAAAACGCCGGCTAAAAAGGGATGTCGTAGTCGCTGCCGGGTGGAGGCGGGATCACCTCGCCGCCTCCGCCGCCTCCACCGCCTCCGCCTGTGTCTGCTCCACGGTCCGCGCTACGTCCGGCGCCCGAGAAATCACCGGCGCCTTGCCCGCCGCCGATGAACTGCACACGGTCGGCCACGATTTCCGTGGTGTAGCGGTCGTTGCCGCTCTGGTCTTGCCATTTGCGCGTCTGCAGACGGCCCTCGACGTAAACGGTGCGGCCTTTGCTCAAGTATTGATGGCAGTTCTCCGCCTGCCGCCCCCATACCACCACGCTGTGCCACTCGGTGCGTTCCTGGCGCTGGCCCTGCTGATCGTTCCAGACTTCGTTGGTGGCAATTCTCAACGTGGTTACCGCTGTGCCGCTTGCGGTATGCCGCAATTCCGGATCCTGTCCTAGGTTGCCGAGAATGATTGCCTTGTTTACTGATGCCATAGCTTCGTCTCCATTTGTGCGCGAAGCTAGAACCCTGTTGCGATCTTGTCAATTATAGATAAGTGCTGAGATACTGCGGCGGGCAGATGCGGCTCGTTTGCTGCGTTGGCCGGCAACTGCTGCGCGAAGTGCCGCGAAGTGCGAAGTGGAGGGATACTTGATTAGACAGGCTATGAACATGGGGCTTTGTGCGCGAGTGCAGGGCCCGTGCAGTTTACGATCGGCGGGAGTAGCGGGCCCGCACGGTTTACGATCGACGAGAGTCCGGGGTCCGTACGGTTTACGCTCGACGGGAGTACCGGGCCCGCACGATTTTCACTCGAGCGGCTACGAACAGCGCGGGCAGCAGTGTGGCCACTGTGCGCAGTGCGTGACGCTTGCCCTGAACTGCGGAGGCGCTAGCGGTGTCTGAGCGGCAGCCCCTGCGCATAATCCCTCTCGGCGGCCTCGGTGAGTTCGGGCTCAACTGCATGGTGTTTGAGCGCGGCGACGATGTCATCGCTGTCGATTGCGGCCTGATGTTCCCCCATGACCACATGATGGGAATCGACCTGGTGATTCCCGATCTCAGCTATCTTCGCGACCTCGGCCCGCGTTTCAAAGGCTTTGTCCTTACCCACGGCCATGAAGACCACATCGGTGCCTTGCCCCACGTGCTCAAGGATTTCGACGTTCCGGTCTATGCCACCGAGTTTACGGCCCGTCTTCTCGAGCGTAAGCTCGAGGAGCACCCGGCGCTCTCCAAGCAGCGGGTAGAGGAGTACCGCCCGGGCGAAGTCTTCACGATCGGCGGTTTCGAGATCGAAGGCATTGCGGTTACGCACAGCATAATCGACGCCTGCTCGCTGGCCATCCGCAATGGTGACGAGTTGTTGATCCACACCGGCGATTTCAAGCTCGACCCGCACCCGGTCGACGGCCGTTGCACCAATGTTGAGCGATTCAAACAACTTGGCGCAGAGGGTGTGACCGTGTTGCTGTCCGACTCGACCAATATAGAGAGCAACGGGGAGTCGGGATCCGAATCCGCGGTTCGCACTTATCTCGAGCCCTTGTTCGAGCGGGCGGCGGGCCGGGTTTTCGTTACGACCTTTGCTTCCCACATACACCGGGTGGCTGCCGTAGTTTCGTTGTGCGAGCAGTTCGGGCGCAAATTGGCGATCTGGGGTCGAAGCATGGAGGCCAACGCCGCCCTGGCTACCCGCTGCGGCCATTTGCGCATCCCCGGAGAGATGCTGATCAGCGCCGATCAAGCCGCCCAGCTCGCACCGGAGGAGCTTTGCTATCTGGTCACCGGTTCCCAAGGCGAGGCCCGTTCGGCGCTGTCGCGCATTGCCTTGCAGCAGATTGCCTCGATACGGGCCGAGCCCGGCGATATGGTGATTTTCTCTTCGAAGATCATCCCGGGCAACGAACGGGCGATCGGGGCGGTGATCGATCAACTTTTTCGCTGCGGAGTGGAAGTCTACTATCCGCGCCTGATGCCGTTGCACGTATCCGGCCACGCCTATAGCGGGGAACTGCGGGCCATGCTCGATATGGTCAAACCGCGCTTTTTCGTCCCCGTGCACGGAGAATACCGCAACTTGGTCCACCACGGACGTCTGGCCGAGGAAAGCGGAGTGGTGCCCGAACGCTGTTTTCGCTTGGTCAACGGCGACGTTCTGGAAGTCGAGGCCGAGGCCTGCCGGCGTGCCGGGACGGTGGAAGTCGGCAGGGTCTACGTGGACGGTACCGTGGTCGGGGGCATCGGCGACGAGATCATTCGCGACCGCCGCCATATATCGGAAGACGGGATGGTCATTGTCGTGCTGGGGGTTTCCCGCCAGACCGGTGAGATCGTGTCGGGTCCGGATCTCATTGCCCGCGGCCTGGTGTCGTCGGAGAGCGAAGGGGTGGATCTGGAAGGAGCGCGTAAGGCCGTTCTGGCCCGTGTAGCGCAAATGACGCGGGCTGCGGTAGCCGACAAAGAGGAACTGCAAGAGGAAGTGCGGTTGGCTGCGCGCCGTTTCCTGCGCCGCGCCACCGGCGGGCGTCCGGTGGTTGTGCCCTACGTTCTGGAACTATAAAACTCTAGCTTGGCTGCGGTTCTTGCGGGCGGCGGCGTGGTGTGGCGGTGGATGTTCTGCATGCAATCGTCCTGGGTATAATCCAGGGTCTGACCGAGTTTCTCCCGGTGTCCAGCTCCGGCCACTTGGTGCTCGCCCAATACCTATTTTCCTCTGAATTTTCACAGGCTTTGGCCTTTGACGTGGTCCTGCATCTCGGTACCTTGACCGCCGTCCTGATCTATTTTCGTGCGGACCTGTTCGCGATGGCCAAAGCTTTCGTGGGCATCGAGGTCGAAGGCGGCGAGGCCCTCAGGCGTTGGGTGTGGCTGCTGGCGCTGTCCACCGTGCCCATTGTGGTGGTCGCCGGACTTTTCGCCGATTCGATCGAACTAGCCTTTTCCTCGGTGCCCTTGGTCGGCGCCTCGCTGCTTTGTACGGGGCTTCTTATCTTCTTCGTTGCCGGCCGCGGCCGCTGTGGGAGCGGGCCCGAGCAACTATCCTGGCAGCAGGCGCTGCTGATCGGGGGCTTTCAGGTCTTCGGCATAGTGCCTGGGATTTCGCGCTCGGGCAGTACCATTGCCGGTGCTTTATTGGGTGGAGTAGAGCGCGAGACGGCGGCGAAGTTCGCTTTTTTGATGTCGGTTCCGGCCATCGTCGGGGCGATGGTTCACAACGCTGACAGTGTGCAGCGCCTGCTCGCGGCGGAATTGGTCCCGGTTGCGGCGGGAGCGGCGGCATCTGCGGTCACCGGCTGGCTGGCAATAGAAATAATGATGCAGGCGGTTCGTAGAGGACGTCTGCTTTGGTTTGCGATATACTGTTTAGGCTTGGGATCGCTGACGCTCATTGGCGTGGCGGTCGGTGGCTGAGTGGTGTGAGTGGTTGTGGCTAAGGCAAGAGCGGCACAAAACGAAGATTCCCGTATACTTCACGAAGTAGAGGCGATCATCTGCGCGGCTATCGGCTCGTGGTTGACGCTGAGCTTCCTTTCCTACACCCCCGAGTCTCCGGGCATCAACGACGTAGGCCCCGTGGGCTACAGCGTTGCCAACTTTCTCATCCAGTGTTTCGGTTATGCGGCCTACCTGTTCCCTGCGCTGCTGATTACCGCCAGTTTGATCTTGTTTACGCGCCGCGAGGCGTCGATTTCACTGGTGCGCGCTGCCGGCGGGTTCTTCTCTTTGCTGGTCGCGGCGGTTGCGCTGGGGCTTTACCGGCCTCATGTCAGCGCCGAGGCGGCGGGCGGCTGGATAGGGGGATTCCTGGCCACGGTCTTGGAGCAGGCAATCGGCCGCGGCGGCTCTGCGGTCTTGATCGTCGCCTTGGCCTTGTTGATCTTCATGATGGTGACCGGCCGCACCGTATCCGGTGTCGCGGCGGAGATCGCCGCCGCTTTGCGTGCGGCCTTGGCGATGCTGCGCAGCCGCGGAGCAGCAGCGGCTGCGCGCTTGGTGGCTTGGTGCAAAGACAAGGCGCCGATGCTGCTCGGGGCGCGCCGCGGCGGTAGCGCCTTGCGCGAAGCCAAACGCCGCCGTGCGCTCGAGAACCCGCCGGTAGTTCATGGCATCGAGGAGTCCGGTGGGGCATTGATCGAAAGGCCCGCGCAGTCGGCCCTGCAGAAAACCATGTCGAGCCTCTCACCGTCCAAGCGCGGCCGGGGCGCGAAGAAAGAGGCCAAAGTCGAGCCTGAGCAAGAAGAGTTCGTGTTCGACATCGGCGATGGCGATTTCCGGCTGCCTCCCGTCAAACTGCTGGGCGACCACGATGACCGCAGTGACTACGTGTCCGACAAGGACTTGGTTTCGCAGTCCGACATACTTGAGCGCAAGCTCGCCACCTTCGGTGTCGAGGGCCGTGTGACCGCAGTCAGGCCCGGCCCGGTCATCACCACTTATGAGTTCGAGCCCGAGCCGGGCATCAAGCTGAGCCGCGTAGTCAATCTTTGCGACGATCTGACCATGGCCCTGCGCGCCCATGGGGTTCGCATAGTGGCGCCGATTCCCGGCAAGAACGTGGTCGGTATCGAAGTCGCCAACCGTAACCGGGCTATCGTCGGCCTGCGCGATCTCATCGATTCGCGCGAGTTCACCGACAGCAAGTACATCTTGCCGCTGGCTCTGGGGCGTGACACCACCGGCGTGGCCTTGCAGGCCGATCTCGCCAAGATGCCGCATTTGCTGATGGCCGGTGCTACCGGGACCGGTAAATCGGTGGCACTGAACGCCTTCATCGTCAGCATCCTCTACCGGGCCACCCCGCGCGAGGTTCGCTTCATCATGATCGACCCCAAGATGCTGGAATTGTCTTTGTTCGAGGGTATTCCGCACTTGCTGGTTCCGGTGGTCACCGACGTCAAGAAATCCGCAGCGGCGTTGCACAACGTGATGCGTGAGATGGAACGCCGTTTCGAGATGCTCAAGGACAAGCGTGTTCGTAGTCTCGACGACTACAACCGCCGTATCGCGGAAGAGGCGCGGGCGAAGGCTCTCAACGGAGCCGCGAAGAAAGCCGGTTCTGATGCGGCCGGCGCAGTGGCGGGCGGCGTCGATGCTGCTGCCAACGGCCACGCGGGCACAGAGGGCGCGGTCGGCACGGAGGGCGCGGCCGGCAGCGGCGAGCCCACGATTGTTCACGAGCACCTGCCACGTATAGTGGTGGTGATCGACGAGTTGGCCGACTTGATGATGTCGGTAGGCCGGGAGATCGAGGAGTCGATCACACGGCTTGCCCAGAAAGCCCGGGCTGCCGGAATTCACCTGATCGTGGCCACGCAGCGGCCCTCGGTGGATGTCATAACCGGGCTGATCAAGGCCAACTTCCCCTCGCGAATTTCCTTTCAGGTGACTGCCCGCCCCGACTCACGCACGATTCTCGATGCGGTGGGTGCCGAGCGGCTGCTGGGCAACGGGGACCTCCTGTTCATGGCGCCGACTACCTCGTTCTTGCAGCGCCTGCACGGTGGGCTGATCACCGACCGCGAGATCAGCAACATCGTCGAGTACCTCAAAGCCCAGGGCGAACCGGATTACCGCATGGAGATGCTCGAAGCTCCGGGCGGAGCTGACGGCGAAGACGAGGAAGAAGAGTTTTTCGATGAGCTTTACGACCGCGCCGTTGACCTGGTGACCAAGCACGGGCAGGGTTCGACCTCGTGGGTGCAGAGAAAACTTGGAATAGGCTACAACCGCGCGGCGCGGATAATGGAGCATATGGAGCGCGAAGGCGTGGTGGGCCCAGGCGACGGCTCGCGACCCCGAGAGGTGCTGGCGCGCGCCATCGAGGCTTGATACCCGCCGGCTGCTCTAGAGTCGTGCTTATGTTTTTTGCCGGGGTGCTTTCTCGCGGCCTTCGCGGCGCCGTGGTTTGCCTAGTTGCGGCGTTGCTGCTGCTGGCGGCGGCTACGGGACCCGCGCAGGCCCAGCCAGATGTCTCCGGTGATCCCGCCACGCCGCAACTGCAAGACGAACCGGGCGCTTCGGTACTGCCGCAGGCGGACGCAGGCGGCAATACCCCCGCGTCGCAACCGCGAAAAGGCGACGCCTCCACTGCGTTCCGGCTCTGGGAACGTGCGGATGCCTCAGAGTCCCGATCGAGCGAAGACGGCGCTTCGCCGGCGTCGCGAGCGGGCGCAAATGTCGATGTCGCGACGGCGCTACCGTGGCAACGAGACGATCCCGCTGCGCTGCAGCTCTGGGAAGCCTATGCACAACGCTGGCGGGAGACCAAGGACCTGTCGGTCGTTTTCCATCAGACTATCGAGCTGGCGGCTACCGGGGACGAGGTCAAGAGCGGCGGCCGTTTCTATTTCGCCCAACCGGACTTGATGTTGTGGCAGTATCTCGAGGGCCAGCCGCAGACCGTGGTCGGTGACGGCCAATGGTTGTGGCTGTACCAGCCCGACCTCGAGCAAGTCTACAAGCTCTCTTATGACGAGGCCTTCGGCAGCGGCGGGTTGATCGCCTTGCTGGCGGGCACCAGTGGCGCGGTGCAGCGTTACCGTATTTCGGAGCGTGACAGCGGCGACGACGATACTGCGACCTTGTTACTGTCGCCGCGTGAGCCGGGCGGTGTGGTGCTCGAATTGCACATCGACAGGCGCAGCTTGAATCTCGATGAAGTGGTGGCCACTGATGCGTCGGGCAATGTGACCTTCATGTCTTTCGAGAAGCCGGAGCGTAACCTCGACCTCGACGAGGCCTTGTTCTCCTTTACCCCGCCGCTCGGCGTCGATATCATTCATAACGCAGGTTAGTGTACGAAGCCGTGTTGGCGGTTTCGCCGGAGCCGGGAAATGCCCTCTTTCGACGTTGTTTCAAAAGTAAATTGGCACGAGATCGACAACGCCTTGAATCAAGCGAGCAAGGAAGTGTCGCAGCGTTACGATTTCAAGGGTTCTAACACGACTATCGAACTGTCGGACGAGAAATTCGTGATCGAGTCGTCCGACGACTACAAGGTCAAGGCCAGTCTCGAGGTGCTCGAAGGCAAGTTGGCCAAGCGTAAGGTGCCCTTGGGGGCGCTCGAGCGCGGCAAGATCGAGGCGGCCTCCGGCGGCCGTGCCCGCCAGGAGATCAAGGTCAAGTCGGGGATAGAGACCGAACTTGCGCGTAGCCTGGTAAAGGCTGTAAAAACCCTCAAACTCAAAGTTCAGGTCGCCATCCAGGGCGACGCGTTGAGGGTCAGCGGTAAGAAGCGCGACGACCTTCAGCAGGTGATCGAGTTCTTGAAAAGCGAAGACCGCGGCCAGCCGCTACAGTTCGAGAACTTCCGCGACTGAGTGCGTCTGCGCGCCCCCCAGTATGTCCCAGCAGCCGAAGAAGATATTTTTTGCCGCCCTCGGCTGCCCCAAGAATCAAGTCGACGGTGAGTTGATGTTGGGACGGGCCCGCGCCGCCGGCCATATCGTAGTCGATGATGCGGCAGAGGCCGACGTGTTGGTGGTCAATACCTGCGCGTTCATAAACGAAGCCCGTGAAGAGTCTATCGAGGTGATACTGGGCCTAGCCGGTCTCAAGAACCCGGCTACGGGCAAGCGCTTGCTGGTCAGTGGATGCATGGCCGAGCGCTATTCGGAGGAGTTGGCCCGCGAGATTCCCGAGATCGATGCGTTGATTGGAACCGGCGCGCTCGACCGTTTCGAGGAGGCGGTCGGTGGTGGCGACGGCGTCTACAAAGGACCTTCCCACTACTTACCGAGCGCAACGATGCCGCGGCTACGGGTGCCCGGCGATGCGTCGGCCTACCTGAAGGTCTCCGATGGTTGCGACCATGAGTGCGCTTTTTGTGCGATTCCGTCTTTTCGCGGAAAGCACGAGAGCCGCACTATCGACGACGTGGTTGCCGAGGCGCGCAAGCTTGCCGGCCAAGGGGTGGTTGAGGTCAACCTGGTTGCGCAAGACCTCAGCGCCTATGGACGCGACCAGGGGATCGAGGAGGGCTTGGCCACCTTGCTGGAGGCACTCGGGGCGGTCGTAGGACTGCAGCGGGTACGCTGTCTCTACTTGTATCCGAGCACGCTCACGCAGGCCGCGCTCGAGGCGATTCGCGACGTCGACAATGTGGTCCCTTATGTCGATATCCCCTTGCAGCACGCTGACGGGCAGATCTTGCGTGCGATGCGCCGGCATCGCGATACCGGGGCCGTCGAGCGCATCGTCGAGCGCGTGCGCGGCATCGTTCCCGATGCCGCGCTGAGAAGCTCCTTCATCGTGGGCTTCCCCGGTGAAAGCGAGCAGGCCTTTGCGCGCTTGTGCCGCTTTGTCGAAGACAGCCGTTTCGACCGCATCGCGGTGTTTACCTATTCCGACGAAGATGGCACTGCGGCTTGCGGGCTCCAGCCGGCGGTTGAACATTCGCTTGCGCTGCGCCGCCGCGATGAGCTGCTGGCTTTACAGGAGCCGATTTCCGCGCGGCGCCTGGCGGCCGAGGTGGGTAAGTCGCAGCGCATCCTGGTTTGCGGCCAAGACGAGGTTTCGGGATGGTTCGGGCGCAGCGACAAACAGGCTCCGGAGATAGACGGCGTTACCTACCTGCAAGGCGACCTTGAAGCCTTCCGGGGCCGCTGCCTAGACGCCCAAATCATCGGCTCCGACGCCTACGACTTATTCGCCGTTGGGGCCGTATCCCCCGGAAGTTGCATCTCCAAAGCGGCTACGTACTCGAGCGAGCAGGATAGATCGAAGACCTGATTGAGCATCCAGCGTATGTAGTGGTTAACCGGCCTTTTCGAATAGCGTATGGCAGTGGTCGGGCCTGAGGCCAGCCTTTGCGCCATAGCCATCACCGCATCATCGAGCCGTTCATGCTCGATGACGTGGTTGAACAAGCCGAGCCGGTGCCCTTCTTCTGCGTCGATCAGGTCTCCGGTCATCAACAACTCTTTGGCTTTGTTCACGCCCACCAAGATAGGCCATATCACCGCCCCCCCGTCGCCGGCTGAAAGCCCCATGTTGACATGGGTATCTCCGATGCGTGCGCGTTCCGAGGCGATTACTATGTCGCAGAACAGGGCCAGCGTAGCACCGAATCCCGCTGCGGGCCCGTTGACGCCGGCGATGATCGGTTTATCCAATTCCAGTATCTGAACCAGTATCTCGCGGGCCTCGACGAAGAGGCGGCGGGTACTGTGGGCATCCAGGCTGGCCAGGGCTTCTCTATCGCCGCCCGCGCAGAAAGCCCTGCCGGCCCCGGTGATCGTGACTACATGGGTCTCGTCATCCCTGCGTATGTCGCTAAAGATAGTGGACAGCTCGGTGTGCATCTTCGCATTGACCGAGTTCAGGGAATCCGGGCGATTCAAGGTAAGCCTGAGAATCCGTCCCTTCCTCTCCACTACCATGGTTTCGTAGCTGCTGTAGTCCATATGTCTCCCTCTCTTCGCCGGCTCGTTGCTGCAGTGGGCCGTTTGAAGAATGCGTCCGCAGCGTATCCGTAACCAACTGTGGCGTCTTGCGGGCCTCAATGCTGCGCGTAATCCGAGCCGGCCGATCTTACGGGCGCTTGCGACTCTTGCCATGAGGTTACGTTGATAATGCGGCGAGATCCCCGATGATCGAAGCCCGTGGTGGAGTGTTCATCCACGATGCCGCTTGGAGTCTTGGTTCTTCCCTTGCGCTTACATGCTTGCGAGCATGCGTCCGATAATGGTTCGTTGGATCTGCGAGGTGCCCCCTCCGATGGTCGTCATTTTGGAGATCCATAGCGAGCGTCCGACCGGATACTCGCGCATGCAGCCGTAGCCACCGAAAACCTGTACGGCTTTGCGGGAGTTTCTTTCATAGGCTTCGGTGATGAAAGTCTTGGCCACCGCTGCATCGAGACCGGTCGCTTCTCCCTGGTCCATCTTCCAGGCCAAGTGGTAAGCAAGAAAGCGCGACGCTTCCAGATCCATTTTCATCTCGGCCAGCAGTGCTTGCACCAGTTGATGCTTGGCGATGGGACGGCCGCCTTGGACTCGCTGCTTGGCGTAGTCGATGCAGTCGGCAAGGTCGGCTTCCATCGCACCTACTATGGGTGCGAAAGCCAGCCGTTCCCATCCCAAGGACATCAGCATGGCGGCGAAGCCTCCTCCTTCGCTTCCAATCAAGTTGGCTGCAGGTACGCGGCAGTCGTCGAAAAACACTTCGCCGGTGGGCGAGGTCGCCCCTTCGTATTTTTTGAGGGGGGGGCCCAGGGTCAGGCCCGGAGTGTCGCGCTCGACCACGAAGATGGTCAAGCCGCCGGCTTTCTTGCTCAGATCCACCGAGGCGAACACTAGCAGCAGGTCAGCGACCGGTGCATTGGAGATGAAGGTCTTGCTGCCGTTCAACAGGTAGTAGTCCCCGTCACGCTGCGCGGTGCTGCGAAGGGCGGTGGCATCGGAGCCGGCCTCCGGTTCGGTCAGCGCCATCGCACCTATCGATTGCCCGGCGGCCATCGGGGGGAGATATTTGCGCTTTTGCTCTTCGCTGCCGAGTTCGACGATCGGCATTGCGGCCAGCAGCAGGTGGCTCGGCCAAGCCACGGTCATTCCCAGGTCGCGGCTACCGCGGCTGAAAGCTTCCATGGCGAGGACGGTAGTAAGTGCGTCGCAACCACCGCCGCCGTAGGCCTCGGGTATGCACAGGCCCAGCAGTCCTTGCGCAGCCATCTTTTGCCAGATCTCGCGCGAGAATTCTCCGCTTTCCTCCCGCGCGGCCAGGCTGGGAGCCACTTCCTTGCGCGCGAACTTTTCCACCGTCTCGCAAAGTAGGCGCTGTTCTTCGCTTATCGTGAAATCCATGGTTTCTCCTTCCCGATCGCCATTCGGCGCGGGGCCCCGGATGGTGTGCCTTGGGAGCTACCAGCAGAACCCAAGCATTCCACCGATCGCTCCAATGCGCAGAAAGCCCCGGGTGGCGTGCCTTCGGTGCTGTTAGCAGAACCCAAGCATTCCACCGCTCGCTCCAATGCGCAGAAAGCCCCGGATGGTGTGCCTTCGGTGCTGCTAGCGGAACTCTTCATCAAGGTTCGCTATGGCCATACAGGCGGTCGATCTCGGCCGCGTACTTTTCGCTGATCCTGCTGCGGCGCATTTTTAGTATAGGGGTAAGTTCGCCGCCCGCTACGCTGAAGTGCACCGGCAGGATCGTGAACTTCTTGAGTTGCTCTGCGCGTGAAAGCCCCGCATTTACCTGCGCCACTTGGTCCTCGATGAGTTCGTGGAGGCGGGGATCGGCGGCCAGTTCATCCAAGGTTGGCTTGCGGCTTGGCTCGTGCTGCCTAGTGGCCGCTACGGATTCACGGTGTTGCGAGGGTGGCGCCGTGCAATCGCCATCCGCGTGCGGCACTATGGCAGGTTTGGCACGGCTGCCCTGCGGTGTTGTGTAACCCGGATCCGTGTGCGGCATCGTTGCAGGCCCGGTCCGGCAGCCCGGGGCCGCTGCAGACCCGGCCGTGCCGCCCGAGAGGGCCACAGCCGCGGCTTCCTCGTCGATGGTGATCAGGCAGGCCAAGTGCTTACGGCCGTCCCCCACGACCAGCGCGTGTTCTATCACCGGGGCGGCCATCAGCGCTGCTTCGATCTTGGCGGGAGTGATGTTCTTCCCCCCGGAGGTGATGATGATGTCTTTCTTGCGGCCGGTAATCCACAGAAAGCCGTCTTCGTCGAAGTGACCTAAATCCCCCGAATAAAGCCAGCCGCCGCAAAACGTTTTTGCGCTCAGTTCCTCATCCTTGTAGTAGCCGGGCGAGACGTTGTCCCCCGCCAGTAAGATTTCTCCGTCAGCGGCGATTTTTACCTTCACGTATGGAAACGGCTTGCCTGCGGACCCGAAACGGATCTGCTCCGCAGTTGCGATAGAGGTGGTACCGTCGCCTTCGGTTTGGCCGTAAACGTCTCGCAGCCACAAGCCGACGGCGAAGAAGAAATCGAGCACGTCTCGCGAGGTCGGTGCGCCTCCGGTGATCGCGATTTCCGCGCGATCGAGCCCGATTGCGCGTAGGATCTTTTCGATTATCAAACGGCGCGCCAGCCAGTGCCGCGTACGCAAGGGCAAGGAAGGTCGTTGCCGTGCGTACAGCGCCGACTGATAGGCCAGCCCCGCAGCCAGTGCCCAGTCGAAGACTTTCCTTGCGGCCGCGGACAGGCTCTTGCGATGCAACATGACGCCCTCGTGCAGCTTTTCCCAGATGCGCGGTACGCCGGCCCACAGCACCGGACGGATCTCGCGCAGGTATTCGGCGAAAGCGTCGAGCCGGTCGATGAAGTACACGCAATTGCCCTCGAGTAGGGGGCTGTACATGTTGGTAACCCGGTCGGCGACATGGGACAGCGGCAGGTAACTGCACGAGACGCGATCGACCGCTGCCGTCTTGGTGTGCAGTACGGCGGAAACGTTGCGAGCCGCGGCGCAGTGGTTCTTGTGCGTTTGGATGACGGCTTTGGGAGCACCGGTAGTGCCCGAAGTGTAGATGAAGGTCGCGGGGTCCTCGGGAACGAGCCGGCTGCGCAAGGACTCCAAGGCGGCGGGTTCGACGGACTCTCCGGCACCGAGAAATTCCGCCAGGCTGGCCAGGCCCGCGCGCTGGGCTTTGAGGTTGCCTTGAAGCAATACCGAGAAGCGCAATTGCGCCAACTCGTCGAGGAAACCCTCTATTCTCTCGAAGTATTCGAACTCATCGGCCAGCAAGGCTTTGGCTTCCGAGTGCTCGAGCAAATAGCGCATCTGTTCGCTGCTGCTGTTTGCGTAGACCGGGACCGTAACCGCGCCCATGCTCATGACCGCCATATCGGCGATGAACCAGCGCGGAGAGTTTGCCCCCATCAAGGCGACCTTGTCGCCGCGGCCCACTCCCGCGGCAATCAAGGCCCGTGCAAAGCCGTCCACGCGCTCTTGATAGTCGCGCCAGCTAAGTACTTGCCAGACCCCGTCCTTGCGCTCGGCCAATGCCGGCCGTCCAGGAGTGGAAGCCGCCCGCTCGGCCAAGAGCCGGGCCAGAGTCGCAGTCAAGTCCTCGCCCCGTTTGCTTGAATCTGCCTGCCGCCGGGGGCTGCGATTAGCGCCAGGATTTTCGCCACCGAATACATGCCCAGGCGGACTATATCTATAATCTATTGTATTTACTAGGGTTTATAATTTATTTTATAGTTGTGTTCAGTTTTACAGGGGGTTAAGCTGGGACGATGGCGCAAGCAGTTGCACTTGTAGGAGGAAAATCTGGGGCTCGCGCAAGGGCCACCCGGGCGCGTCTTCTCAAAGCGGCGGAGGAACTGTGGAGCAGACGCGGTTACGACGAGACCACCATCGCCGACGTGGCCAAGCGGGCGCGGGTGGCCATCGGCACCGTCTACTACCACTTTCCGGACAAGCGCGCCTTACTGCTGGAGTTGATCAACGAGCATGCGGAGACCATCACCCCGCGGCGCCGTGAAGACTTCGACTTCATCAATCTGCTCGACGGTGACTTGCGCACGAACTTGCGGGAATCCCTGCATCGCTCTTACGAGTACCTGCAGAGCAATCCTTCCTTGTACCTGGTCGTGCTCGCGCTGGCCGAGCGCGACGCGGAGATACGGCGTGGCTATCAACGCATCGAGAATCTCGAGATCGAGCGGCTTCGCGACTTCATCGTACTCGGCCAGCGTCGTGGCGTACTGCGTGAGAGTATAGACGCTCACGCGGCTGCGGTGCTGGTGCATCGCAGTATCGATACGGTAATCACCCACTCCCTGGTCCATGAGCGTGCGCTAGCGGGAAAGCTCACTGAGCCCGCCGCCGACCGCGTTCTAAATGAGCTTTGCGACATGCTTCTCGCTTACATGCAGTAGAGGTGTTCGTGCTCGCTTACGGCCAATATCCACGAACTGTCGAGGCTCGGATTCGAGTCGCGGCAAGCGCATGCATCGACGGCGGCGCGTAGCTGCAAGGAGGCCCCAATGCCTACAGATCAAACCGATTACAGTCCCATTTTCGAGCCCATCAAGATCGGCAATGTGGAGATCAAGAACCGTATCGCGATGGCGCCGATGAACATGAACTACACCGACCCCGGAGGCCGTCCGTCCAGGCAGCAGTTGGCCTACTATGCTGCCAGGGCCAAAGGCGGAACCGGATTGATCGTAGTCGAGGCGGTGCTGGCGACCAAGGCGCCTTGGGCGTCGACCTACGAGAAGTACGACAACCTTTCCATCGCTCGCGGCAAGGAGATCCGCAGCATGGCCAATCTGGCCGAACACATTCATGCCTTCGGCGCCAAAGTGTTCGTGCAGTTGGCGGTAAGCCCGGGGCGCCAGGGCAGCGCCGAGGGTAGCGGCATACAGCCGCACGCGCCCTCTGCAGTGGCTTGGGAAGTGCAGCCGCACAAATTGCCGCGTGGGTTCGAGCCGCAGGCCATCTTTCGTGCTCTCGGCTACCAGGGCGAGATCCCGACTACTCCCGAAGGCATACTCGAACTCGCCAAGAAGATACCGGGCGCCCATCTCGGCGGAGAGCTGCCGCGCGAGATTACGGTGGATGAGATCCAGGAGCTGGTCCGCGACATCGGGCAATCGGCTCTGCATTCAAGAATAGCCGGTTACGACGGCGTCGAGATCCATGCCCCGCACGGCTATCTGATGCATTCGTTCTTTTCCGAGCGCTCCAACCGGCGAAGCGACCAATACGGCGGCTCGTTCGAAAATCGAATCCGTATGCTCATGGAGTGCATACGCTCGATTCGTGCCAAGGTCGGCCCCGACTACACCGTGGGCGTGCGTATCAGCGCCTCGGAGGATCTTCCGGGCGGTTTCGACCCCCACTTCACCGCGCGCATTGCCAAACGTTGCGAGGAAGAGGGGGCCAGCTTCATCCACCTTTCCGACGGTTCTTACGAGGCGATGAACGATTTTCTGCCGGACAAAGACGGGCAAGTGGTCGAGAAAGCGGCGATCATCAAGCAGGGCTTGGGCATACCCTTGATCTGCCCCTCGGTTCACAGCCCCAAGTCGGTGGCCAAAGCCCTGCGCGAGGGTAAGGCCGACATGATCTCGCAGGGGAGGCAGCAGATCGCCGATCCCGACTGGGTCAACAAAGTAAGCGAAGGGCGCACGGGGGATATCGTGAGATGCACCCGATGCAACCTGGGCTGCATCGGCCGCTTCATGCTCGGGCTGCCCGGCAAGTGCGATCTAAATCCCATGGTCGGCCAGGAAGAGTTCATGGACGAGTACATGAAGAGGACTTACGCGCCGGTGAAAACGCGGGTGTGGCAGACCATGCAGGAGATCGGCGTAGAGCCGAGTGTGCCGATGCCGGGGGAGCTGTAAGCGGATGAAGATCTACGACACGCACGTTCACCTGTTCATGGACGGTGGGATTCCCGACGCCTACGAGCTGGGCATGGCGCGAACCATGCGCTTGGTGCTCAAGAACAAACAGCAGGTGGAGCTGAGCCTGGAGGATGCGCGCGAGCACTTGATAAAAGGTATGTACGATCCGGACGGTGAGAAGGTGCGCGCAGCGATGGCCAAGGCCGGTATCGAGAAGTCGGTCATTTTCGGTTCCGATTTCGGTTCGACGATCGGTGATCCGCGAATCCATCCCTTCGAAGCCAACGAGATATATGCCGAGGTGGCGCGTAAGCACCCGTTGCAGTTCATCGCGCTGGCGGCGCTCGACCCGCGCCGTCCCGGTGCGCTCGGGCATTTCGAAAGATGCGTCCGCGAACTCGGCATGCGCGGCCTCAAACTGCATCCGGCAGCGGGCTTCCTGGCTACCGACGAGATTCTTTACCCCTTCTACGAGAAGTGCGCCGACTGGGGGCTTCCGGTGATTTTCCACACCGGAGCGCAACCCGCTGCGCCGGTGGCTCTGGATACGCAACGGCCGGTGTTCGTAGCCGAGGCCGCGACTAGGTTTCCGGAGACCAAGATGATCATGGCCCATGTCGGCATGGATCTGTGGAACGAAGCCGTAATGTACGGCAAGCTGATTCCCAACGTCTACTTTGATCTTTCCTACCACCAATTCTCTTTCGTGACCTGGGGGGCTCAACGCTTCTACGAGTGGCTACGTTTCCTCATCGACGAATGTGGAGCGAGCAAACTGCTGTGGTCCACCGACAGCCCCTTGCCCAACGCCATGCTCGAGCCGGATCTTTATGTGAAGGCTTTCCTCGTGCGCGACAGCGACGTGGAGTTCTCGCAAGAGGAAATCGAGTGGATCATGGGGGGGACTGCCGCCGAGGTGTTCGACTTTTCCTGAATCCCGCACCGCAACCACGCCTGCCGCACACGCCTTTAACCGTAGCGCGCAGGGCCGCGCTGCACAGGCCTGTGTACTGCACGGGGCTGCGTATCGCACAGGGCTGTTGACGCGGGGGCACGGCATCATTAAGTTAGCCCGCCGTTCTTGACTACGGGGGCTGAGGCGGGGTGCCCGCCCTGCAAAGTGAAACGTGGAAGTGGGATTTTTATGAGAAAACGCGATCGTGAGAGATTCCAGACCAAACTCCTGGACATGCGCAAGGAGGTCCTCAAGGGGATTGCCGAAGACGTAAAGGAAGGCCGGGAAGGTGAAGCGGGCGAGGGCCGCGACACTTACGATATAGCCAGCGACGAGCGCGACCGGGAAATAAACCTGCTTTTAGGGGATCGTGAGCGCAAGAAACTTCAGGCCATAGACGAAGCTCTGTCACGTATAGAGAGTGCCGAGTATGGGGTCTGCGAGGAATGCGAGGGGGAGATTGCTTCCGGCAGGCTGCTGGCCATGCCTTTCTCCCGCCTCTGCGTAACTTGCCAGGATGAGTTTGAACAGGCCCAGCGCACCATGGGACCGTCTGATACATTGGCGATTTCGGCGCGAGTTAGCGGTGGTGATTTCGGCGAAGAAAGTACCTGAGGCGGATTATCGGGATGTGTAGCGGTTTGTGAGATGTCCGCTATGCCGTCTGTCGGAAATAGGTACCCGTTCCCGATATTTATATTTGCAGTTGCGCAGTGAGCGGGTCGGCCGATAGGGGGTGTTCCGGGGGTCTCAGGGACGATGCCGAGGCGGCTTGGCGCGCTGGTGTTGCTGCGGCTGACCCGCACGGTGCCGTACTCTCGGCGCTCGAGCGAAGGCCTGAACCCGCTGCCGAAGATCCCGTTCTTGAAGATCTCAGTTCCGGCCCGGCGATTTCTTCCGTGCAGGCGATGCGGTCTGGGCGCCGCTTGATATTGGCCACCGGCAAAGCGTCGGTGGCTATGGCAGCAGCGGCGGCCGAGGCGGGGCTGAGCGGCGATATAATAGTCTTGGCTCCTGTGGGGGTTGAGCGCCGCGGGCTTCCAGATGAGGCGCTGTTATTGCGGGGCGGGCACCCCTTGCCCAGCCCTGAAGGTATAGATTCTAGCCGTAAGATACTCGAGCGGGTGCGGACCCTGGGTGCGCGCGACCGGCTCTTGTATTTGATATCCGGTGGATCCTCCGCGCTTTTTGAAGTCCCGGCGGCAGGGATCTCGACCGGCGATCTGATCGAGACTTACCGGCTCTTGCTTGGCTGCGGAGCGCCGATCGCGGATATGAATTGCGTTCGCCGCCGGCTTTCGGCGCTTAAGGGGGGCCGGCTTGCGGCTGCGGCGAAGCCCGCTGAGACGAGGACGCTGGCGCTCTCCGACGTAGCGGGCGACGATCCGGCTGCCATCGGTTCGGGTCCCACGGTTGAGCATCGCGACCCGGCGGGGGCTGCCTTGGGCGTGGTCGAACGCTACGGCTTGCGCGAGGCTTTGCCGACTCCGGTTCTGGCATTGCTGTGCTCGCAACCCGACGACGGGTTCGCAGAACCGCCGCCGGAACCGATGGGGCTGCACTCCGCCGGTTAGCAAGCGGGTGCTTCCAATGCCGCGGAGACCCGGCCCGGAAGCTACGCAGGGGGTGCTTCCGATCATGCGGAGACCGGGTCCGGTAACTACGCAGGGGGTGCTTCCGATCATGCGGAGACCGGGTCCGGTAACTACGCAGGGGGTGCTTCCGATCATGCCGGAACCGGGTCCGGTAACTACGAAGCCGGTGCTCCCGGTTATGCGCAGACCCCACCCAGCGG
Organism: Candidatus Binatota bacterium; assembly: GCA_024276575.1. Classification (GTDB taxonomy): domain Bacteria; phylum Desulfobacterota; class Binatia; order UBA1149; family CAITLU01; genus JAJRWY01. The sequence continues at coordinate 22,721 of JAJRWY010000138.1, forward strand.
CTACGAAATCGTGGCCTCCAATGTGGTTTCAGTCGAAGCGGCACGGTCTTACCTGCGCGGGCGCGGCTACAGCATCCTGGAACAGTGCCCCCGGGAGTTCTACGGTGATTTTTCCAGCTTGCTCGATATCGTCTGCCGCGCTTTGTCGCAGGCTTTCGCCGAGTCTCGGCCGAGCGCGGTGGTGCTGGGTGGGGAGTGTGTGCTGGGCTTGCCAGCTACGTCCGGCTTGGGGGGGCGCAATCAGCATCTGGCGGCGGCTCTGGCCCTGCGTATGCGA
>JAJRWY010000011.1 GCA_024276575.1 Candidatus Binatota bacterium
ACCCGGGATACGATCTCTAGCCAGCGAGGATCGTTGCTCAGGCAGGGGCCTGGGCTGGAGTTTGCCCCGCCCTGCAGGGCCAGCGTCTCGCGCAGATCCAGTATCGTCTCTAGAGCGGTCCTTTGCTCGGCGGGCGTCAGGGCGTAAGGACTCTCTCCGCAAGCACTGACCCCACCGTCAAGCAAGTAGCGATAAAACTCGACTTCTTGTACCGGCTCCGACCAGAGCTGTACGACGCCGAGGCAAGCGCTCATCGCGAGCAGCAACACCGCTACGGGAATGCTCCAGCGGCTACGTGCCAGGCTCCGGCACGCAAGTATCCAGGCCCAGCCCCCCAACCCCAGTACGCAGGCGACTTCTAGTAGCGGCCGCTCAGCGTGTCCTACCCCATAGACGAATCGCAGCGAGAGTAGCGCCAGGGCAATCGAACAGCCGAGCAGTAGTAACGAAGAAAAAAAGATGGCTGGCGCCGGATCAAAGCTCGAGACGCTATCTTTGCGCGAAGAAACCACGTTTAGTGTACCATCATAGCGAAGCTCGACGCCGTACGCATGCCTGCGGGCGTTAGTGGGCCTTAGCCGGCCTTCGCCGGCTTTCGTTTGTGTAACCGCCATCAAGGTTCGTCGTCATAGGTTGCAGATGCCGGCCCCTTCGGCGCGACTCACGCTGCTTGGGCGGCGGAGTCGGATTGGCTATTGAAAGAATCACCCAGCCGGTGCCGGCAGCCTCGATACGAGTTCGGCTGCGGGCTTCTTAGGTATGAAGCCGGCTGCAATTGAGGAGAGACCATCGATATGAGAAGTAAGCTTTTTCCCGCTGCCGCAGCGCTCGCGATCTTTGCCGTATCCGCGCTGCCCTCGAGCCCGGCAAGTGCCGCTACTTTTGTCATCGACCGTGCCCACTCCAGCGTGTCGTTCGGGGTCAGGCATCTGCTGTCACAGACCAAGGGCAAGTTCGCGAACTTTGAAGGCCGCGTCGAGATGGACGCGGAGAAAAGAGACTCCATAAAAGTTACGGGTTCCATCGAGGCCGCTAGCATCGACACGGGCGATGAAGAAAGAGACAAGCACCTGCGCGGAGCCGATTTTTTCGACGTAGCGAAATTCCCGACGATAACTTTCCAAGCCTCCGAGCTGACCGATGTCAATGCCGAGCGCAACAAGGGTAAGCTCAAGGGGCAGCTCACCATGCATGGGGTGACCAAGCCGATCATCATCGATGTGCGCTGGTTTGGGATTCAAAAGGATCCCTGGGGTAATTTGAAGGCTGGGTTTTCCGGCGTAACAACCCTGAATCGCAAGGATTTTGGGATTGAATGGAACAAGGCGCTCGACGCCGGCGGATTGTTGATCGGCGAGGATGTAAAGATCGAACTGAACCTCGAGGCTTACGTGAAGTAGCGGCCCAGGCTGCTACCCACGTTCAGGGCCGTTCGCTCTCGTGTTCAAGGAGCCCTAATCGTGCCATGGCGCGCGATTAGGGCTCCTTTCCTTGTAGACCTCAAGGGGAAACCGTGCCACCTTTAATAATACTGAGCCGTTGGGGGCTTGCCGGGTTTGCAAGCCCGGCATTAACAATAGACCGTAACTAGCTAATAGACGGCCGTTTTGGGTCATTGAATAATGAATGTCTTGAGATATACGGCGTTGGTGTCGGCAATTCTTTGCGGGGCCGTGCTCGCGCAAGGCGCCTTGGCGCAAACATTACCCTCGTCCGAACCGTTGACCACCCCGCGCATCGTTAACGGAGTGAGCACCCATGGCTACCCCAGCACGGGGCAGTTGCTCTACAGCGGTGGCGTAGCCATAGACGACAACAACGCCCAGGCTTGGTGTTCGGGAACCTTGATCGGTTGCAATACCTTTCTGGTCGCTGCCCACTGTGTCGCTGATGATCAAGTCAGTTCTCATTACCGCGTCTTTCTCCAGCATTCCGGACTCCATTCGCTCTCCTCGCTAGCCGTACACCCAAGCTACAAGTCCAACACTTTTCCCAGAGCCGACGTTGCGGTGCTCAAACTTGCCACTACGGTTACCGGAATCGACCCCACCGAAATCAACACCGTCGCCAACCCGGCTGCGCTGGGGTTCGGGCTCGGCGGCACCATTGTCGGCTTCGGGCGGACTTCGGGTAGCAGTAGCGACTATGGGATAAAACGTGCGGGGGCGGTGCTCACCGCTCCGTGTAGCGGAACCCCGAGCGGCACCGGCGACACGGAATTGGTGTGCTGGGACTTCACCAATCCGGTGGGTAATCCGGGCGAGGACTCCAACACGTGCAATGGCGATTCCGGTGGCCCGCTGTTCATGGACCTTGGCACGGGTGTCGTCGTCGCGGGCGTTACCTCCGGGGGTGAGAATGTGGCTTGCCTAGCGGTGGACCATAGCTACGACGCCAATGTCTACAACTACCGCTCCTTTATCCTCTCTGAACTAGCCGGCGATTCGAGTACCGTGTGCGGGGGTATCGACCCGGTCGGAGCCCCCTCGGTCGAGGTTTTCGGTAACAGCGCCCGCCTTGACGCGGGTAACAGTTCCGACACTTACAGCTTTACTGTAAACGGCACTCCCAACGATCTGCGTTTTGCCATGAATGCGGAAGACAACGGCAGTCTCGACGCCGATCTGTACGTCAAGCAGGGAGCGACGGTGAGCACGGCGGATTTCGACTGCAAGGCCACTGGCGCTTCTAACTTTGGCGCCTGCTCTTTCCTGTCACCCGCTTCCGGGCAATGGTCGGTTTTGCTGCAGCGTAGCTCCGGTGCCGGCGACTATCAGTTGACCACCACGGTCTTTGGGGGATCCCCTCCGCTTTGCGGCAACAATCAACGTGAGCTGGGAGAAGCCTGCGATGGGAGTGACGCCGCAGCCTGCCCGGGCCTGTGCCAGCCCGACTGTAGTTGCCCGGCCCCGGTATGTGGCAATGGTATCATCGAAAGCGGCGAGATCTGTGACGGTGCCGACCCGGGGCCTTGTCCCACCTCGACGTGTGGAGTCGATTGCAACTGCCCTGCCCCACAGTGCGGAAACAACGTAACCGAGAGTGGCGAGGACTGCGACGGGAGTGATGATAGCGCGTGTCCCGGACAGTGCGACTTGACCTGCGCGTGTCCGCAAGCATGTTTTCTCAATGATCTTTTCACGCAGAAGGTGAGATCATCGAGCAGAGTCTTTTTGTACAAGGCGGTCATAGATACCTTCTTCAATCTTGCTTATGACGGCTTGGATCCCCGTAACGAATTCGCCCTGTCGCTGCAGCAGGGACCGAATGCAATTGCCGTTACGATCCCCGCCAACGATACAGGCTGGGCTAAATCACGTCCGGGCCGCGGCCGCTTCCGCTGGCGTGGATCGATCGGCGGTATACGTAGCGTCAAGGCGGTCGAGAACTTGAATCGTTTTCTGTGGAAGATCCGGGTCAAGGGCAAGGCGGTGCCTGGGGCGGAGTTCATCGACGAGTTGGCACTAATGGATCTGCGCTTGGATATGGACGGCGTCTGCACCCAAGAGCAGTATTAGGAGCCGGTGTGCTGCGGCGTTGGATTCCTTGCTAACGACGCCTCCCATGAGTAGATACTGGCTATGGATAGCAGTCTCAGACACGACTGGAATCTCGCCGAGGTCCGCGAGATCCACGACCAACCTTTCAACGACCTGATCTTTCGAGCGCAGCAATTGCACCGGCGTTACCACCGCGGCAACGCCGTGCAGCTTTGCAGCCTGCTGTCGATAAAAACCGGAGCCTGCTCGGAGGATTGTGGATACTGTTCGCAAAGTGCGCACTATGCCTCTGGCACGGCGCGTGAGGCGCTGATGGACGTCGATGCGGTGGTGGCCTCGGCGCGAGCCGCACAAGAGGCGGGCGCGAGCCGCTTTTGCATGGGAGCCGCTTGGCGTGGTGTGAAGGATGGCGAAGAATTCGACAATGTCTGCGAGATGATAAGGGGGATCACCGAACTGGGCATGGAAACCTGTGTCACGCTGGGGATGCTCGATCGTGGCCAAGCCGAACGCCTCAAACAGGCCGGGCTCAAAGCCTACAATCACAACATAGACACCTCTCGCGACTATTACCCCGAGGTGGTTTCCACTCACAGCTTTGACGAGCGCATAGAGACGCTGAGGCATATTCGCGAAGCCGGAATCACCATCTGCAGCGGCGGAATCATCGGTATGTGGGAATCCGTCGGTGACCGTTGCAAGATGCTGATCGAATTGGCCAACCTCCCCAAGCATCCGGAGAGCGTTCCGGTGAATGCGCTGGTGCCCATAAAGGGCACGCCGATGGCTGACTTGCCGGCTGTTCGCCCCTTTGAGCTGGCGCGGGTTATAGCTTGCGCCCGCATTATGATGCCGGCCTCGATGGTTCGATTGTCGGCGGGACGCCGTTCTTTGAGCGATGAAGCCCAGGCTTTGTGCTTTCTGGCCGGTGCCAATTCAATTTTCTATGGCGAGAGGCTGCTTACTACCGGCAACGCGGAAGTGGATCGTGATCGCGAGTTGATGGCCGAGTTGGGCATCGAGCCCCTTGTTCCGGTTGCCGGCCACCCCACCCCTGCGGAGCGCGATAGCGACTCGAAGGGCGTCTGCGCAAGCGAGGCCGCTACGGCAGGTTCGAACGGGGAAGGCCTCGGCAATAAGCCGGGCCAGTCCTCGCCTGCCAACGCGGGCACTAACGGACTGACCGCCGCCGAAGCCTAAGCAGGACTCGCGGTGAGGTACGAAGGAAGAGTTTACCGTCCGCCCAGTGAGGCTGGATCTCTCATCATCCAGGCCACCTTGTCTTGTCCGCACAACAAGTGCGCCTTCTGTTCCATGTACAAAGACCGGAAGTTCGGGGTGCGCCCGGTCGAAGAGGTGATCGAAGACCTCGATATGGCGCTGGAAGCCTACGGCGAGCATTCAGTGCGCACCATCTTCCTTGCCGACGGTAACACGGCGGTGCTGCCCACCGAGAAGTTGATCGCTATCGGAGAGGCGGCGCGTGAGCGTTTCCCCGACCTGGAACGTATTACAGCCTATGGCTCGGCCAAGTTTCTGATCAAGAAGAGCGTGGAGGAATGGCGGGCCGTCGCCGAGTCGGGAGTGAAGCGGATCCACTCGGGACTCGAATCCGGCGATCGCGTCACCCTGGAAGCCATCGAGAAAGGTATAACCCCTGAACAAGCTGTGGAGGCTTACAAGCATGTCATGGCGGCAGGCATACAGCTTTCGGTTTATCTGATGGTGGGGATAGCCGGGCGCGAGCGCTGGCGAGAACATGCCCTCGGCAGTGCTGAGGTTCTCAACCAGGCGCCTCCTGATTTCATTCGCTTGCGCACCTTCGTTCCCCAACCCGAAACGCCCTGGTACGATCGCTGGCGCAGCGGCGCGTTGACGTTGCTGTCGGCCTACGAAGCTCTCGAGGAGACGCGCTTGCTGATCGAGAAGCTCCAAGGCCCCACGGTACTGCTCTCCTACCACGTCTCCAATTTCCTCGATGTTCACGGGAGTATCCCGGAGGACAAAGAGTCCATGATCGCGCAAATCGACGAAGCTTTGACCTGGCCCCTGAGTCGCTTCCGGCCGCCGACCGAGAAGATGGTCGGCGTTGGCCTCTAGCCGGCGCCTACGCGGTACTTCCGGCCAAGAGGCTGCCGCAATGGGCGGCTGCAAATAGCGACCTCACCGCTGCCGGAGAATCGGCCGCTAGCGCCAAGAGCCTCCCGCAATGGGCGGCTGCGAGTAGCCTAACCCACTGAAATCATCACGGTAACCTCTTCGCTGCGAGGATCATGCTCTGAACACGAGCAGGAGCTTGCAGCCAAAGTTCGACAGAGCGCCAACACCGCTCCAGCGTGGCCGCAGACTTCTCGGCATCGCGTACGTTTGCGTTGGACAGACGAAAATGACAATCATTGTCAAAATCGTGAACGTCAGATCAGCGCTAATCAACGCTGTTGTTGCCGCTCTCGTTCTCACGGGAAGTGGCGGATTCATATAACGCGAACAACAAAGGGTTTTGATCATGAGAATGGCACTAGGAGGCACAGGGACTACGGTGGTAGCTCTGGCCGCCTCGGTTCAACTGCTAGGCTTTGCTCCCGTTGCCAGGGCGGATCAGTCGACGGCTGTGATCCTGCGCAGGCTCGAGGCTCAAATAGCTGAATTGCAAAGCGAAGTTGCGGCTTTGAAGAAACAGGCGGCGGAAAGCCGGGGGATGGGAACACCGGCGGCGGCAGTGACTGCTCAGCAGGCCCCGGCCGCAGTGACACCGCAAGCAGCGCTGGCCCCTGCCGGGGACGCAGCGCTGGATACGACCGGGATCACCTTGGCCGATAGCGCTGAGGTGGGCAGCGGCAACAGCCCCCCTGCCGGCCAAGGTGGCCAGACCGCCGGCTTCGTTTTGGCGAATACCTATGCCCGTGCGGGTGCGGTGCGAGACTTCTCGCAACCAGGATCGGGGTTGCGAATCGGCGGCTACGGATCGATCAGATTCGAACAGAGTTCGGCCGACGCCCAACCGAGCACCTTCAATTTCCGCCGCTTTGTCCTGACCGTCGATGCCCCCATAGCTCCGAAAATTCGCACTGGATTCGAGCTGGAGTTCGAGCGCTTCCGCAAGCTCGAACTCGAAAAAACCGCCTCGGCCGAAGGCGGCGGTTTACGAGTAGAGCAAGAAGTCGAAGGTGTCGACGGCTCGGAGATAGCCATCGAACAGGCTTGGGTGCAGTACGATTTCGATAACTGGCTCAGAATGCGTGCCGGCGGCGTATTGGTGCCATTGGGCCGCTTCAATCTCAATCATGACGACGACCGCTGGGATATCGCGCGCCGGCCCCTGATCGATCGTGGCTCCCCTGTCCTGGCGGCCACCGCCGCATGGGCGGAGTTGGGAGTAGGTTTCAACGGAGACGTCGAATTGGGCGATACCGCTGCGTTGGGTTACCAGTTTTATGTGGTCAACGGCGCGACGCTGTCACCACAAGTGGAGTCGGTAGTACAGACCCTCGATCCCAAGCGTGACAAGCTAGAACTCGAAGCAAAGTTCCAGATCGATTAGGGTACTTTCAGTAACGATCTGAAAGACGCCAAAGCCCTGGCCGGACGCATGGTCTACAGCCCGGCCATTGGGCACGAGCTTGCAGCCTCTTTCTACACTGGCCGCTATACGCCCGATTTCTTGCCTTCAGAAACCGTGAACGCGTTTTCCGTAGACGGCCTCGGGTCCTGGGGGGCTTTTGAACTCGAGGGCGAGTATGTGTACTCGGATTTCGGTGATATCGACAAGGTCGCCGAAGCTTTCGCCCAAATCGCGATCAACCGTTCGTCGTCCAGCCCCTCCTCTGCCAGTCCCGCCTTCGAATCGGAGATCGAGTTCGAACTCAATGGCCTTGCAGAAAACCGCCAAGGCTACTGGCTCGAGGCCCGCTACGATACCCGTCCCGCATGGTTGCGCGATTCGGATTTCGGACGGCGCTTTGCCGATCCCCACCTGACCTGGGTCGCACGCGGTGAGCAAGTGTGGATAAACGGCCTACTCAACCGACTGGATTTCACGGACTCGACGGTCACTCAACTCGACAAGAGCAACTACCGCCTGGACCGTTTCACGGTAGGCGCCTCATTGCGTTTGGTTCCCAACGCGGCGTTACAACTGGCCTACGAATACACCCAAGTCGATAACGGCTCTCTGAGCGCGGTCACCAACTACCTCGCGACACTAGATGGCACTGCTCATACGCTGCTGCTCGGGACGGTGTTCGGTTTCTAGACTGGAGTATTAATGAAGAGTTCCGCTACGACCGCCAATGCTACGCCACTGCGGGGCGGGTACGCTCCCGGCTTGGCGCGCGCCACGATCTCTTTTGTTTCGCTAGCGAGGACCGCTACTGCAGATACCGGGCGCAGGCAGCGGCACATGGGCTTCCTGGGCTTCCTGCGTCCGGCCTCGATTATCGTCCGGCTGTTGCTTCCAGCCGCAGTGGCGGCTGCCGGGTTCTCCTTACCGGCAGCCGCCGACGAGATCTATCTTAGCGAGAATGACGCGCCGACCGCGGTTTTTCCGGACGCCGACCGCTTCGAGCGCCATGATATGACGGCTAGCCCCGAGTTACACGAGTTGATAAGCCGGAGAAGCGGCCGGGTTCAGCCCAGCTATTGGGAAGCGAGCTACCCGGTATTTTCAGCGTGGAAAGAAGGTAAGCTGCTCGGACGGGCGGTGATTGTCGAAGAAGTCGGCAAACATCGTAACATCACCTTCATAGTGGGAGTCAGCCCTGATTCCAGCGTTGCCGGGGTCGCAATAATGACCTACCGTGAAGCCTACGGCGCAGAAGTACGAAGCAGGCGATTCCTGGCCCAGTATCGGGGCAAAGGAAACGATGATCCCCTTATGCCGGGACGCGATATTCGCTACATAAGCGGCGCCACTTTGTCGTTCCAAGCCATCGGACGGGGCATACGCAAGGCTATCGCGGTAGCGGATACGGTTGCCGCACAAGCGACGGGACAGGAAACCGGCGATGAAAGTTCTGAGTGAGGCGCTGCTTCTGGTTTTCCTTTGGGTGCCCGCGGCGCCGGCCCTGGAGGTCCGCGAAGCCCACTATGTAATGGGGACCATGCTCGAGGTAAGTGTGGAGGCTCCGTCAAACGAACGCGGACGCGCCTGGATACGCGCTGCGGTATCACTGGCCCGGCGGCTCGAGGCGCAAATGAGCAGCTATCGAGATGATTCCGGCCTCATGCGGCTCAACCGTGCGGCAGGTTCCGGCCCGCAAAGGGTCAGCCCTGAACTCTTCGACGTGGTCGCACTTTCGATGGAGTTTTCGCAGCGTACGCGTGGATATTTCGATCCCAGCGTGGGCTTGCTTACCGTGCCCGGTGAAACAGGCGGCAATGATCCGCCGGGAAACGCTCCGGCGGGCAAAGCTACGCCGGGAGGATTCGCTCGCACCACAGCAGAGCGAGCACCCGGGGCCGTGTATGCAAACCGTGAGTTGGTGCCGGCAGCAGCCCGGGCCGGCCTTGGCTGCCGGGGTGGCACGGCGGAGGCCTCGCTGCTGCGCAGTCCCGGATTTGCAGCAGGCCTCATCGGAGAGGATGTGGTGGTGCTGGCGCCGCCCGATCTCATTGAACTCTCCCGGCCAGCCTCAGCTCTCGATCTCGGTGGTATCGCCAAAGGCTATGCCGCCGATGCCATGCTAGCAATGCTACGGACTCGTGGAGTGCAGAGGGCTTTGGTCAACTTCGGGAGTAGCAGCATCGCGGCTTTGGGCCCGCCCAAAGAAGAGCCACCCTATCGTATTCTCGTTGATGGCAGCGCAGGGCGAAGCTTTGAAGTCGAGCTTCGCGACGAATCGCTATCGACTTCCAGCAGCAAACACCGGGATGGGGATGGTGGGAGCGGTTGCCATCATATCATTGACCCGCACAGCGGGCGCTGGGTGCGGACTGCGATCCAAGCCAGCGTGGTGGCGCGGACAGCTTCCGAAGCCGAAGCGTGGAGCACTGCGCTGGTAGTAGCAGGCCACGCGCTGCTTTCCGAGGTCGAGAAACAGCAAGGGCTCGATGTGTTGTTGCT
>JAJRWY010000139.1 GCA_024276575.1 Candidatus Binatota bacterium
GCGTCGCCCGGGCTGGGTATTCACCCGCTCGCAGATTGTCGACGGAGTGCGTGGCGGCAACTACGCGGTAACTGAACGCTCGGTCGATGTGCAAGTAGTCGGATTGCGGCGCAAGCTTGGCGAGTGTGGAAAGCTCATAGAGACCGTTCGCGGCGTTGGCTACAGATTCAGCGATTGAAGATGCGCCGCTTACGATTGGTCTGGCAGATATATATTCCCTTTCTGTTGATTGCGGGAGCTTCGGTGCTGGCTTTGGCGGGCTATGCGTCGCATTCCTTTCGATCCTTTCACATGGAGCGTAGCTCTGCGGATCTCGAGGCGCGTGGACTCCTCGTTGAGGATGCCTTGGAACCTCTGTTACGCGGCGGCGATGCTGCGGCTGTGTTGGCCGGGGCCCGGCGGCTGGGAGCGCGGATGGGCGGCTTAGTACAGAACTCGTTGGGCGCTCTGTTGCGCGGAGAAAGCGCGTCCGGACACAGCAGCGGGGCCCCTGCTTCCGCCTCGCCGCCGCCGCTTGGCGGTTCCGGGATTACACCCTTGCAAGCCCGCGTGACAGGGATCGCGCAGCGAGCCGGTATCCGGGTAACAGTGATCAATTCCTCGGGCTTGGTACTCGCGGACTCGCACAAGAATCCGGCACTGATGGACAACCACGCCGGGCGTCCGGAAATCGCTCTGGCTTTGGGTGGGACTATCGGACGCGCCGTGCGTTTTAGTAAGACGCTCGAGCAGAACATGATCTACGTCGCGGTTCCGGTAGTCGACGACGGCACCGTGATTGCGGTTGTGCGCAGTTCTTTGCCGCTTACCGGTGTGGAGAAAGCCGCAGGGCAACTAGTCACTCGCGTGGCCGGCGGAGCCCTTGCGGTAGCCCTGTTGCTGGCCTTGGCGAGCCTGCTGATATCACGGCGTGTCAGCCGCCCCCTGGAAGATCTTCGCGAGGCCGCCGACCGCTTCGCCCATGGTGAGTTTGCGGTGCGGGTGGATCCCTCGGGATCCGAGGAAGTCGCGGCGCTGGCTTTATCGATGAACCGTATGGCGGTCGAACTCGACGAACGCATTCGTGCCTTGGCTCAGTAGCGTAATGAACGCGAAGCGGTGCTTTCGAGCATGGTCGAAGGAGTGGTCGCGATCGGCGCCGAGCATGAAATCATTGCGCTCAACGACTCCGGGGCCAAGCTCTTGGGCGTGCAGCGTGAAGGTTCCGTTGGGAGAAGTATTCAAGAGGTTACGCGCAGTCCTGAACTACAGGCTTTTGTCGACGAGGTATTGTCAGGCGGACGCCCCGCCGAACGAGAGGTGTCCTTGCATGAGGGCGAGCGCCGCTACTTTCATATACAGGGTTCGCCGGTGCGTGACGGCGAAGGCCGGCGCATAGGTGCGGTAGTGGTTTTCCACGACGTAACGCGGCTCAAGCGCCTTGAAAGAGTGCGCCGTGATTTCGTCGCCAACGTTTCTCACGAACTCAAGACGCCGACCACTTCGATCAAGGGTTTTCTCGAGACACTCGCAGCCGGTGCGCTTGAAGACCAAGGAAAAGCTCGTGAATTCGTAGGGATCGCGGCTCGTCAAGCAGACCGTCTCAGCGCTATCATCGATGACCTGCTCACCCTCTCGATGCTCGAGGAGGATGCGGACGAGCGGCGCTTGGAGACCGTGACGGTTGCCGTGGCCGGTCTTTTGCGCGACGCCGTCGAAATATGCCGCTACGCCGCTGCGGAGAAGCAAGTCGAGTTGCGCTTATGCTGCGCGGAAGGTCTGGAGGCCAACATCAACGCTGCTTTGATCGAACAAGCGGTGGTCAATCTTCTCGACAACGCCATCAAGTACAGCGCCGGGGGCGAAGAGGTTGAAATCGCCGCCGAGGCGGATGGCGAAGGCGGCTTGGTCATTGAAGTCCGTGACCACGGATGCGGTATAGAAGAGAAACACCTGCCGCGGCTTTTCGAGCGTTTCTATCGTGTGGACCGCGCGCGTAGCCGCAAACTCGGCGGGACCGGTCTCGGCTTAGCCATAGTCAAGCATATCGCCCAAGCGCACGGCGGAACTGTCGCCGTGCGTAGCCGTCCCGGCGAAGGCAGTACCTTCAGTCTGCATTTACCCGCCGCTTGCTAGCCTTTCTAAGTGGTCAACCTCGATTAGACGATAATTCACGGCGCTAACCGCTTGCGGATCGTGCGCGAGTACGCCATTTGCGGCCGTGCTTGCGTCGCGGATGCTTACCTACGCTTGGGCCCGTTGCGCCCGGCGAACGCTTGGCCCGGCCACGGCTGATGCACTCCAGCGCGTTTTCGCTGGTGAATTATTGTCTGATCAAGGTTGGCTACGCTCCGTCGGGCGAACGCCCGGCTCGACTCGCGCGCGAGCTTGTCCGTGAAACTCGCGAAAACCTTCACGCTAACCAATTTCTAGCATTGCGCTCACGCGAACCGAACATAGCGGGCCTACGGTCTGTGAGGAAAAACAGAAGGAAGAAGAAAGGAGAGACTATCGAAGATGAATCTTACAAGGAATACGCACGGAGCAACGACGTCCGAAAGCGCTAGCGTTTCTCGGAGCCGGGCCCGTAAACGGCTGGAGACGGCGGTTCTGGTGGCTGTCATGGCCGTCTGCACGGCGATGTCGGCGACCGCGGTTCGGGCGGCAAGCGACAATTCGTTCAATGTGTACTGGAAACACGGTATCCGCATGGAGACCGCAGACAAGGCTTTCAAGCTTAGAATGGGCGGACGTATTCAGAACGATTGGGCGTTCTACTCGGCCGACGATAAACTCGAAAGTGAGGTGGGTAAGTTCGAAGACGCCACCGAATTCCGGCGTGCCCGGCTCTATTTCGCGGGCGAAGTCTACGAGCGGGTAGTGTTCAAGGTACAGTACGATTTCGCAGGCGGCAATGCCGATTTCAAGGATGTCTATATCGGCCTCAAGGACATACCCGGTCTAGGCACGGTAAAAGTAGGACATTTCAAGGAATCTTTTTCTCTCGAGGAAATCACCAGCAGCAAGTACCTGACCTTCCTAGAAAGATCGCTGCCTAATGTGTTCGTTCCATCGCGTAACACGGGTATCGGGTTCCTCAATAGTGTCGCCGATGATCGCCTGACCTACTCGGCGGGATTCTTTCGTGAGACTGACGGTTTCGGCGATAGCCAGAACCAGGCTTGGGGCAGCAGCGCGCGCGTTACCGGACTCCCGTGGTACGCGGGTGAGGATCAATTCCTCCACCTCGGAGTGGACTTCACCTACCGTGACACCGACAGCAGCGCGATAAAGTTCGACGTGAGGCCGGAGTCGCATACGGCGCTGAAGATAGTGAAGAGCGGCTCCATCTTGAGCGACAGCCGCTCGTCGTACGGTGCTGAGGCAGCACTGGTAACCGGCCCTTTCTCGCTCCAAGGCGAGTACATTGCGACCACTGTCGATACCCCCGACGGTTCCGATCCGAACTTCTCGGGTTGGTACGGCCAGGTGAGTTGGTTCCTGACGGGTGAGCATCGCAATTTCAAAAAGAAGACGGGGGCTTTCGGACGCACCAAACCGGCGAACAATTTCTTGGGAGACGGCGGACCCGGGGCGGTGGAGATCGCAGCGCGCTATTCGACTGTCGATCTGAGTGATGGCGACACCGGTGGCGGGGAGGTCGACGACGTTACTGTCGCTCTCAACTGGTACCTGAATCCCAATACGCGGGTGATGCTCGACTATGTGCGTAGCGACGCTGGTAGCCTCGGCAATCTCGACTTGGTGGAAACTCGCTTCCAACTCGATTTCTAGCCGGCCGTATCCGGGAAAGCTCATAGTGGGCCTTCGTGAACAGTGGCGGTCGAGGAAGCAACGGCGTGATAGCACAAGGGCGAAAAGAGAAGTTTCGCCGAGAAGGAAAGAAGCATGAAAGTTTGCAGTAACAGTCAGTTGATCAATAGCAAGAAGAGCGGTTTGCTCCTCGCGGTTTGTTTGAGTGCCGTGATAGCGGTTGTCGCTAGCGTGGTGCAGGCCCGTGCGGAGCGGCTCGAAGGTGCGGTTCATATCGACGGTTCGAGCACCGTTTTCCCCATATCGGAGGCCGTAGCCGAGGAGTTCCAGGGTTTACACCCGCGGGTGCGGGTTACGGTCGGGATCTCGGGCACCGGCGGTGGCTTCAAGAAGTTCTGTGTGGGGGAGACCGACATCAGCGACGCTTCACGCCCAATCAAAGCTTCCGAAGTGGAGTGCGCGCGTAAGCACGGCGTGGAGTACATCGAGCTTCCTGTAGCTTTCGACGGCATTTCGGTGGTGGTCAACCCCGCCAACGATTTCATGGAATCGGTGACGGTCGAGGAGTTGCGCAAGATCTGGCAACGCGGAGGCGCCAAGCGCTGGAGTGAAGTTCGCAAGGGCTGGCCCGATCGTGAGATTCGTTTGTACGGCCCGGGAACCGACTCCGGTACTTTCGACTATTTCGTTGAAGCCATCCTCGGCAAGGGTGGCGAGATTCGCTCGGACTTCACCGCTAGCGAGGACGACAACGTTCTTGTTCAAGGTGTGGCCGGAGATCGCGATGGCCTCGGATTTTTCGGCTACGCCTACTACGTCGAGAACAGCTCGCGCCTGAATCTCGTAGCCGTAGATTCAGGCAACGGAGCGGTGGCTCCATCGACCGAGACCATCAACGACGGCACTTACGCGCCGCTGTCGAGGCCGATCTTCATTTACCCGAGCAAGAGCGCTTCCAAGCGTCCCGAAGTGGCTGAGTTCGTCCGTTACTATTTGCAGAACGCGGCTCAGTTCGCAGCCGAAGTCGGCTACGTTGCGTTGCCGGCCGAAGTCTACCGTTTGGCTCGTGAGCGCTTTGACGGCGGCAAGACCGGCTCGGTATTCGCAGCAGCCAAACCCGGTAAGTCGATCGTGGCCTTATTGTCCGGCGACTGAGGCCGTGTCTTTCCCGACTTTGCTACATCGTTGCGGTTCGGAAGCCGGACTTCCGGGCCGCATTGTTTGAGGAGCTTACAGTGCCTGTTTTGTCACAAGTTTTACCCAGCCCCAGCCCCAGCCCCAGCCCCGGCTCTATCGGTGGCTTTGACGGCCTCGGTAGTGTCAGCCGCTGGCAGCGTGGGCGTGAGCGCATGGTGGTGGCCGCCCTGTTCTTGTGCGCGTTGCTGTCGGTGCTTACCACCGTGGCGATTGTGACGGTGCTCGCGACGGAGGCCTTCGGTTTCTTTCGCGAAGTAGGGATACTGGAGTTTATCGCAGGGCGTGAATGGACGCCTTTGTTCAATCCGCGCCATTTCGGGGTGCTGCCCCTTCTCGGGGGCACTGTGATGATTGCAGTCGGTGCGGGGCTGGTGGCGATTCCGCTGGGCCTGGGAAGCGCTCTTTACCTCAGCGAATATGCCTCGTCTGGTGTGCGCACGGTGGTCAAGCCTCTGCTGGAGATACTGGCGGGGATACCGACGGTAGTTTACGGCTACTTTGCGTTGACCGTGGTGACTCCGGCGCTGCGCTACTTGGCTCCCGAGACTCGTATTTTCAACGCGGCAAGTGCGGCGATCGTAGTCGGGATCATGATCCTGCCGATGGTGGCTTCACTGTCCGACGATGCGTTAAGGAGTGTTCCTCGTTCTTTGAAGGAAGGGGCTTACGCCCTGGCCGCAACGCGCCTGGAGGTCAGTACCGGCGTGGTGCTTCCCGCGGCGCTATCCGGCGTGTTCGCGTCCTTCGTACTGGCTTTGTCGAGAGCCGTTGGTGAGACGATGGCGGTGACCTTGGCGGCGGGCGCTACGCCACAACTCACCATGAACCCGCTCGAGAGCATACAGACCATGACCGCTTATATCGTTCAGATCAGCCTCGGGGACACGCCGGCCGGTACCATCGAGTACCGCACCATATTTGCCGTGGGGCTTCTACTTTTTACGATTACACTGGCGATGAACCTAGTTTCCCATCGCATAGTCCGTGGTTTTCGTGAGCGCTACGAATGATGGCTACCATGAGGTGCAAAGCTGTTGCAGCAGCGGCTTCCATGCAGGCCACACCGCCGCGTGACCCGGCGCTATCCGGCGCTACGGCAGCGCCGGGACGTGGCGATCGTGTAGAAACTGCGTTTTCGACGCAAGGGGTTTGGACTTCCCGTGGCTTGACGCGGCGGCATTTCATCAATCGTTTCTGCGCAGAACTGTTTCGTGCTTGTGCTTCGCTGGGGCTGTTGATGTTGGCGCTGCTATTGGCAAGCATCTGTAGAGACGGAATGCATTGGCTCGACCTGCAGTTCCTGAGCAGCTTTCCCTCCCGCTTCGTCGAGAAGGCCGGCATCAAGTCGGCGCTGTGGGGCTCCTGTTGGTTGATGGGACTTACGGCGTTGTTCTCCATTCCAGTGGGGGTGGGAGCGGCCGTCTACCTGGAAGAGTTCGCGCAGCCTAGCAAGCTCAATACTTTTGTCGAGATCAACATCGCCAACCTAGCGGGAGTACCGTCGATCGTCTACGGCATGCTCGGCCTTGCCATATTCGTTCGCGGGCTGGGTTTCGGACGCAGCGTGCTGGCAGGTGCCGCGACCATGAGCCTGCTGATACTGCCCTTTATCATCGTCGCTTCACGAGAGGCCTTGCGCACGGTTCCGCTTTCGATTCGCCATGCGGCTTACGCGCTGGGTGCGACACCCTGGCAGACCGTGCGCGGCCATGTCTTACCAGCGGCGCTGCCGGGCATACTTACCAGCATCATCCTGGGACTCTCGCGCGCGATTGGAGAGACTGCGCCGTTGATCATGATAGGCGCGCTTACCTATGTGGCGTTCGTGCCTGAAGGCCCGCTCGATGCGTTTACGGCTTTGCCCATACAGATCTTCAACTGGGCCTCACGGCCGCAAGCAGCCTTTCATGAACTAGCCGCGGCCGGGATCATCGTTCTGCTCGCTGCGCTGCTGAGCATGAATGCGGTGGCGGTTTTCATACGCTACCGCTTCGCGAGAAAACTCAAATGGTAAAACCACAGACAGTACTAGAGACCAGGAACCTGACGATTCGCTACGGCGATAGCGCTGCGGTTATTGACGTCAGCCTGCGAATTCCTGCCAAAACGGTGACCGCGATAATCGGGCCTTCGGGCTGTGGTAAGAGCACACTGCTGCGCGCTCTCAACCGCATGAACGATCTAGTCAGCACGGTGTCTGTGCAGGGGGAGGCATTGTTCCACGGTAAGAACCTCTACGCCTCCGATGTCGACCCCGTGGAACTGCGCCAGCGTATCGGAATGGTGTTTCAAAAACCGAATCCATTTCCGAAATCGATAGCCAAGAACATCTCATGGGCGCCGCTACTCAACGGTTACCGTGGTGACGTCGACGAACTGGTGGAGAAGTCTTTGCGGCAAGCCGCCTTGTGGCACGAGGTAAAACACAAACTCAACGACAGCGGCTTGGAACTCAGCGGGGGGCAGCAGCAGCGTCTTTGCATAGCGCGAACGCTGGCGATGAATCCCGAGGTCATATTGCTCGATGAGCCGTGTTCAGCTTTGGACCCGGCTTCGACTTCACGAATAGAAGATCTGCTGGTGGAATTGGCCGGCCGCTACACCATTGTCATAGTTACCCACAATATGCAGCAAGCGGCCCGTGTATCCGACTACACTGCTTTCTTGTGCGACGGTAGGTTAGTGGAGTTCGGTCCTACGGATCGTGTATTTACGCGGCCGGAGAATTCTGAAACCGAGGCCTATGTGACCGGGAAATTCGGCTGATACCCAGACCCGGCGGCCAGAGCGAGAATGTGGGATAGGGCATTCGGCTGGTCAACTGCGGCTCGTAGTAGAGCTTTCGTGAATAATGCAGGTTAGTGCGACTGCTTCCGGCACGCCCCAAGGCCTGCATGTACCGTAGCGATCGTAAAGGACGGCTGTGGGTTAGAGGAACTTTGTAATGGGAAGACATCTGGAAAGAGAAATCGACGGACTAAAGCGCAAGAGCTTGGCGCTGGCCGCCGTAGTCGAGGAGAACTTCGACAAGGCGCTGGCTGCGGTGAGAACGCGCGACGGCGAACTCGCCGCCGAAGTCATGGGCTCCGACGACGGGATCGATGAAGCCGAAGTGGCGGTCGAAGAAGATTGTCTCAAGATCCTTGCCCTTCACCAGCCGGTTGCCCATGACCTGCGCGTGATCGTGGCGATCCTCAAAGTGAACAACGAACTCGAACGCATCGGCGATCTCGCGGTCAATATCGCCAAGTGCGCCGATAGCCTGGAACCCGGGGGGCCTTCGGCTCCGCAGATGTTGCTCGAGATGGCGGGGCATGCCCGCGCAATGGTGCGTGACAGCCTCGACGCGTTGGTCAATCTCGACCAGGCCGTTGCGCTCGACGTGTGCCGCCGCGATGACGAGGTCGATGACTTGCACAAGCAGTTCTATTCTCACGTTGCTAGCGCGATCGAGGAGCGCCCCGGCTACGCCGCCCATTATATCAGGCTACTCTCGGTGGCTCGTTGCGTGGAGCGCATCGCCGACCATGTCACCAACATTTGCGAAGACGTCATCTACACGGTTTCCGGGGAGATAATCCGCCACCGCGGAGCGCCGTCGTGAGGGCCTGAGAGAGTGAGGGTATGAGGGCGTGAGGGGGGAGGGCGTGCCGCCGCCTTCTTCTTCTCGACCCGGCAATTGCTGCAACAGTCGCCTCGAGCTACGGCACGCTTGGCGGGCTCGCTGATGCTCTCGCGCCGCGCCTTCTTCTTCTCGACCCGCCAACCGCTGCAACAGTCGCCTCGAGCCGAGGCACGGTTGATGGCCTCGTGACGAGCTTTCATCAATAGTGCAGCTTCTGGCCGCGAGCCCGGCGGGTTCTTAGCTGATGGGAGGCAGGGGCCGCGTGGCGATTTCCTGGGCTTCTTTTTCGGGAAGGCCGAGCATGCGTAAAGCCATCGTGGCGGCCAACTCGGGGGCGCGGCCGTCGAGCACTCCGCGGAGCCGTGAGCCGATAACCGACAGTGCGATGCCGCCCAGGGCTACGTTGGTGGCTTCCTCGTCGTCGGCTTTGAAGCGGCCCGAACGGAGGCCGGCGTGAAGGTCTCGCGACATCCTCTTGAGTAGCCCCAACTCGACGGAAGGGGTCGCGAAGGCGGTGCGGATGAGGAACCATCCCCACTTCGCATCGGAACCCCCCTTGCCGACTACATAGCGTATGGAAGCCGAGAGTACCTCGGCGTAGTCATCCACATGCTCGCTGATGGTGTCGAGGGCATCGCCGAAGCTTTCGATGGTCTCGGCGCAGATTGCCTCTACGATCGCGTCTTTGGAAGAGAAGTAATTGTAAAAAGAGCCAAAGCCGACGTCGGCCTCATCGGTGATCTGCTGGATGGTGGTGGTGTCGATACCCTGGCGGGCCATCAGGCCGTGGGCGGCATCGAGCAGCTTGCGCCGGGTTTCGCGCTTGCGCCGCTCGGCGCGGTTCGGTTCCACCGCCTCGGTCGCTGCCTGTCTCTTCTTGTTTGCCGCCGTCGCCATAATCAGCCGCCATTCGCTTATCAACGGAGCCGCGAAAAGAAAATGATTGACAGTATCATCAGAAACGAGTAATTAGTCAATCATGATGATAGGCCCAGCCAGTAGCTAGTCGCCTGCAGGCCAACAACCTGCAGGCCATCGGCCTGACAGTGGTTGGCTGTTTGCCGGTGAGTGCCCCGCCGGCAATCGGCCGGCGAGTAAACGGCCGCCGGCAAATGGCTGGTGAGTAATCGGTCGGCGAGCAAATTGCCGACGAGTAATGAGCAAACGGCCGGCGAGTAAACCGTCCGGACGGCTAGGGAGGGAGGGAGCGATGACTCAGACGGCCGCGAAACAACAAAGCGCCAATAGCGCCAATCATAAAATACTGTTCGAACCGGTCAGTATCGCCGGTTTGGAACTGAAGAACCGCCTCGCCATGGCGCCGATGAACACGGTGTTTAGCGAAAACAACCTCGGCTACATGAACGAGCAGATCCTCGCCTACTACGCCGCTCGTGCCAAGGGTGGGGTGGGACTCATAATCAGTGAATGTGTGCTGGGGACGCGGATGGCATCGCGTTTTCCCTACACATCCAACCTGCACCTCTTCAACAGCACCCACCTTTCCGGGCTCGAGGAACTGGTTGAAACGGTCCATGCTTTCGGTTCAAAAATTTTCATCCAGCTCTCGATAGGCTTCGGCCGGCAGGGGCACAGCCACGACGGTGAAGCGCCGCCGGCCCCGTCGCCGATTCCCTACGAGAACGATCCGACCTTGCTGCCCAAGAAGCTCTTTGAAGCGGTGCAGAAGCGCCCGCAGCTTGCCAACCCGCGTATCCCGATGATGGCCCATGCCCAGCAGCCTCGTGAGATGACGCGCGAGGAGATCAAGAGCGAGATCGAGGAATTCGGGCATTCGGCGATTCTGGCGGTAATGGCCGGTTTCGATGGGCTCGAACTGCATGCTCCGCACGGTTACTTGGAACACCAGTTTCTGTCACCGCGCTCCAATCATCGCAGCGACGAGTACGGCGGATCTTTGGACAACCGCATGCGTTTCATGGTCGAAGTCTACGACAAAGTGCGCGAGATGATAGGTCACGCGATTCCGGTAGGAATTCGCCTGTCCGGTGACGAACACATGCCCGATGGCATACACCACGAGGAGATGAAGATCGTGGTTTCCCGGCTTGGCGATATGGGTATCGACTATGTGCACCTGTCTTCGGGATCATACGAGGCATTGAAACACTTCTTTCCGGAACGTGACGGCACCATGCTCGAGGAGGCGGCGGGCTTCAAATCGGTTCTGCCACCGGAGGTTCCGGTGATGACCCCTTCGGTTCACGATCCCGCTAAAGCCGTGGCAGCCATCGAGGCCGGACAGACGGATCTGATTTCTCTCGGGCGCCAGCTCTTGATCGATCCGGAGTGGCCTAACAAGGTTCGCGCCGGTGAGAAGTTTCGCAAATGCACGCGTTGTTGCGAATGCCTACTGCGCACGGCCATGGGATTCCCCGTGCGTTGCCTGCACAACCGCGATCTTGGCCGGGAGAAATATATGCCCGAGTACTGGCGTCCTACCCGCGCCAAGGGCGTAGGGGTTGTTCCCGAGATTCCCCCGCTACCCATGTAGAATGTGACGGCGCCGGGGGCTGCCGCCTTGACAGCATCTTGCAGGGGCAGTCGAGCGCCGCCGGATACGGAGGCTTTCGATGTATTACGGGTGGGACGAAGAAAGACTTTCTCTGGTACGCAGTTCTGTTCAGCGATTCTGCAAGGAGAATCTCAGCCGCGACTACGTCCGTTGGATGGACGAGAACTGTGATTTTCCTCCCGGCGACTTGTGGCAAAAGCTGGCCGAGTTCGGAATCTTCGAGCGCAATCTCGACACTTCACCTTACGAGTCGCTGGTCGTGCAGGAAGAAATCGCGACGGCGTCGGTAGCGGTAATGCTGGCTATCGGCGCCTCGGTAGGCTTCGGGCAAGGGTTCATTGCTTTTCTGGGAAGCGACGAGCAGCGCAGCGAGTTCTTACCGCGCTTGGCGCGCGGAGAGCTCAAGATGTGTATGGCTTTGACCGAACCCGGCGGTGGTACCGACATACTGGGGTCCTTGCGCAGCAAAGCGGTCGAGGACGGCGGTCACTATGTTCTCAACGGGCAAAAGATATTCATTACCGCCGCTCATGTAGCGGATTATCTGATAGTGATCGCGATTACCGATCCCGAGGCTTCCGATCCCACCAAGCGCTGGTCGGTGTTCTTGGTTGACGCCAAGACCCCGGGGATCACTATTCGAAAGATTCCCAAGCTCGGTATTCATGCCTGCGCTTGCACCGAGATCTTTCTCGACGACGTGCGTGTGCCTGCCGAAAACATGCTCGGGCCCAAGAACGGTGCCTACGGTTTTCTCCTAGGACTCGACAACAGCGCGAGTAAATCTTCCACCGGCAGGCGGGACGGCAAGGACGGCCACGCGGGCGCGGCTGCCACCACTGCAGGAGGCCCCGCCGCTGCTAGCGGTGTACACCAGAGCGGTGGAGCCGGGGTCGCGACTTCGCTGCGTAAGAACAATGCGGGCCTCAATGCGTTGCTCAACGTTGAGAGGGTAAGCACTGCGATGCTTTCCTTGGGTATCGCCCGCGCCGCCTACGCCGATGCGCTGGAGTACGCCAAGCAACGCGAAGCTTTCGGTAAACCGATAGGGCAGTTTCAGATCATCCAAAGCTATCTGGTCGAGATGGCCATACAGATAGAGAACGCGCGCAATCTGATTTACGGCACGGTAAGCCGCGCGCTTGCCGGCTACCCCAGTGCGATGCAGGCGCAGATGGCCAAGATAGTTGCCGCACGTGCCTCGGAGTACTGCGCGATAAAAGGCATGGAGATTCTCGGAGGCTACGGCTTCACGATGGAATACGACATGCAACGCCATTTTCGCGACTACAAGCAAATGGTGTTCGCGCCGATTACCGACGAGATGGCGAGCAACGTCATTGCACGCATGATGGGCCTACCGAAGTCTTATTGAATAGCGCCGGCGGGTACTGCCGGCGGGTACTCTTGGCGAATACTACCGATGGAGACTACCGGCGGAGACTACCGATGGAGATCGCCGGTGGAGGCTGAGGAGGATCAAGTATTAGCGACGGCCACATCCGGATAAAGCAGCGAGCGTTCGGATCTTCAGTAGATATCGATCCGGTTAGGAGTTCCTGTTGCACAGGCCGGGGCAGTGGCGCGATAGGTGATGAAACGGGGAATGGAAGATAGCACGCAAGAAAAGATCGACGAGTTCCTGGGCGATGCTGTCGCTGCGCACGCCAAGGCTCATCCAGGCGTCGAAGCCTTGGTGTTCGAGGACACGCGGCTCAGCTACGCCGAGCTTGACCGGCGCGTAAATCGCCTGGCCCGTGGACTGCGAGCCCACGGCTTCAAGCCGGGCGATCATGTCGCGATACTGATGGAGAACTGCCACGAGTACCTCGAAGCCTACTACGCTTTGTCGCGGGCCGGATTGGTGGCGGTACCTCTGAACTGGCGGCTCGCCGCTCCGGAACTGCAGTACATTGTCGAGCATTCGCAAGCTTGTGGACTCATCGCCGGTGCGCGCCATCGTGGTCTCGGTGCCGAGCTGGTCCGCGGCGCAGATCTGGCTACCCTGATAGCGGTGGGCTTCGAGGCCCCTTTGGCCACCGCCTACGAGAGCCTGGCCGGCCGTGGGGATGGCAGTCCGCTCGAGCCAAGCGGCCGCAGTTGTGACGACATGGTGGTGCTCATGTACACGGGCGGGACCAGTGGCAAGCCCAAGGGGGTAATGCTCTCGCACCGCAATCTATTGGCAGCGGCGCGTGCAATCGCCGGACGGGGTATGGAGATTCCTGGTGCACGTACTCTGTTTGCACTTCCGTTTTTCCATATTGCGAACTGGCAGGCGTTTCTTTTTCATTTGATGGGCGGCTGCGTGGTGGTGAGCCGCAGCGCTTCGGCGCGAGAAATCCTGGCCCTGCTTCAGAGCGAGCGTCCGATGATGGTTAACTTGGTGCCGACGGTCTACGAATCGCTGTTGCAATTGCCGGGCATCGAGGACGTGGACCTGTCTTTTGTCTCTCGCTTCACTACCTCGGGAGCGCCGATGTCGCCGGAGACCGCCCGGCGTTGCAGCAGCGTGCTCAAAATGCGTTTCGGTAAGGGCTACGGTTTGACTGAAGCCGCACCGGCGGTTTCAAGCCTGGGACCCGAGGAGTACGCGCTCGAAGGAGATCCCGTGCTGGTCCGGCGCGCCGCTTCGGTGGGCAAGCCTTTCGCCAACGTCAAGGTTCGCATACGCCGTCCGGACGGGAGCGAATGCGCCGCCGGCGAGAGCGGCGAGGTCACAGTTGCCGGCGACAACGTGATGATCGGCTATTGGCGGGATCCGGAGCGCACACGTTCGGCCTTGCGCGACGGCTGGCTGTGGACCGGGGATGTCGGTTACTTCGACGAGGACGGCTACCTTTACCTCGTCGATCGCAAGTCCGACATGATCCTCAGTGGTGGCGAGAACGTTTATCCCACGGAAACCGAGAACGTCTTGAGCGAGCATTCCGCAGTGCTCGAAAGCTCGGTAGTGGGGATTCCCGATCAACGCTGGGGAGAGGCGGTGGCCGCGGCCGTGGTACTGCGCCCGGGCGCGAGCGCTACGGTCGAGGAGCTTAGCGGGTTTTGCCGTGAGCGCATTGCGGCCTACAAGTGCCCCAAACGTATCGTGTTCGTCGACGAGCTACCCAAATCCACGGTGGGTAAGGTACTCAGGCGAAAGGTCCGCGAGTTTTTTGCCGGAGAAGCAGTAACGCCGTAGGAGCAGTAACGCCGGAGGAGCGGTAACGCCGGAGGCCTAGCCAAGACGTAAGAACAGCGAAGCCGGAGGCCCAGCAACGCCGGAATAGCCGTAGAACCGGAGGCTCGGCAAGACCTGAATGGACCTGAGTAGCAGCGAAAACGGACGCCGTGCAAAGCCGAAGTAGCGGCGACAGGGAGAGCGAAGATGAGCAATAGTGGCGGTGACGACTATTTCAAGATTGATCCCGAGGCTCACCTGATCGGAGACATGGAGCCGATCAACCATTTCGCGGGTGTGAAAATGTGGTGGAAGGCCATCGACGCGATTGCGCGCCCGCTCTACTTTGGGACGCCCCCCGAGGCCCTGGCCGGTGTGGAGCCGCACGAGTTCGAGAAGAGCGCCGATCCGGAGAACCTACTGGCGGCGATGGACAAGTACGGTGTTGACGTGGCCTGCTTGTTGCCGGAGTCGATGATGGACACTACCGGTTACTCCAGCCGTTGGGTTAGCAACGGGGAGATGGCACGCGTGGTCGAGACTCATCCTGAACGTTTTATCTACCAGCCCAATCTGTCCCCGCTTCTACATCGCGGTGTGGACAACGCTATTTCGGAACTCGAATATTGGGTCAACGAAAAGGGCGCACGTATATTCAAATTCTACCCGCCCGAGGATACTTTCATAAACGATTCGGCTCTGTGGCCGTTCTATGCCCGCGCCGAATAGCTTGCGGTGGTGCTCGACATACACACGGGTTTTTGCTGGGTGCCGCCCGGCAAGAGCAAGCATGCACTGCCGATACTGCTCGACGATGTCGCCCGCGATTTTCCGGGTTTGAAGATCGTCGCGTTTCATATGGGCTACCCCTATTGCGACGACCTCAATATGGTCGCTATGGGCCACCCCAATGTCCATGTGTGTCTGAGCTTGCTGGTTCCTTGGGCGCTGTCGGCGCCACGCAAGTTCGCGAAGATAATCGGTGAGGCACTGCGCTGGGTGGGTCCGGAGCGCATCATATGGGGCACCGACTACGCCGGTTTCGGCGTGCAAATAGGGGCTGCAGTCCGCGGCCTGCGTGACTTCCAGATTCCCGAAGACATGAGGGTCGGCTACGGCTATCCGGAGATCAGCGATGACGACCGGCGAAAGATGTTCGGTGGGAACCTCGCGGCACTGATCGGTATCGGCACCGAGCGGCGTGTAGCGAGCTAGGCGAAGCGGCAGCAGGCTTGCCTCAGTCGTGCCAGGTTTTGATGGACGACGCCGCTTGGTGGATCTGCGGATCTATGAATCTGCGGATCTGTAGATATGCGGATTGGCAGAACTTTGGTGAACGATTACAGCCGGCACTGCCGCGATCACGGCTTGCGCGGGGCCGTGCCGGAATTCGAGGTAGCGAAGAATGTTAGAGAGCGGAACTTATCAAACCATTCGTATCGACCGGCATGACAGCGGTGTGGTCGTCGCCACGCTCAACCGTCCCGAGAAACGCAACGCGGTGGACGATACCATGCACGAGGAGCTGTCCCGGCTGTTCGTAGAGGCCGACGACGACAGGGAACTTCGGGTTCTGTTGCTTACCGGAGCGGGCAAGGCTTTTTGTGCCGGCGGCGATTTCTCTGGAGGCCTGAGCCCGGGGCCGCAACTGTGGACGGTGGCGCGGCGGGTAGTGAACAACCTACTGGATTTTCGAAAGCCGCTCATCAGCGCGGTCAACGGCTCGGCCCGGGGTCTGGGCGCTACCTTGGCCTTGCTTTCCGATATTGTCGTCGCTGCCCGTGGCGCCAGCTTCGCCGATACCCATGCGCCGATGGGCTTGGGTGCGGGAGATGGCGGGCAGGTAATCTGGCCACTACTGATCGGTGTAAACCGCGCTAAGTACTATCTGATGACGGGTGAGTCTCTCAGCGCGGAAGAAGCCGAGCGCTTGGGCCTGCTAAACTTCGTGGTCGCCGACGATGAATTGCCGGACCGCGCGATGCAGATCGCCGGAAAGCTTGCCCAGGGCGCGCCGCTGGCGATCAGCGCCTCGAAGGTCCCGATCAACGCCTACATAAAGACGGTAGCCAACACCATACTGCCGCTGTCGTTACAGCTCGAGGAGTCGACGATGATGAGCAGCGATTTTCAGGAGGCCGTTATGGCCTTCGCCGAAAAACGCCCACCACGCTTTCGAGGCTGACAGCTCTTCCTGTTGACGGATACGCGATCTGCCGGAGTCCGGCGACCCGAAATTCCTCGGGTCGAATTTGCCCCTTGGTTGTGGATTCTGCGGAAGCCGATGCTGGAGAACCCTGCCTGCTCGACGTAGGGTTGCTCAGCGGGCTGTTGACGTTCAAATGCTTCGACGGGCTTCTTGGCTGGGTACGCTTCGTTCGACGAACGCTCCGCTCGGCCCCGGCTGACGCACTCCAGCGCGTTTTCGCTCATGAATTATTGCCCGATCAAGGTTGACCGGTGGTATGGCCGTCGATTGCTGCAACGACGGCCTGATAGACTTCGATTCCAATCCTGAAGTGGTGCAATCGTACGAGGTCGTCTACGATCGCTCTGGTTTGTTCAGCGGAGAGGATGCGTTGACGCATGGCGCGCAGTAGGACTCCGAGGGTGCCTAACGGGCGGACTCCCTCGGTCTCTGCCATCAGGCGGGTAACTCTTTCGTCGCAAAGAAGAAAATCGGCGTGGCAGCGAAGCGCGAGCGTCAGAGCTGCGTTGTCGGCCACGCTCATGGCTGAGGCGAATCGCCGCGGGCTGCGGACGACTTTGACCGTACAGTATTCCAAGAACACTGTTAACTCATGCTTCTCCACCGCATCGATTCGTGGTGCCAGGATCTCATCGCGAACCTGTTTAGGTACTCGGATGTCGTCGCCGAGGAGGCTGCGAACGACGCCCAATCGTCTGACCTTACTGAGAAAGATCAATGGGCTGGCGTCTGCAACGACGATCACGGGCTCAGGTCATTGGCTAAATCGTCGGCACCGTAGGTGAGTTCCAGGTCTGCCTGCCGCATTCGTACGATCATGTCTCGCAGGTTGAGTCCCGCCATCTCCGCAGCTCGAGACAAGGTTGCTTCGCCTCGCCGGTATGCATCACAGCTACGCTCGAAGATGAGGTCCTCGGCTCCGCGCCGGAGAGCGCGTTTCAAAAAGGTGGGCCTCTCGATTCCCATCTCCCGAGCCAGTTGCTCAAGTTTGGCCGCTTCACTTTTGGACAGTCGCATGGACACGGTTACGCTTTCCATATCTACAACTCCATCATGTGTAAACACACTGCGGAAAACCGAATTTGAAGTCAAGAGTGTGTATCAACTTGCAGCTTTGAGCTGCCCAGGGCGCGCCCCTGGCGATCAGCGCCTCGAAGGTTCCGATCAACGCCTACATAAAGACGGTGGCCGACACCATACTGCCGCTGTCGCTACAGCTCGAGGAGTCGACGATGATGAGCAGCGATTTCCAGGAGGCCGTGATGGCCTTCGCCGAGAAACGCCCGCCACGCTTTCGAGTCTGACAACTCTTCCTGTTGATCAACTCCCGCTCTTGACCACCGCGCTTGAGGTCAGGGAGCAGACTACGGCGAGCGCGCTCCTCCTGTTGGCCAATCCCGCGGCCTTCATATATGTTTATCCATATATGAGATCCAGAGCCGCAACTGCAACGACTGAGACGGAGGCGCCGGAACTGTTCCGTGCGTTTGCCGACCGGACCAGGCTTCGGCTTCTCAACCTTCTTGCCGAAGGTGAGATCTGCGTGTGCGATCTTTGCGAAGTCCTCGGCTAGAGCCAACCCAAGGTCTCTCGACACCTTGCCTATCTTCGCCGTGCCGGCCTCGTGTCGGTGCGGCGGGAGGCGAAATGGATGCACTACAGGATCGAGCAAAAGCTGGGCCCCCTTCAGCAACGGCTGATCGAATGCGTGGGATCCTGCCTTGGCGGTTTGGCGCCCTTGGCAGAGGACAAAGAACGTCTCAGAGAACTGTTGCGGTGCGGCAGCACTTGTGAGGAAGCATCACGATGAGCCGGACCCAAGTTACCACCTGCCGGAAGGAGCTTTCTTTTCTCGACCGTTACCTGACGCTGTGGATCTTTCTCGCCATGGCTGCCGGCGTATTCAGTGGATATGCGTTCCCCGACGTGGAAGCGTTCATCAACCGCTTCCAAGCCGGTACGACGAATATCCCGATTGCTCTCGGCCTAATCATCATGATGTACCCGCCGCTTGCCAAGGTGAAGTATGAGGAACTCGGGGACGTGTTCAGCAACTGGCGCATTCTCGCAGTGTCCTTGGTGCAAAATTGGGTCGTCGGACCCATCCTCATGTTCACGCTCGCCGTCGTATTCCTGAACGGCTACCCGCAATACATGGTGGGGCTGATCATGATCGGGCTGGCGCGCTGTATCGCCATGGTCATAGTGTGGAACGAGCTGGCCGAAGGCGATACCGAGTACGCGGCCGGCCTTGTCGCTTTCAACAGTGTCTTTCAGGTGCTGTTCTATAGCGCCTACGCTTACGTCTTTATTACCGTGCTGCCCCCGTTGTTCGGACTCGAGGGAAGCCTAGTCGAGGTGAGCATGGGCCAGATCGCCGAGAGCGTCATGATCTATCTCGGCATTCCCTTCGCGGCCGGTATCATCACCCGTTTTTCGCTTATCTCGATGAAGGGAAAGGACTGGTACGAGTCCGTGTTCATCCCACGTATCAGCCCGCTTACTCTAAGTGCCCTGCTTTTTACCATCGTGGTGATGTTTAGCCTCAAGGGCGGGATGATCGTCTCGATACCGGGCGACGTGCTGCGTATCGCACTTCCGCTGCTCATCTATTTCGTAGCGATGTTTTTCATCTCGTTTTGGATGGGCCGGCGGGCAGGTGCGGACTATCCGCAATGCGCCACACTGTCGTTCACTGCGGCGAGCAATAACTTCGAGTTGGCAATCGCAGTGGCGATCGCAGTCTTCGGCATCGATTCGGGGGCTGCCTTTGCTGCCGTCATCGGCCCCTTGGTCGAGGTGCCGGTGTTGATCAGCCTCGTCAACGCATCGTTTTGGATCCGCGGCCGCTACTTCAGAGAAGCGCAAGCCTAGTTTTCGCTAGCCCGTATGGAGCAGTAGAGTGACCGCCCCGTTTCGCGACGATGGGATCAGAGGGGGGCACAGGGATCAGAAATTAACCCCCGGGACGCGAGTCCTGCATCATTCATGAAAGCTCTGCTGCGAGTTCCAATCGCGCGCGATCTGAGGCTGCTGCCGTGGGGACTTAATGCCGGGGCCGTAGCTCAAACAGCTTTGCCGAGGATCATTGCGCTGGGCGGCACGCCCATGCCCGAGGTCACGAGCACGTGGTCGCTGCCGGCGGGTTGGTTAACCGATACGCCGCGAATCAGGCGCACGGCTTCATTTATCGAATTGATGCCCTGTAGGTGGGCCTCTGCGAGTTGCCCGCCGTTGGTGTTGCAGGGAAGCTTCCCTCCGGCACCCAGAGTCCCGCCTTTGACGAAGTCGTGCGCTTCGCCACGTCCGCAAAATCCGAAAGACTCGAGCTGGAATAAGACCGCGGAGGTAAAAGCGTCGTAGAGGATCGCTGCGTCGAGGTCGCCGGCGCCGAGCCCGCTTTGCTCGTAACACTGATCGGCGACCATATCGTATTCCGGCATGCGGGTAAGGTCTTTGCGGTAGAAGCTGGTCATGACTTCCTGGTCGTAGGCCGCCCCCTGGGCCACTCCACGTACGAGGGCCGGCCGTTGCGGCAAGTCTTTGGCCCGCTCGGCGGAGGTGATTACAAACGCGCAGCCGCCGTCGGCCTCCATGCAACAATCATAGAGCCGTAGCGGTTCGACGATCCAAGGCGATGAGTAGTAGTCGTCCGCGTCGATCGTCTTCCCGTAAGCAAGTGCATCGGGATTGTTTGCCGCGTGCTTACGCGTGGTGATCGCTATCTCCGCCAGGGATTCAGGACTGGCCCCGTACTCGTGCATGTATCGCTGCGTGAACATCGCAGTCCAGCCGGCTGCGCTAGACAGCCCGTAGGGCGTGTACCAACTCCAGTGGATTTGATCCGTGGACAGGGGCCCGCCTGCTATGCCGGGTTTGAACTGCATGCCCGAGCTTCCGTTCATCGCACGGTAGCCGGCGACCGCTTTGCACATCCCGGTCGAGATCGCCATTACCGCTTGATGAACCAGGCTGACGGCACCGCCGATGCCGTGCGGGATACGCGAGAAGAACTTCAACTCGCTTATACCGAGTCCGCGTGCCACTGCGATCTCGTCGCTCCCATCGATAGTTAAAGTCACCATCCCGTCG
The DNA here is from genome assembly GCA_024276575.1 of Candidatus Binatota bacterium. Lineage (GTDB taxonomy): Bacteria > Desulfobacterota > Binatia > UBA1149 > CAITLU01 > JAJRWY01. Next base: position 20,576 of record JAJRWY010000139.1, read on the forward strand.
ATGTCGGACAATGCCAGGCCCGCGTCCTCGATGGCGGCTTTGACGCACTCCAGGGCCAGTTGCAGTTCCGAGCGGCCCGACGACTTGGAAAACTCGGTCTGCCCGATGCCCACGATGGCGCATTCGTCCTTGATGGAAGTCAGCATCTATTGTTCTCCTGCGAATCTTCCGCGAGTTCCCCCGCAGTAGCGTACGAGTGTCTTACGGCCGCTGTACGTTTATGCGGCGACCGGGCGGAACAGAGGCAATTTAAGCTCGTCGTCTACTTTCTCGATGCTCAGCTCCACCGGCATTCCCATCTCGACCTTCTCGGGCTCGATGCCGATGAGGTTGGAGATGATGCGGGTTCCTTCCTCGAGTTCGATGATCGCGACGACCAGCGGGTAGTCGTAACCTGGAAAAGGCGGGCGGTGTACGACTACGAAACTGTAGACGCTGCCCTTACCGCTCGATGCCACGGCCTACCATTGCAGCGACTGGCATTTCCAACACATGGGGCGCGGAGGGTGCCGCAGCGTGCCGCATTCTTTGCAGCGTTGGATGGGCAATTCGCCCTGATCGATACGCTCCCACCACCATCCGTTGTCATGGCCGACGACCGGCCGCATTCGCCTTGCTGCGGGTGCTGCCGCGCTGCTTTCCGCAGAATTATTCTTGCTCTCTTGTTTGGATGATTCGCTCATTCAAGTTCCCTATTGCGCTCAGTCGAGCTTGCCCAAGATCGCCGCGCTGGTGGGCATGCTCGCTCCGGAAGTCACCAACACATGATCGAGGTTTTTCGACGGTTGATTGACCGAAGCGCCGCGAATCAACCGGACTCCTTCGGCCAGTCCGTTGAGCCCGTGTACGTAGCCTTCGCTCAGTTGTCCGCCGTTGGTGTTGCAGGGCAGGCGCCCATCGATGTCCAAGGTACCGCCCTTGACCCACTCGTGCGCTTCCCCGCGTTTACAAAACCCGAAGGATTCGAGCTGGAACAGCAGAATGGAAGTGAAGGCGTCGTAGATTATCGCTGCGTCGAGATCATCGGGTCCCAGCCCACTTTGCGCGTAACACTGCCGGGCCACCAGATCGTACTCGGGCAAGAAGGTGATGTCGTCGCGGTAGAAGCTGGTCATCACCTCTTGATCGAAGCCCGACCCCTGCGCTACTGCGCGAATCAGAGCCGGGGCTTGCGGGAGGTCTTTGGCTCTTTCTGTGCTGGTTATCACGAAAGCGGCGCCGCCGTCGGTTTCTATGCAGCAGTCGTAGAGGCGCAAGGGTTCGACGATCCACGGCGAGTTGTAATAGTCCTCCACAGTAATCGGCCGCTGGTAGTACAGCGCCCTGGGATTGTTGGCGGCGAACTTGCGTTGCGTGACCGCGATCTCCGCCAAGCCTTCATCGCTTGCGCCGTACTGGTACATGTAGCGCTGGGTGTGCATCGCCACCCAGCAGGCCGGAGTCAGCAGTCCGTAAGGCATGTACCATCCCCACGAAATACGGTCGGTGGTTTCAGGGCCTTCGGCCACCCCCGAACTGTAACGCGCGCCGGAGCGCCCGTTCATGGCGCGGTAACCGACCACCGCTTTACACATGCCGCTGGCTACCGCCATGACGGCTTGGTGGATGAGGCTCATCGGTGCGCCGCCGCCGTGGGGCATACGGCTCAGCAGGCGTAACTCGGGGATGCCCACGTTGCGGGCCACCTCGATTTCATCGACATGGTCGAGTGTGAATCCGGTCATGCCATCGATGTCGCCGGGTTTGAGGCCGGCGTCGTCGATGGCCGCCTTGACGCTTTCGGCAGCAAGTTGCAGCTCCGAGCGGCCCGAGAGCTTGGAGATCTCAGTTTGCCCGATGCCCACGATCGCGCATTCGTCCTTGATGGAAGTCAGCATGTTTTACTACCCTGCAATAGAACTCCACGACAGCGTCGAGCAACTGTAAAACCCGCCGGCCACGTACACGGCATAAAGCGCGGCGTGTCGATTGGCCGCTGCGCTTCGCCATCACGGCACATCGATAAACCGGCACGCTGAACTTTCTATCGTGCAGACTCCTGGCCGGACTCTACCGAAGCTTCGTTACGAACCGGCGGCAGCCATCGCGCATGCTGTCAGCCGGTATCGGGTGGGTCAACTATTCGGCCGGCGCTTTTTAGCCGTTTTGTGCGTGAAACAGTGTTCTCGACGCTGTTTTATCCGCTTTGGCGCAAGCGCTCCGGCAGCGATCGGCGCGTTGCGGCCCACCTGATTACCCGCCTGTTTGCAGCCCCTTGTTGCATGAGGAGTGGCGGGGGTATTTGTGAATACAGTTTGCATCTACCGCCGCAATTTTTGGGCTGCGGCTCCGTGCGGTGGAGCCACTCCCGGGTGTGAATCATAGGAGAAGCGATAAGAACATGGCTGACTTGCTCGAACTTGCCGAGAAGGCTTGGAACGGAGAACTCGACACTACCTTCGACCACCACCCGGTGCATACCTTCTATGAGGGATCCTGCGAACTGGCTCCCGGCCTGTTGGCGATGAAGGGTCTTGCCGGGCTTTTCGTGATCGACTCGGGTGACGGCCTGGTGCTGCTTGACGCCGGCATGTGGCTCGAGGCCGGCCGTGTCTACGAAGAAGTCCGCAAGTGGCGTCCGGATACTCCACTAGTAGCGGCGATCTTTTCGCATCATCACGTAGACCATGTCTTCGCGGTCGAGCGCTTTGAAGCCGAAGCTGCCGAGAAGGGCTGGCCGGCTCCACTTGTGTATGCACATGAAGCGGTGTCCGGTCATTTCGAGCGTTATCGCCGCAGCGTCGGCTGGAACACTGCGATCAACAGGCGTCAGTTTGCTATCGACGTCCCTGATTTCACTTTCCCGTCACGCTACCGCCATCCGGACGTTACTTTCCGAGATCGTCTGACCTTCCGGCGTGGGTCGCTGAGTTTTTGCCTGCACCATGGGCGTGGGGAGACCGACGACCACACCTGGACCTGGATTCCCGAGCGTAAGATCCTGGTTCCCGGAGACCTGTTCATCTATGCGGTGCCTAACGCCGGCAATCCGCAGAAAGTGCAGCGCTACGTGAGCGACTGGGCCGAGGCGCTCGAGCAGATGGATGCACTGGCACCCGAGCTGATGTTATGCGGCCACGGCCTTCCTATCATCGGTGCCGATCGCATCCACGAGGCCTTGAGCGCTACGGCGGCGCTGCTGCGCTCGATCGAGGATCAGACTTTGGCTTTGATGAACAAGGGCTGGCCGCTCGACCGCATATTGCATGCGGTGAAGTTGCCTTGGGAGCTGATGCAGAAGCCCTACCTGCGTCCGGTCTATGACGATCCACGTTTCTTGATTCGCATGGTATGGCGGCGCTATGGTGGCTGGTGGGACGGGGAGTTCGACACTTTACTGCCGGCGACTAAAGCCGAACAAGCTGCGCAGTGGATCGCGCTGGCCGGCGGGACGGCCGTGGTAATCGAACGCGCGGTGGCTTTGAGCAAGGATGGACGGCACGATCTAGCCTGCCATCTCGTCGAAGCCGCCTACCATGCTGCGCCCGACGATAAAGAAGTCCACCGGGTCAGAGCGGATGTTTACCGCGCCAATTCCCAGGCTCAGACTTCGTCGATGGCACGCAACATTCTCAATCATGCCGCGCTGGCCAGTGACGAGAACCGCCGCGACCTTGCAGGTTGTGATTGAGTGGTAACGGCCGCCGCCGGTCGAGTCTGCGCTTTGGCGCTCAGCGCTTGGCACCGCTCTTGGCGCGGAGCTTCTTGGTTCCCGGAAACTTGCCGCTTCTTGCGGCATCGGCGGTATTACTGTCGAAGACGGCGCGAACCTGCTCGACGAAAGCGTCTTCCACGTAAGGCGCGAAGGTCAGGAAGCTGTGCAGGGCTCCTTCGGCTATATGGGCGGGCGTAAGCTCGATCTTTTCGGCCGAACTGCTCAGGAAACGAATCCAACTCGTCCACAGGATGAAACAGTTGGTAGCGATGCGCTTGAGATCCTCCGGCGGTTCCGGGCGGCGCATCTGCTTTTGTCCTATCAGCCTTTCGAAAAGCCCGGAGTAGTGGTTGATGGTCCAGTCACGCAATTCGTCAAAGGATACGGCTAGGTCCGGGTCTCGCGATAGCAACTCATCGATGTCGCGAAAGAAGAAGCGATAGTTCCACACCCCTTCCATCGCTCTTAAATAGCTGTTGGCAAGGTCGGAAGCCCGGATCTCGCGTTCGGTGGGGTAGGCCAGCGCCGTATGCACGGTATCGGCTACCGGTTGGAACAGCGCGCGGACGATCTCTTCGCGGTTTCTGAAATGATAATAGAGGTTGCCCGGGCTTATCGATAAATGAGCGGCGATGTGATTCGTGCTGACATTGTGCGTGCCCAGATCGTTGAACAGCTCCCAAGCTGCCTCGATAATTCTCTCGCGATTCCCCAAAAAAGTGTCTCCGTACTACTTGCTTGCGGGTGCGTCACACCGTAGCGATAGCCGTAGCTCAGGATGCTCCGGCCGCTTCGCCACACGCGCGGATGCGATGGCAACGCAGCCACCGCTTTCCCGTACGCC
>JAJRWY010000012.1 GCA_024276575.1 Candidatus Binatota bacterium
AGCTTCGCGCCGCGGCTTCTTTTCTCCGCTACGACCTCGCGGCCGCCGGCGGCAAACCAACGAATCTGCCGGGCCAGTCCGTGCAGTATGCTCAACTCTCTCTCGTCAAGGCCGCCGCGGCACAGAAGCGAGCGCAAAGACGCCATGACCCGCTCGGGGTGATCTTCAGCCAGAAACCCGATGTCGATCAACGAGCCTTCGAGATCTTCGAGCATCCGCGCCGTGGCTGCGGCATCGGCGGGGGGACGCCCCGGCCGTGCTTCGGGAGCCCGCAGCGTGGCGCGCGCTAGTAAGACTTCATAAAGGCAAATGAGCACTGCCTGAGAGAGGTTCAACGAGCTGTATTCCGAGGCTGTGGGGATGAAGGCCAAACGGTGGCAGCGCGTTATTTCATCGTTGGACAAACCGCGGTCTTCCGGCCCGAAAACGAAAGCGAAGGGGCGGGCGGGCCCAGCGCCACCGGCCTCAGCGCCCCCGGCTTCGGTCGCGACCAGATCACGAGCAACGGTACCGATCTCGACGGCGCCCACTCGGTACGCACCACGCCGGGCGGTGGTTCCCACTACCATCGAGCATCCCGACACGGCCTCATCGAGGTCTCGGGCTTGCACACGCGCAGCAAAGACGTCGCGGCCGTGAACGGCCATACGGCGTGCTTGGGCGGCGTCGAAGGAAGCGTCTACGGTCAGTAGCAGCCCACCTCCCATATTCTTTATCGCTCGGCCGACGGCCCCAACGTTGGCGCCGCCGCGAGGACCCAACAGTATGATGCGCGGAGAGCGTGCCCTCAGCAGTTCGGGGCTGAGCTCAATCGTCGCTGACAAGATCGCGTATCTTCCGCTTGAGTTCGCCGAACTCTGCGCGCACGGCCTCGACCTCGGCGCGGGCCTCGGCCCGCGACAGCTCGGCTTCACGGCGTGCTTCGGCTAGGGCTTGGTCCGACTCCGCCCGGACCCGCGCCAGGCGCTCGTTCAGTTCACTTATGGTGCGCTCGAGTTCAGCATGGCGCTTGGCCTGCAGCTCAGCCTCTTGCAAACGGTTCTTGAGTTCGCTGAACAAATCGTCGTTGCTCGAAACCGGATCTGCCGCGCTTACCGCAGACCCCACCGACGCGCCAAGAGCAGACCCGGTAGCCGCCGCAACCGAACCCGACACCGCGCTCGCCGCCGAAGAGGCTTCGCTGCTCACAACCGTAGCAGCATCCGTTTCTGCTGCAGCGCCCGAAACCAGACCCGACTCCGCTTCCGTCGATTGCGTCGCTGGAAACGGGACCTGACCCCGTTTCTCCGAAACCGGGCCCGACTCCGCTTCCGCGTCCGAAACGGGGTCAGGTTCCATTTCTGCCGCCTCCTCGGGCTCGTCTTGGCTGCCGAGTAGCTCGCGGGGATCGATCTCGCGCAGTCCTTCAGGCGGGGTTTCGGTAGACCATGAAAGCTCGAATATACATTCGTCACCGCCTTGCAGGCGGCACTTGGAGCCATGCTTGACGGTGAGCCCTACCGCTCCCGAAGCTTTTAGCCGGTGCTCTAGCTCCCCGACCACCGGGATACACACGTTCTTGAAACCCGACATCCCCTTGTAGCTTATGGTCGCTTCGCCATCCGCCAGCGACTCGCAAGCGAAGCCACTGCCTTCGGGGCCTTGGTAGGCGGCGGGCAGGCGGGAGATGTTGGCAATCAAGTCGGCAACACGAAGATAGCGTCCGTCAGGCACGGACTTTTGCGCCACGTAGGAGAAACCACGGGCGAAGCTCGCGTCGCGGGGGGTACGTTTGACAAGATCGGTAAACTCACCGGCAATCTGCGGCGTCCATTCGTACCACTGCTCCGGTTCGAACGCCGCATAACGCTTACGTTCCAACTTGGAAAGGGATGGGTGCATCGTGGAAAGGAAACGGAACACCTTCCCCGATACTTGGGCTGCATTGTCCACCGTTACGCTATCAACTCCACCGGCTGCTCCACCGGCCAGCGACTGAATTCGTTGACTGCCGAAACCACGGCAGCTTGAATTCTCCAGAAATTGAATCCGTTACCGCTCCGAGCCGCCCGCGCCACAACAAAACGCACTCAGAAAGGCGCAAGACTCAGCACCAACGAAGAAACTCCATTGAAGATACTAGCTACGAACGCAGTATCCAAGATCGCTCCGTCCGACATTCCCAGGCAACGCAACTCTTCGATGCGCTTCTTATTGATGGTGTGGGAATGCAAGGTCACGTCGCGCACGAAACGCAGGCAGGCCTCTTCGACTTTGGGCAACCCGGTGGTCGCACCCTCACTCGCGGCAATGACCTCGGAACCTTCGTCGCCACGGTGGGCAAGCCAGTCACTGCAATTGATGCTCAGGTAGTCGCAACCGCTCAGCCGCCCGACCACCAAGCCCGAACGCATCCAGCGGTCGCGCGGCACCATCGCTACCGATTTCTCGAGCAAGCGCAGATGCCCGTCAAAGAACTCGGGGCAAGTATTGAGCAACTCGAAACCCGGCGGGATGCCGTCGAAACCCAGTTGGGAACGGAATAGTTCGGTCAACGCCGCGGTATTCTCTTCCGGGCTGCGCGCAGGCAGCGATTTCTCGGCGAGATCGAGGCTCAGCGCAGTCAGCCTGGAAAGTAACGAGATGGCGCCCTTGCGAGTAGTGTTGAAACGCCGTACCACCTGCGGGATTTCCAGCGACACTCCCAGCGAATTGGCGACACGGGTGACCGTATTGAAAGCCGCGATGGTCGAGATGATCTCGACACGCTCCTCGATAGCGGGCCAGGCCTTGGCCAAAAGCACCCGGTCGGAGGCGGCCAATGCGCGCGGCTCCCGGGTGACCCGGGCAGCGAAACGAACCGCCGCTTTCTCGGCGGGGCTCAATCCTTCCGCGTCGGCGAGCAGTAGCTCGACCTCATAGGCTTTGTCGCGGTCCATACCGGCAGCCTGTAGAAAGATCATGTGGGCATCGACGCAGTAGTCGCAAGATTCAGCTTTGGCGACCGACACCGCGAGGAGTTCTTTGGTGGCCCGAGACACCCGGCCGCTCCACATCAGCGATAGCCAAGTGCGATAGACGCCCTCCATGGTCTCCGGGCGCAGGCTGAACACCTGCATGAGGTTGGGCACCCGCGAAACCTCGGTGCGTATCTCCTCATAGACCTCGGCTAGGCGTCCGCGCGCGCCGGAAGGGGGTATGTGTCTTATATAGGCCACAACTAGGAATCAGAGAATCACGCGGCGGCCGGAACAGTCAAACCGAGGTGCGCACAAACATCGCAGGGTTTCCGGCGCACCTCCCCACGGGGTTCCGTCAAATGAGCTACGGTGCTCGGCACCGCCTAGTCCGGCCGGCTCCTGACCGCCCAAGTAACTACGTTAAAGCTCAGACGAGCCGCACTTTCCAGATTTCCCATGCAGAACGGTAACTTGAGACAGGTCATTGACACACCCTGTCAAGAATACTAAACGGTTAGTATGTTACCGCAGGCCCGTGTTGCCAAAGGGCAGCGATCCCGTCTCGAACTGACCAAGATCGCCATCGACTGTTTTTCCCGTTTCGGCTATCGCGGTACTTCAATCGAGCGCATCGCCCGTGCGGCCGGAGTCACCAAGGGGGCGATTTATTACCACTTTCGTGACAAGGAAGACTTGCTGCTGGCCGCCGTCAGCGACCGCGTGAAGGCCTTCGAGAACCGGGTGCAGGCAGCCTGCGAAGATATCGATCCCAGCCGGGCTCTGCGCAGCGTTGCCGAAGTCTGCGTCAAAAATGCCTGCTGGGGCGACCACCCGCGCTTTACCATACGCTTGATGGTCGAGGCCATCGACACCAACGACAGAGTCAGCGAGCAACTGCGTGGAATGATGCGGCGGTTCCGGGCCTTCATGCGCAATCTCATCCGTAGCGGGCAGCGGCAGGGCCTTTTTCGCCACGATATCGACGCCGAAACTGCTGCGGCCAGTTTCACCTCCTCCGTGCTGGGCGCGGAGATTCAGTTTTATCAAGATCCCGAACGCCTGCGACTCGAAGAAACCATCGGCCTCTATGTAGACCAACTCATGAACTACCTGGCCCCGCCGGCAAGGGCGGAGGAAGAGAACCCATCACAAGACAGCAAGGGAGCGGTAATAGATGATTGATTTTCATTTCGACGAAGAGCAGCAGCTCATCCACGAAACGGTTACATCGTTCGCGGCCGAGCAAGTGCGGCCGGCGGCCCACGACGCCGAAGAAAGCCGGACGATTCCGCAATCTCTGGTCGATCAAGCCTGGGAACTCGGACTCATACAAGGCACCATCCCCGAAGCCTACGGAGGATACGCGCAAGAACCGTCGTCGGCGGTAAGCGGCGCCATCGTCGCTGAAGCCTTGGCCGAGGGCGACCTGGCCATCGCCTTGCACCTGCTCTCACCGCGGCTGGTCGTAGACCCGGTGTTACGCTTGGGCAGCGAGGAGCAAAAACAGGAACTGCTCCCGCTGTACTGTGGCGAGAAGTTCTGTGCCGGCTCCGCAGCGGTGCTGGAACCTTCCTGGGATTTCAGTTTCGCCAATGTCGGCACCACCGCCAAGCGCAACGGTGGCGACTATGTGCTCGACGGCACCAAATGTTTCGTGCCGCTGGCTTCCAGCGCGGCCCGCATGGTGGTTTATGCACAAGATGAACAGGGCGTGCTCGGTGCCTTCGTGGTCGACACCGGAACCCCGGGCCTCGAAGTCGGCGAGCGTGAGAAAAACCTCGGCCTCAACGGGCTGGAAACTTTCGAAGTCACGCTGAGCGATTGCCGGGTTCCGGCCACCCGCCGCCTGGGCAGCGACGCTACCGGCATGTTACGCCGGTCACGAATTGCTTTGTCGGCGATGGCGGTCGGTGTAGCCAAGGCCTCGCTGGCCTACGCGATCGACTACGCCAAGGAACGCGAGGCTTTCGGCGTCAAGATCGCCCAGAAGCAGAGCATTGCCTTCATGCTCGCCGACATGGCTACCGAAACCGATGCCGCACAACTGCTCAACTGGGAAGCAGCCTGGAAAACCGACCAAGGAGAAGACGCCGCCAGAGAGGTGGCGCTGGCACGATACTATGTAAACGACGCGGTATTGAAGGTCGCCGACAACGGGCTGCAAGTACTCGGCGGCCACGGTTTCGTCCGCGACCATCCCGTAGAGTTATGGCTGCGCAATGCGCGTGGCTTCGCAATGTTTGAAGGGGCGGCCTCGGTTTGAGCGGACGGCCCGCAATGGCGTTCCGGACCGGAGCTTTGGCCGCGCACTCGACCCGGCGGCACAACGCGCGGAATCCGGCAACAGCGGCGGCCAGCTAAGTCAGCCCAGCATAGCCAAAGTACGAGCGAGCATAGGCAAGCACAGGAGCAACGATCATGGATTTCAGTCTCTCCGAAGAAGCACAAAAAAGAATAGCGATGTCGCGAATGGCCGCCGAGGCGATGATGCGCCCGATTTCACGCCAATTCGACGAAGAAGAACACACCGACCCTTGGGACTTCTTCAACGCGATGTGGGAAGTCAGCAAGGGCAACCAGCAGGCGGCCGAGAGTTTCACCGGATCGAAAAAGGACAAGAAGAGCGGGCCGAGTGAACGCACGCTGCTGGCTTGCATGCAGATCGAAGAACTGGCCTGGGGCGACGCCGGGCTCTACTTGTCCATCCCCAACCCCGGGCTCGGCGGTGCGGCTATTCAAGCCGTGGGCACCCCGGAGCAAAAGCAGCGTTTTCTCGGTAATTTCTACGATGACAAGCCACGCTGGGGAGCCATGGCGATCACTGAACCACACTTCGGATCCGACTCCAAGCAAGTCGCGACCACCGCGGTTCGCGACGGCGACGAGTGGGTGCTCAACGGGACCAAGATATTCTGCACCGCCGGCGAGCGCGCCCTCGTCAAGTCCGACGGCTTCGTGGTGGTTTGGGCCACGCTCGACAAGAGCCGGGGGCGGGCAGCGATCAAGCCCTTCATCGTACCCGCCGGCACCCCAGGTGTCGAAATAAGCAAGGTCGAAGACAAGCACGGTATCCGCGCCTCCGACACGGCGGTGATTCAGCTCGACGACGCCCGCATACCGGCCGACAACATTCTCGGAAAAGAAGAGATCGTCGAGAAAGGCACGTCCGGCTTCAAAGGGGTGATGGCAACATTCGACTCGACTAGGCCGATCGTGGCCGCCAGTGGCATCGGCGTGGCGCGCGCAGCGCTTGAATTGGTCAAGGAAACGCTGGCCGAGGCCGGAATCGAGATTCGCTACGAAGCCCATCCCAAACAAATGACGGTGCTCGAGAAAGAAGTCATCGACATGGAGGCGCAATTGCAGGCCGCACGCCTACTCACTTACAAGGCCTGCAACATGATGGACCGGGGGGAACGAAACAGCCGCGAAGCCTCGATGGCCAAGGCCAACGCGGGTGCCGCGGTGACGCACATAACTCAGAAGTGTGTCGAGTTGCTGGGCCCGCTCGGGTACTCGCGCAAGTTATTGCTCGAGAAGTGGATGCGCGACGCCAAGATAACCGACATCTACGAAGGCACGCAACAGATCAACCAACTGATCATTGCGCGCAGCATCCTGGGATACTCCAGCTCGGAACTGAACTGATCCGTCTTATTATACCGCGCAGGGCCGGCTCCCAAGCGGTCGGCCCTGCCGATACCGCCCGCGGTCAGCCACGAATCGGTCCGAGCGAGTGCGTATTCGGAACCTGCTGAGTTATCTTTGGCGCGTTCTCCCCCCTGGGGAGGGAGGCGCGTCCGAGTGAGTGCGTATTCGGGACCTGCTGAGTCATTGGCACACGTCCCCGATTTACCGATGACCCCGATTTACCGATGACCCCGATTTACGCTGCCCGATTTATTGCTGGCGGGGAAGCTTTGCTTTGTGGTAGCGGGCAGGTAGACAACGGCCATGGCCAAACAGCTTAGAGTCGTCGAAGCCGGGAAAGTGGAAGTCGAGGAAGCGGCGGAGTTGTCTCCGGCAAGCGGGGAAGTCATCGTCGAAGTCCGGCGCTGCGGGGTTTGCGGAAGCGATCTGCACTGGTTCAAAGGACACGGACCTTTGCCGCCGGTATGCCCGGGCCACGAAATCAGCGGCATAGTGTCATCCGTGGGCCGGGACGTAGCGACGATTCGCGAGGGCGACCGGGTAGCGGTAGAGCCCTTGGTGCGCTGCGGAAGCTGTGAGCCCTGCCGGCGCGGAGACTATCATCTGTGTGCCATGCTCAACCTCCACGGCATCACGCTGCCTGGAGGCATGGCCTCGAGTATCTCGGCGCCCGCCTACTGCCTGTTCCCGCTGCCGGAGGGCATCGATTTTGAACTCGGTGCCTTGACCGAACCCCTTGCAGTCACCGTGCACGCGGCCCGGCTCGGTGGCGTCGGCCCCGGATCACGCGTTTTGATCCTCGGCGCCGGCACGGTCGGGCTGCTTACGGCCTGCGCGGCAAGGCACCTGGGAGCCGAGTTCGTCGCGATTACCGCCCGCCATCCTCAACAAAAAGCGATGGCGGAATCTCTGGGTTGCAACCAAGTGTTGGATCCCGGCGACTTCCATCAAGTGCAGTGTGAGCCTTCGGTAGTGATCGAGACCGTGGGCGGTAATGCCCCGACTCTCGGCGATGCCATGATGGCGGTGCAGAAAGGCGGGAACATCGTCGTGGTCGGACTCTTCGAGCAAAGTCCGGAGATCAACCCGATGCTGTTGATCCTCAAAGAACTGCGCATAAGCGGGTCGATGGTCTACAACCGCAGCGGCGGTGTCGCCGACTTCCACACCGCACTCGACATACTGAGCGCACGCGCCGACGATCTTACCGGGTTGATTTCGCACCGTTTCCCGCTCGAGCAAGCGCAAGCTGCTTTCGATACCGCAGCCGACAAACACAGCGGTGCCGTCAAAGTATTGATCTCACCGAACGAGAACTGAACGCGGCGCTGCTTCGGATAGCGCTGCCGGCACAATCAGACCTGCCGGCAAAGCATGGGTCTCACCCGGCGAGAACTGAACGCGGCGCTGCTTCGGATGGCGCTGCCGGCACAATCGGCCCTGCCGGCAAAGCATGGGTATCATCCGGCTAAAACTGAACGCGGCGTGGGTGCGGTCACGCGGTTGAACCACCACGGCGAATTCGAATGCCGCTTAGCCCTCGAGTTTGAAGCGCGAAGTGGCGGAGGGGCCCGACAGCGAGTCCTTCAACTCCCAGACTCTGATTGCCTGGCGCAAAAAGATTTCACGATCCGCGCGCCGGTAGTGCAACTTCAGCCAAGCACGATTCAAATCGAAGTCGTGGCGCGACACCAGTACAACATCCGGCCAGCGCTTGTCGTTGAGGGGCTCATATCCGCAAACGCCGTAGAGACGAATGAAGCGCTCGCGTACCCGCCACGGGAAAAACCCGAAACGCGTATGATTGTCGCTGCGGTTCATGGCCAATAGATGTGGGCAGCCGATCGCGTAAACGCTCTTCCCGTCATCAAGCATCTCACCCACCGCCCTGGCCGCCACGCGCTGCACCGACAAAGGGAAGCCCGTACGCGGCGCCGGCAGTACGCGTATCAACACAAACACCGCCAGCAACGAAATCGCAGTGGCTGCCAGCACTGCACGCGGTGAATCGTCGAGCGCAGGCGCCCACCGGCGCAACGGCCACGCCACAAGCATCGACACCGCAATAATCGCGAAAGGCATGACGAAAAAGCGGTCGGGATAGCCTTGATAATCGATGAGCAAAAAAATGAAGGCTGCGGGGGCACACAGCAGGAAATAGAAGATGCCCCGGTGTTCAGCCAAATAGCTGCGGCTGCTACGTCCGCCAATCACGACCGCCATCCAGGCCCCGGCCACGACGACTACGAACACGTTGATGATCAAATCGGGAAGTGAGAACTGCGTCGACCAACCAAGCACGCGCCTCAGAGCCGGTAACAATCCCGGATGCGGCTTCGCATACTGCGCGGGGAATACCAAGCTTTGATACAGTTGCTCACCGAGAGCGCCATGGACCAGGAAGTAACACTCGTAAGTACCCCACGCCAATAGCGCCCCGAGGCCTACGAAAAGCCACTCGCGGCGCCTGTCATGCGATGCACCGGCAGTCACGAAAGCGGCTCCGAGCATTATCAGAGCCGGCTGCCAGGTAAGGAAACAGCAGGTTGCCAAAAGCCCCAAGGCGAAACTGCGCCGTTGGGCAGCCGCAAGAAGGGTCAGGATAATCAGCGCGGCCAGGAACACTTTCGGGCGCGAGCCCATGGCACCGAGCAAAGAAAAACCTGTAAAGCACGACAGCAACACGATAGACAACTGTGCCGCCACTCTGCTCGCGCCCAGACGTTGCGCCAGCAACCACAGCAAGGGGTAGCACAGTACCGTGACCGCTACGCTCAGAGCCCGCATGGCATAGAGGTCGTCGGCGCCGATCGTACGCCCCGCCTTGATCGCCAGTGCCGACACGAACATGCTAAGTGCGTTCTTCGGATCGAACTGGGAAATGTGGGGCGCAACGCCCGAAGCTGCGCGTTCCGCTATGTAGAAGTAAACCTGATTGTCGAGCAGCAACGGCAGGTTGAAAAACCCTACGCTGATGCACACGAGGATCCCCGCCAGCAGACAGGAACCGAGTTGCAGCAAGTCCAAACGGCGTCTCGAATCCGCTTCGCTGACGTCCAAGATTCTCAAAATTCGACTCTTCACGAAAGTGCAGCCGCTCAGCGCCGCAACAGCAGCCGCACCCACACAACCCATACACGCTCCGGCCGCGCTACTCTATCGCCGGGCGCCGCATCGAGACCCGGTCCGCACGACTTTACCTGCATAAGTCATGAAAGCTCTGCTACGCGCCTCAATCGCCCGCCATCTTCGCCCGTGCTCGTTCGCCCGCTGCGCTGACTCGCACGGGCTCACGGCCCTCGACGCTCACTACGCCTGCGGGCCTCAACGCTACGCGCGGGGCCTGCGGCCGATTCCACTGGCACTTGCGACTCTCGCAGCGAGGTTGCGTGAATAACGCAGGTAAAGGGTACCGCAATGTTTGGCGTTCACGTTCACCGTGTCACGGCGTTTGAGAATGAAAGCGGTCCACATGATCCTCACTACATGACTGCAGGCCTTTGCACTCGAATGGCCGCCATCCTCCTCGCGTTGCTGAGCCTTAGCGCATGCCTCGGCAACGAGACCGTACACGCAGGGCAGAAGTCCGCCATGGCGCCGCCCACGGCACCGCCATCCGCGACGCCATCCGCGACGCCATCCGCACCACAGGACTCTGCCGCACAGCCGGCCACAGCGCAGCAACGATCCTCCCAAGCGGCGTTTGCGCCGGCCTCAGTCGAAAGTCCACTCGTGGTAATCGGTGCCGACGGCCTCGAATGGCGTTTGGTGCTGGCAATGAGTGCCGGCGGCAGATTGCCCAATATCACCCAGCTCATGAAAACCGGGATCGCCGGCAGACTTGCCACGCTCGATCCCACCCGCTCGCCGACTATCTGGACCACCATCGCTACAGGCGTAGCGCCGGAAAAACACGGCATCAAGGGCTTCTTAATTCCCCAGCGCGAGCGGCGCCAGGCACTTTCACCGCTTTACCGCAGCAGCGATCGCAAAGTGAAAGCGATCTGGAATATCTTGAGCGAACGCGGCTTACGCAGCGCAGTGATCGGTTGGTGGAACACCTTCCCTGTTGAAAACATCAACGGCGTCATGGTAGCGCAAGTCAACACCCTGCGGCTCAACGACGATGCCGGCGACGGCGGTCTGTGGAAAGGCGGAATGATTCGCGGCCTGGCCGGGCAGGTGCACCCCCGCGAACGGGCTCGAGAACTGGGTGTGTTCGTAGCGAAAGTTGAAGACTCTCTGGACCGGAGGCTCGCAGCCGTCGCCGGGGAGTTCAAGGGGCCCGAAGACCCGGTCTTTGAAAAACTTTGGCAAGCCAGTCGATGGTCTTTACGAGCGGACTTCATTTACGAAGATATAACCGAGCACTTGCTCGCCGATGATGCGCCTTTCGATTTTCTCGCGCTTTATCTGGGAGCGGCGGACGTACTCTCGCATCGCTTCTGGCGTTATCGCTTCCCTTCCTTCTATCAAAACCCCCCGTCCCCATGCTGGGCGGAAAAGTACGGACCCATAATCGACCGTTACTACGAGCATCTCGATACCGTGGTCGGGCGTATCGCCGAAGCCATGGGTGATAACGCAACGGTAGTGTTGGTCAGTGACCACGGAATGGCAGCCGAAAACTCGAGTAGCACTTTCGATGCCGGGTCCGATGTGCGCGGACTGCGTTCGGCGGGTCACCGCAGTGTCCCCGACGCATTTTTCCTGGCTTCCGGCCCCACCGTAGCTGCGCGCCGGCAGGCCCGTACCGAAGGGAAAAGCGAAGGGCCGGGACTACCGATGCTCGGCCACGTCAGCGACGTAACTCCCACCCTGCTGGCCCTGCTCGGGCTGCCGAGCGCCCGGGATATGGACGGCAAGGTGATGGCATCCGTGATCGATCCGGCGTTCAAGGAAAAACACCCGCTTAGCCGCATCGACTCCTACACCGCAAAGCAGTGGCGTCCCTCGACCGCTCCGCTTGCACCGCTACAGAATCAACACGAGCGCCTCGATCAACTACGGGCGCTCGGTTACATCCGCTGATGAGCACGCCGGCAAGTGCCGCCGGCCGGTTGCGCCCCACGTCCGCCCGTCTTCGCTCAGCGAATCTTCAGTAAGGGGGCCCGGCGCAATTCACGATCGAGGAAAGCGTAGCCGACACGCTCGGCAACCACTTCGACGGCGACGACTATGTCGGGATCGGAAAAAGAGACCTCCGCGGGAGCACCCGCTTGACAGGCTCTGTCATAAAGGAACGATCCAAGCGCGCGCTCGACCACCGGATGTTCCAGCCTTCCTTTGAGCCCCCGCAAGCGCGCTCTGACGAAAAAGCTCTTGCCGGCCAGGCGCGGCCCCATCTCCTCGAAGCACTCACACAGAGTCTCGGTAACGTCGTCGCGAGCAAAGCGAAGGCTTCGCTCCAGCGGAATTATTCGCGAAATTGGACATCCGGCGCCCAGATCTTCGAGCAAGCCGGCTGCCCGGACGGCCCGGCCAACGATGACGCGCGGATACCGGGTGGTGCGAAAAGCGCCATAGGCCCTCAGCAGGCGCAACACCTCTGCGGTGGCCCTGGGTTCGGCCAGCGCAACGACGTTCCACTCCGCGGCATTGTTTTGTTGACGTCTCATCAATAACGACCCTTCGAAGCCGGTATGGGGCCGTGCTTCGTGCTGAGCTTACACGGAAACGTTGGACACCTTTAGCCGCCTCGGTTAATGCTCCAGTGATGTTGTCCGGTCGAAGCAGTTCCCGTGGAAGTAGGCAGCCATGTCTTGGGGCGGCGGTGGCATTGGCCACCGTCTTGTCGGTATCGGCCTGCGGCGCGGGCGCAGGCACTGAAACCGCGTTACCGCCGGGGCCACCAACTTCGGCGCCTCCCGGCAACGCCGTGCTTTATGTCGCCCAAGCGCAAGGCGGGCGCGTCGATGCTTTCAGGCTCGGTTCCGACGGATTACTGCCGAATGCACCTTTCAGTTCAATCAACCTCCTTAACCCACGTCGTTTGCTCGTCGGCGACGGTGTCCTCTACGTTGCGATGTTGGACCGGGTGGTCTCTCTCGAGCTCGGCAACGATGGGAGCCTTCCCCAAGCGGCGACGGCTTCCACCATTGTGAGACCGGGAATGGAAGCCATGGAGATGCGGCTTCGCGACGGCATCTTGTATGTAGCAGCCTCCGGGCTCAGCGCCGTGCAAGCCTACCGGCTCGATCGCAATGGCCAGGTGCCGGCCGAACCGAGTTCTTCGGGAGCCTCCGCGATACCAGCCGGCTATCGCACCATCGATATCGAAGGGGATTTCCTTTACGCGGCATCGCGTGACCAGGCCATCATCGATACTTACTTCCTCGGAGCAGGCGGCGATATCCCGGCCGAACCCGAACCGCAGCTTCCCCAAGCTTTCGTGGCCCTGCCCGACGACCTCGAGGTGGTCAACGGGGTGCTGTACGTGACCGGGGGTGGCGACGAGAACCTCGAGGCCTACCAGATCAGAGACAATGGCCTGCTCGACAACCTGCCCGACAGCCGAACGGCAGCACGCGAGTTTTACACCCACATGGATTTCTACGGTGACAAGGTCTACGCGACCGCGTTCAACCGCGGCAAGATCGACGTATACGGCATCGACCCCGTTAGCGGACAATTCGCAGACCGGGCCGAGCCCCTGTCTTCCACACGAGAAGACACTGCGTCCTTCCCGACCGCCATCGCGATCTATGCCAACGTTCTCTACGTCGCACAGGCCGGGCTGGGCCGGGTAGATGCCTATATCATCGGCAACGACGGGCTGCTGAACGAGTTTCCGTCGAGTAGCACTCGATCGCTGACTAGGCACTTTCCCACCGATGTCGCCGTGTTCGTGCTTCCCTGATTCGAGGCGCGCGGTGCCGGACCTACTTACCCCTTCACTACTATTCGAACTCACTGGCGCTTTCGCCGGGAAAACGGTGGCGATCGTCGGAGCCGACACTTCAGTGGGCAGTGCGGCCGCACGAATGTTCGCCAAGGCCGGAGCGAGGCTGGCCCTGATTGGAGCCGACACAGCGGCCCTGGAGAATCTTGCGCGCGAACTCGAGAAGTCGGGCCATCCGGCGGCGGCCGGCATCGTCTCCGCAACCTCCGAGCCGGAAAGCGCCGAAGTAATGATCGCCGGCGTGCGGCCCGGACGCGGCACCGCGATCGGAAAGGCGCTGAAAGCAGTCGTCGCACAAAGCGGACCTCTCGATGCACTGGTCAATACATCGTCCTGGAGCCTTGGCGGCGAGCCGGAACCACTTGGAGAAAAAACCGGACGCGGACTCGAACAAGCGGTCAACGCCTATGTGGAAAGCGCGGTACATCCCATGCGCGAAGCGTTGGTACTGATGCAAGCCGAGGGAGCGGGAAGTTTGGTGAATCTCGTGTCGGCAGCCGGCTGTGCGAACGCCGCCGGTAGCAGCACCGCTACGGGCAACGACGTGGCCCGCCATGCCGGACACGCGGCAATCATCGCGTTGACGAGTTCTGCCCGTGCCCAGGTGCAGAACTCGGGAGTACATGTCGGTTTGGTTGTGGCCGGTTCCTTGGGTGGATATTCGCCGCCGGACTCCTGGTTGGCCGCAGCCTTGGCTGCGAGCGTGTATTTCAGGCTCACCGAGCTTTCGGTCCCCGCCGGAGCAGCCACTCTTGCACGACTGACTGCGCTCGTACCCAAACCGCTGTCGTCTTTGCTCGCCGCTCTTCAAACAGCACCGGAGAAGGCCGGGCGCCCGGCGGCCAAACCTGGAGCCACTGCTGAACGTGGCGGCCCCGGCAAGAAAAGAGCACGACCAACGGGTGGCAAGACGGGGGATATCGGAACTGCCGGCCTCGAAGATTCCGGCCTCGAGCACACGGGCATCGAAGACGCGGGGTCTGAGGACTCCGGCCCGGAAATCGCCGGTCCGGATGACACCGGGCGCGAAGACGCCGCGGCCCCCGGCCGGGAAAACGGTGAAGAACTGAGCGGGAATGCCGAGGCAGTCCGGGAAGCAGCGGCTCGCGCAGCTCAACTCAGCCGTTCACTGTAGCGGGTAACCGGGCCTTCGACTATGCGGCCAACCCAATAGCGGCCGCTGCAGCCAGGGATCTAGGGGGGTCTCTAGGGGGGTCATATATGGTCCGCCCCGCATTGCGAGGGTCGAGTAAGGGAAGCATCGAAAGTCGGTTGCTCACATATATCCGGCCTGTTTACGGGGGCGCGAAGCCTCCTGGCCCTGATGGAAATTCGCGCACTCGCGTCCTTA
>JAJRWY010000140.1 GCA_024276575.1 Candidatus Binatota bacterium
ATCGCCCGCAATCTCGGCCCGTGCTCGCTTTTCGGCCCTCGACGTACTGTTAGTACGCCTGCGGGCCTCATCGCTGCGCTTGGGCCGATCTCACGGGCGCTTGCGACTCTCGCGACGAGGTTTCACGAATAATGCGGGTTAAACCGAGGTGCCGGGCGCGAGAAGAGAGCGGCCGGCACCGGCCGGAAACGGGCGCGATTACCGAGTAAAAAGTGCGTCATTGGTGAATGATGCGTGTCAAGGAGAGCGAAGTACGATGGCGGAAGAACCCGAAAAGAAACAGGCGGATGGCCAACCCATCGCGTTGCAATCCGACCCCCAGACCGCGTCGGGAGTGTATTCGAACTTGATGATGGTCAGCCATCGCAAGGAGGAGTTCGTGCTCGATTTTCTCTTCGTACATCCGCAGCGTGGAGCCAAGGGAGAGGCGGTCGCCAACCTTAGATCACGAGTCGTCACGTCTCCGGAGCATGTCAAACGGATACTGCGGGCGCTGGAAGACAACGTCAGCCGCTACGAAAGCAAGTTCGGAGTGATCGAAGAGGCCACCGACCTTCCCAAGGTGGTTCACTGAAAGGGTTCCCTCTGTAGCGTTCACCTCAACGTCTTTTCGCCAACGAGATAAACTCGTTGATGATCGGGCCGTCTTGCCGGGAGCAACCCGATACCCCTGGGCTTCGAGTGCCTAGAGGGGCCTGTGCCCCCCGGCGTGCGGGCCTACAACCGAGACTTGCAAACTAATGCCTACAAGTGCCTACAAGCCGATGAAGGGGTTGTAGGTCAAGACCGAGTCTCCACCGACATCGACCAGCGATCCCCCGCTGATGAAAGCTCCGTCCCAGGTGGCGCCGTTCTTGAGTTTTACGCGAGCGTTGGGACAGAACAGTGTTCCCGCGCCGTTAGCGTCCTCGCCGAGCTTGCACAAGCGTTTGCTGTAGATCAGAACCCGGTCAGCCGTGAGGCCGCCGCTTAGTGATAGGGTAAATCCACGGTGGGCCCTGATTTTCCCCGACACCCTCAGTACGAAAGTGTCGCCCGCAGCTCCGTCGAGAACCAGTGTGGTGTCGTTGGCGGCCTGTAAGGTGTCGAGATCGAACACGTTGAGACCTACCTGTACCGCGGAGATTACCTGCGTCGATCCGCTGGGCGACAGGCGCACTTCTCCGAGTGCCGCCGTTGATGCCAGGGCATCGATATTCGCGGAAGCGGAAGTTACCGCCGTAATCGCCGCCTGGCACAAGCCTACCCGGGGGTCGGTCCCGGTGGTGTCGATGATGTAGCCGGTATCGGTGCTCAGAGTCTGTCCGCCGTCGATCTGCCCGACGGTGGTTCCCGGAATGTCGGTTTCCGGGCTGTGCCCCTTGATAGCGCTACCGCCGGTAACCAGATCACCCTGTACGGTTGCAGCTTGACGGAAGGTCATGCCCACACCGCTGCCGCGTGCCGATACTATATCGCCGGCCACGTTTACGCGCTCGCCGATCATGTTGCGGGTTGCGCACACGTCTCCCTGTATCGAGGTAGCCAGTCGTGCCTTGCCTCGCGAAGTGTCCGCCGAGCCTCCGACGATGCTCCAGATGCAGGTCTGATACAGCGACACTTGTGAACTTGCGATGCATTGCCCGGCCTGGCATTCCGAAGTGGGCGTGCATGTCGACCCGTCGTCACAGGGTCCGTTCTCGTTTATCGGATCGGCCGTACAAACGTCGATGTTTTCGTCGCAGACCCCGGCGGTGCAATCCGTATTGAGGGCTGAGCAGTCGCGCGCGGTGCCGCCGCAGACTCCGCTCGTGCAGGCGTCGCTTACAGTGCAGAACAAGCCGTCGTCACATACGGTACCGTCCGCTGCGAGCGGGTTCGAGCAAAGACCGCTGGCCGGATCGCATGAGCCGGCCTGGTGGCATTGATCCAGCGCGGTACAGACCACCGGGTTGCCTCCGGTGCAGACACCCGACAGGCATTGGTCGGCTTGTGTGCAGGCATCGTTGTCGCTGCAGCCGATGCCGTCGGCGACCGCGACATTGCTGCATACCGCAGTGGCGGGGTCGCATGTGTCAACCGTGCAGGGCTCTCCGTCGTCGCAAATGACCGTGAGCACTCCGGTGCAGACTCCGCCGGAGCAGGCGTCGAAGGAAGTGCAGGCGTCGGCGTCGTCACAGCTTGCACTGTTGTTGACCGATATGCAGAAGCCGGCGCCGTCACAGGTGTCGTCGGTGCACACGTTACCGTCGCTGCACGGTGTGCTCGGCGGCTCCGCAAAACTACAGTCTGCAGCACAGCAATCGCCCGCCGTGGTATTGCCGTCGTCGCATGCTTCGCCGCTGTCGGTCACGGAATCTCCGCAAGCAGGCAGCACGCAGGTGCTGCGGCAGGCGTCGGCAATATCGTCGCGGTTACCCAGGCCGGTGCATCCGCTGGAAGGACTGCAAACTCCTCCGCCACAGTCTACGAACTCATTGGCTTGCGTGCACTCGTTTCCGATGTTGGGGCCGCTACTGCAGATCCCCGTGCAGTCGCTGTTCACTATGCACGATAAGCCATTACGATAACCGCCGTTGCAGCTAGCACTGCCGTCGTCGCACTCATCAAAGGGGGGCGTGCCGGAGACATGTAGCACTCCGTCGCCGCAGAAGGCCGTACCGCAACTATTGGTACAGTCGTCGCCGTCGATGTTGTTGGCGTCATCGCATTGTTCCGCTCCGCCTCCGGGGCCGGTCGAGCAAGAAGCGTCGGAGCACAACACGCCGTCGCCGCAGGCCGCCGGTTGGCAACTAGAGAGGCAACTGTCGTTATCGAGTACGTTGCCGTCGTCACAGATTTCTCCGGCCAGCGAATCGACCACGCCGTCCCCGCAGACCGGATTGGTGCAATCAGAGCGGCAGGCATCGGAGGTGTCGTCGCTGTTACCGCCCACACATCCCGCGGCTGCCGTGCAGACGCCGCCACCACAGTCGATGAATTCATTGGCCGGGTCGCAGGCGACTCCGATGTTGGGGCCGCTTGTACACTGTCCGGGGCAATCGGCACTACTGCTGCAGAAGCCGCCGTCGTTGAAACCGCCGCTGCAGCTTGCCGGGCCGTCGTCACAAAGCTCACCGATGTTGACAATCCCGTTCCCGCAGCTCGGCGGGCTACAGTTTGAGTCGCAAGTATCGTTGTCGATGAGGTTGCCGTCGTCGCATTGCTCAGGGCTTCCCGACGGACCGCTGGTGCACGAAGCGTCGGAGCAGAGAATGCCGTCGCCGCAGGCTGCCGCGCTGCAGTCGGACAGGCAGGCGTCGTTGTCGGAACTGTTGGCATCGTCGCAGGCTTCGCCGGCGCCACTGTCGGTGACGCCATCGCCGCAGAAAGGCAGCGTACAGTCACTGCGGCAGGCGTCGGCGCGGGTGTCGGAGTTTCCGCCAAGGCAGCCGGCGGCAACTGTACAGGTGCCGCCACCGCAGTCGACGAATTCGTTGGCCGGATCGCAAGGCGCTCCGGTGTTGGGGCCGGCACTGCAAATTGCCCGGCACTGGGAATCGGCGGC
>JAJRWY010000141.1 GCA_024276575.1 Candidatus Binatota bacterium
CTGCGATGACGCGGGTGAGTCTGCGACGTGTAACGCGGATTGTTCGCTGGCGAGTTGCGGCGACGGGATCGTCAACGCGAGCGCGGGCGAGGCCTGCGACGATGCAGGTGAGTCTTCGACGTGTAACGCCGATTGTACGCCGGCGAGTTGTGGCGACGGTACGCTCAACACCACAGCGGGTGAGATCTGTGACGATGGGAACACCGACAACACGGATACCTGCAAGAACGATTGCACGCCGGGCGTCTGTGGTGACGGTATTCTCTGTGTAGGCTGTGGTGAGCAGTGCGACGATGGCAACACTGCCGACGGCGATTGCTGCGACAGTTCCTGCCAGTTCGAGCCTGCGGGCAGCGGCGATTGCAGTACCACTGCCGATATCTGTACTACCGGCACGTGTGACGGCGCCGGCACCTGTAATATCGGCGCCACCAACGAAGGCGTGGATTGCACCAGCCAGGTCACGTCTCCCGACCAATGCGTTAAGGCCTACGCTTGTGCCGCCGGGAGCTGCGATCCGGACACCTATTACATTACCGGGCAGGCTTGTAACTGGCTGGTAGTAGGAGGACGTAACAGCAGCACCCGTGTTCTCATCGGTGATGATGGCAACAACAAGGGTGATATCTGCGCCGGTGCGGCTCCGCTCTTCGCCCGTGTGGGCGGTGGCGTCGGAGTGGTCGACGGTATTGTGGTGCAAGAGTCGAATATCAACGATGAGCTGAAGTTCGGGTCGGATGCCACGGTATTGGGTGACATCATTACCGGCGGCGGCTCGGTCAGTGGTTTCGAAGGAGCGACTTTGCCTGGTCTAGACTCCGGTACGACCTCAGTCGCCGGTGGCTTGATCGTGCCCAAGCTCGACACCGGCCATTACGACACCACCGGTTTCGACGTGAGGGTTGGCCAGTGCCGTGCGGCGCAGGATTCCGGAGCGGCGATATCGGCGGCGGCGGCGGCTTTACCGCAGACCGCCAATCTCGGGCAGGTCAAGGCCCCGATCGGTAGCACTGCAACCATTGCGGCGATGAATGTCGGCGGATTGAACGTCTTCGATATTTCGTCGCTGATCGCCGGCACCGACGCGACCTTGAATATAGACGGCGGCGGGAGCACGGATACCGTCATGATTCTGCGTATCGCAGGTAAGATGAATACCGATCTGCGTACGACTTGGAACCTGACCGGCGGCATGCAGGCCAAGAACCTGCTGTTAGTGGTCAACGGCGTGCGTTGTGAGATCGGCAGCCTGAACTCCGGTGGCGGTACCATCGTGTGCCCCAACGGTGCGCTGGAGATCCGAGAGAGCAGCGTGTGGAGCGGGCAGGCCATCGGCAGCGGCAGGAAGCTGCTGGTCGGCGAGTTCGTGGACTTCACCCACGTGCCGTTTACCGGATACTAAGCCGTTGAAGCCGGCGGCGCGATGATCCCCTAGGGTCGCGCCTCCTGTTCAACCCGAAGGCGAGACGGCCGGTCCCCCTGGACCGGCCGTTTTCGTTGGCTGTGTTTGCCGGGTTTGCCCGGGTAGCCGCCGGTCTGTATAAATCCGAACAGCCCCACTTAGACGCAGTGCTCTTTAACTCCCTAGAATTCCTAATATTCTTTCCGCTGGTTGTGCTGGCGTACTTCGCCTTGCCTTACCGCTACCGCTGGATGTTGCTGCTAGCGGCCAGCTACTACTTCTACATGTCGTGGAAGGTGGCCTATGCGGCGCTTCTGGTAACCACGACGGTGGTGGCCTACCTGGCGGCGTTGTGGATGGACGGTACCGAGGATCCGCGCCGCCGCCGCCACTACTTGATATTCAGCCTGGTAGTAAATCTCGGCATTCTCTTTGTCTTCAAGTACTTCAATCTCTTTGCCGATACCGGCACGATATTGGCGCAAAGCCTGGGGGCAGGCTTTCACTTTCCCCACCTGGATGTCCTGTTGCCTGTGGGGATCTCCTTCTACACTTTTCAGACTCTGAGCTATTCGATCGACGTTTACCGTGGTGAACGGCGGTCGGAACGCCATCTGGGGATTTTCGCCCTCTATGTATCGTTTTTTCCCCAACTCGTTGCCGGTCCTATCGAGCGTTCAACAACCCTGCTTCCACAATTCAAGAAGAATTTCGATTTCGACTACCGCCGGGTAACCGACGGGCTCAAGCTGATGGCTTGGGGGTTCTTCAAGAAGCTGGTGATCGCCGACCGCCTGGGGATTTACGTCGACCAAGTTTACAACAGCCCTGGAGAGTACTCTTCGATACCATTGATCATCGCAACGGTATTCTTTGCCTACCAGATCTATTGCGATTTCTCCGGCTATTCGGACATCGCCATCGGTGCTGCGCAGGTCATGGGCTACGACTTGATGCAGAACTTCCGCCAGCCCTACTTCTCCAAGAACATTCAGGAGTTCTGGCGGCGCTGGCATGTGTCCCTGTCCACCTGGTTCCGCGACTATCTCTACATTCCTTTGGGCGGTAGCCGGACCACGGTGTCGAGGTGGTATCTCAACCTATTCATCGTTTTCGTGGTAAGCGGACTGTGGCACGGCGCCAACTGGACTTTCGTGATGTGGGGCGCTTTGCACGGCGGCTATCTCGTGTTCGGGCTGTGGACACGCAAGTGGCGGGCGAAGCTGGCATCGGCTTGCGGACTTTCCTCACGGCCCCGGCTTCACAAGCTTATACAGATCTCTATCACTATGGGCTTGGTGCTGTTTGCATGGATATTCTTCAGAGCCAACACCATCGGCGATGCTTTTTACGTAGCCGTCCATGTTTTCACGGATTTCGATTTCGGGGCAGACTTTTATTTGGAACTCGGGGCCTACGAATTTTGGATAGGGACCGTATCGATATTCTTGCTCGAATGCGTGCATTACATGCAGCGGCAGGTTCGTGTCCGTACTTTCATTGCCGAGCGTCCGGCTTGGCTACGATGGTCCTTGTACTACGCTTCTATAATGTACGTGTTACTCTTCGCCGAGTTCGGCGGCGCGAAGTTCATCTATTTCCAGTTTTAGGTGGCAGGCGGGATGATCCAACTAGCCGTAAAAAGTATCGCGATGCTCACTCTCATAGGGCTGAGTTTTATCGCGATAACGCTGGCTCCGGTGGACCAGGGCAGTTACCTGGCCTCAGTGATCGACAAGCAAGCGCGCCTGCAGGCTACTGAGTCTCCCAAACTCGTACTGGTCGGGGGGTCGAACCTTTCTTTCGGTGTCGACAGCCCGAGATTGGAACGCGAACTTGGCTACCCGGTCGTCAATATGGGCTTGGGCATCAACGCCGGTCTGCGTTTCATCCTCGATTCGGTCATACCTTTCATCAACGAGGGCGACATCGTCATTCTCATGCCCGAATACCACCTCTTTTACGGGCTATACGAAGGTGACGACGAGTTGCTGGACGTTCTAGAGGCCTACCCTCCCGGCTTGCGCTACATCCACTCGCTACGGCAGCTTTACAACATCGCGCGTGAATTGCCGATGCACGCCAAGCTCAAGTTCAATCGCATGTTGCGCAGTATCGGCCGGGAGCCGGATACCGAGTGCCTATATTGTCGAAAAGCGCTGAACGCCCACGGAGACCTGATGGCCCATCTTGGCATGAAGGGCAAGGATCTCAGCGACATGCAGTTGTTTCGCCGCAAGATTTCCAAACAAGTCGATGTCAACGCGGTCAAGGGTCTGAATCGCTTCATCGAACGGGCCCAGAGCAGGGGCGCACGCGTGTTTTTCATGTACGCTTCGATTCCGCGTAAGCAGTACGGTGAGAACAAAGAGAAAATCGAGGCCGTGGCCAGTATACTATCGAGAGATCTCGAGGCTCCGATACTGGGAACGCCGCAGGATCACACTTACGATTTGAAGTACTTCTTCGACTGGATCTACCATCTGAACGGTGAGGGAAGGGAGTTGCGCACCACGCAGATCATCGCATGGATGCGCGAGGCGCTGAAGAAGTAGCGGCGTCCGCTTGCCGCGCCGGCTTCTCGATGCCGGTAACTTATTGCTCCTCTCCGCGTTATAATCAGGCCATGCCTGATATCTACGAAGAGTCGCTACGTAAGCACCGAGAAAAACAGGGGAAAATCGAAGTACGCTCGCGCATGCGGCTGGAGTCCATGGAGGATCTCAGCATCGCCTATACGCCTGGAGTGGCGCGTCCCTGTGAGGAGATAGCCAAGGATCCTGCCGCAGCTTGGGACCTGACCTGGAAAGGACGCACCGTGGCGGTGGTGTCGGACGGATCGGCGGTGCTAGGTCTGGGCGACATAGGCCCTGAAGCGGCGCTGCCGGTGATGGAAGGTAAGGCGGCGCTGTTTCGCGAGTTTGCCGGCGTCGACGCGGTTCCGGTGGTTCTGAACGCACGCGAACCCGGTGAGATAGTGAGGATCGTCGAGGTCATCGCCCCGACCTTCGGTGGTATCAATCTCGAGGACATCTCTGCTCCGCGTTGTTTTGAGATAGAAAACCGTCTTCAAGATATCGGTATTCCGGTCCTGCACGACGATCAACACGGTACCGCCATCGTGCTGCTGGCTGCAGTCATGAACGCGGCCAAGGTCAAGGGGGTTACCTTGGGGCAGCTTTCGGTCGTGATCAATGGTGCCGGCGCGGCCGGAAGGGCGATTACGGAGTTGCTTACCTGCCACGAGCAAGACGACCGTTGCATACCGGTGGGGAAGATCAGGGTCTGCGATTCGCGCGGCATCATAGCTCCGGGCCGCGACGGAAACGACGCGATCAAGGAAGACATAGGCCGGCTTACCAATGCGCAGGAGCAGCGCGGTGATCTGCGCGACGCCATGGAAGGTGCGGATGTCTTTATCGGGGTCAGCAGGAGGGGGCTTCTCGAAGCCGCCGACATTCGCCGCATGGCCGCCGATCCGATCGTGTTTGCGATGGCGAATCCGAGGCCCGAGATCATGCCGGAGGAGGCCGAGAAGGGGGGGGCTGCCATAGTCGGCACCGGACGCAGCGATTTCCCCAATCAAGTAAACAACGTACTCGCTTTCCCGGGGCTGTTTCGCGGAGCTCTCGAGGCTAGGGCCCGGCGTTTCAGCAAGGGCATGCAGTTTGCCGCAATCGAAGCCATCGTGGCGGCGGTGGAGGAACCGACGCCTCATCACATACTTCCGGCCGCCTTCGACCGTTCGGTACCGGTAGCTGTTGCCCACGCAGTCGCAGACGCGGCGCGGGCCGAGGGCCTTTGCTACTGAGCGCTACGGCGTGCTACGGCGCGCGGCGGTGTTCGGATCTCGCGGCGAGATTTCATGAGAAATCAACCTTGATCGGACAATAATTCACGGCGTAAATCGCCTCTGGCTCACGCTGGAGCACGCCATCGGCGGCCGTACTCGCGCCCGCCGATGCTCACGTACGGTTGGGTACGCTCCGCTCGGCGAACGCTCCGCTCGGTCACGGCTGACGCACTCCAGCGCGTTTTCGCTCGTGAATTATTGTCCGATCAAGGTTCAGGTTGATTGTCTGTCGTGGCATTCAATTGTAACTCCCCGGCGCTTGTTCCTATGATGCCCGGTCCGGAGTACGGCCGGTGTATTGTTCAAGCTGCCAGACCGAGAACCTCGAAGGCGCCAAGTTCTGCCAGGAATGCGGCAACGCACTGTCGCGCAATTGTGAAGGCTGTGGAAGCTTGCTGCCGTCGCGTGCCAAGTTCTGCGTAGAGTGCGGACGTTCGGTGAGCAAGAGTGTGGTTCGCTCCTATACTCCCCGTCACCTAGCCGACAAGATTTTGAAGTCGAGGAGCGCGCTCGAAGGCGAGCGCAAGCAGGTCACGGTGTTGTTTGCGGACATCAAAGAGTCGATGTCTTTGGCCGAGACCGTCGATCCCGAATCCTGGCATCGCATACTCGACGGCTTCTTCGCGATCCTCTCCGACGGAGTACACCGCTTCGAAGGAACTGTGAACCAGTATACCGGCGATGGAATCATGGCTTTGTTCGGAGCACCGATCGCCCATGAAGACCACG
This sequence comes from Candidatus Binatota bacterium, assembly GCA_024276575.1. Lineage (GTDB taxonomy): Bacteria > Desulfobacterota > Binatia > UBA1149 > CAITLU01 > JAJRWY01. Next base: position 5,985 of record JAJRWY010000141.1, read on the forward strand.
CCCAACGCGCCTGCCACGCGGCTTTGTATCTTGGCGAAAGGCTGGCGCGCTATTCCGAAGAACTGAAACGCCGGCAGGGGCTCAATTTTTCGGTGCGCGTGGGCATCAATTCCGGCGAAGTGGTGGTCGGCAGTATCGGTGACGACCTGCGGATGGACTACACCGCTCAGGGGCGCACCGTAGGCCTGGCAGCGCGTATGGAGGCGCTGGCGGCTCCCGGCAGCGCCTATCTTACCGAGTATACGGCGGCCTTGATCTCCGATTACTTCGATTTGCGTGACCTCGGCCTGTTCGAAATCAAGGGAGCGAGTGAGCCCTTGCGCGCTTACGAGTTACTCTCGGCTTTCACGCATAAGACCCGTCTGGATGTTTCGCGTGCGCGCGGGCTTTCACGCTTCGTGGGGCGCAGCGACGAGATGGCGGTGTTGGAATCGGCGTTGAGCTTGACCGCCGGTCAAGGCGCCCAAGTGGTCACCGTGGTTGCCGAGGGTGGAGCCGGTAAGAGCCGGCTCTGTCACGAGTTCATCGAATCGCTCGGGCCGCGTGGCATTCAGGTTTACAGGGGCAACTGTGTCGCCCACGGGAGGATGATTCCGTTCTACCCGATTTTGCAGATCTTGAGATCCTACTTTGGAATCGGCGACCAGGATTCCGACAAGCAAGCCCGGGAGAAGATCGCCGGCCGCCTGCTGCTGCTCGACGAGAGTTTCAAGGATACTCTTCCCTTTATCTTCGATTTCCTCGCGGTTCCTGACCCCGGCCGGCCGGCCTCGCCGATGGAGCCGGAGCCGCGCCGCCAACTGCTGTTTGCGTCTGTTCAAAAGATGTTTCAGTGCCACAGTGGGCGCGAAGCGGAGGTGATCCTGGTGGAGGATCTTCACTGGATAGACGGCGCCAGCGAACACTTTCTGCAGGAATTGTCCGCGCTGCTTGGGGATGCGCGCTGTCTGTTGGTCCTCAACTACCGCCCGGTTTACGAGCCGGTGTGGCTGGAAGCCAAGCATCGTCACGAAGTCAGGCTCGAGCCCTTGGGCCCGGAGGCAGTCTCGGAGTTGCTGGACGATCTGTTGGGCTCGGATCCGTCGGTGTCCCAACTCGCCGCTAACATTGCGAGAAGCACCGCCGGCAACCCGTTCTTCGTCGAGGAAGTGGTGGTGGCGTTATCGGAAGCCGGCAGCCTTGAAGGCAGCCGCGGCAACTACCGTCTGGTAAAACCGGTGGAGGATGTGATTCTCCCCCCCACTGTACAAGCGGTGCTTGCCGCTCGTATCGATAACCTCCCGCCTTTGGAGAAGCAGGTGCTGGAGACTGCTGCGGTCATCGGCAAGGAGTTCGGCGGCAAGTTGCTCGAGCGCGTATGGGAGGGGGAAAACAGCGACCTGGATTCGGGCCTGGCCGCTCTGGAAACTTCCGGCTTCGTATATAGACGCGGTAGCGGCGGTAGTATCTCGTATGCTTTTTCTCATCCACTTACGCAGGAGGTTGCTTATCGGGCACAACTGACTGAAAGGCGTTCGCAACTGCACGCTTCGGCCGCTGCCGCAGTGTGTGAGCTTTCCTCGGGAAAGGTCGACGAATGGGCCGCACTTGCGGCACATCATTGGGAAGGGGCCGGAGAACTCGTCGAGGCCGCGAAAGCGCGCCGGCGGGCTGCGGTATGGTCGTGGTCGAAGGACGCCCGTGAATCTCATCGCCATTGGAAGAAGGTCGTGGAATTGGTCACGCAGATACCCCGGCCGCACAAGGACCCGGAGGTGTTGGAACTCGGCCTTGCCGCCACCGAAGGGGTGATAGGTTCATGCTGGCGCTTGGGACTTTCCCGCGAGGAGTCCTCACAGGTCTTTGCTTGGGGCAAAGCGTTGGCCGAAGCCGGGGCCACTACGCCGGGGCTTGCCCGGGTGCTGTCGTCTTACGCGACCTTGCTGAGTTTTGCGGGTGAAGTGGACGAATCGCTGAGCCTTTTGGATCAAGCTGCTTTGCTTACTACATCGATGTCTGGCGAAGCTGATGTTGCTTTCGTCTTGAGTCTGACTAGCCGCCGTAGCTTCGGCCATTTGCTCGCCGGCCAGTTGGGAGAGGCCTTGCGATTGTCGGAGAAAGCTTACGAGCTTGCCGGCCGCAGCGATCGCGCCACCGCCAGGGTCGGAGCCGGAGACTACATATTTCTCGGTGGAGTTCGTGCGCTGCCGAACATCTATCTCGGGCACTTGGACGAAGCAGGGCGCATTATCGAGAAGGCGTTGGCGGCGGCCTTGGAACAAGGCGAGAAAGTGACTGCTGCTTCGATACGTGGTTTCGGCGTTACCCATGCCTGGTTCAAAGGGGATGCGGCGACTGCGGAAAGATACTCACAGGCGCAGTTGGAGTTCGCCGAGCGGCTGGGATCCACCACCCTGAAGGCCAGCGCCTACGATTCGTGCGGCATTGCAGCAGTGTTGAAGGGCGACTGGGATACTGCGGTAAGCTCGCTCGAGAGCGCTCTGGAGTTGGCCAGGGCGGGCGGTACGTTTCTGCAGGCCGAGGCCTTGATGCTTGCCAACTTGGCTGAAGCCTACCTTGGCCGTGGCGATGACAAGACAGCTCTGGCGCGGGCTCACGAGGCCGTCGAAGTCGCCCGCCGGCGCCGAACTGCCATGCACGAGTGTCGTGCGGCGCTGTTTCTGGGCCGCGTACTGGTCAGAAGCTGCAAAGGTCCGGAATGGTGCAATGCGCAGGAACCTCTGCATGATGCGTTGCGAATAGTCGAGCGAACCGGAGCCAAAGCCTACGAGCCCTTCGTGAGGGCTGAGTTGGCTGAGTTGGCGCGGCTCCGTGGGGAAAATACGCGATGGAGGGACGAAGTGGACAGGGCAGCAAGACTGTTCATCGAGATCGGCGCGCCCGAGCACGGCCGCCGGCTGCGTCCGGCCGCGGCCTGAGCGCCGCGATAATCCGTAATGACTGTGGGTTAGGGACGTTCTACTTTGCGGCCGAGTTTGGCCCCGACTGTTTCGGCTATCTTCGACATCAGGCAGTGGCCGTCCTTGTCGTCCAGCCAGCGTTGCGTCTTCTCGTCCCAACGGTAGTGCCAAGCTCGAGCGCCCGCGGCATACCAAACTTGTTCGGCAGCGGCCTGGCGATTGAGCACATAGCGGGTAGCGTCGGCGAACTCCAGAGTTACGATGCCGTCGCCGATGGCGAAATCGAGTTCGTCGGGATCGAAATCCTCGAGCCAGTCACTTACCCTGCCCAAGCATTCGTAGGCCAGCTTTTCGTAGCAGCGAGCGTCCATAGTTACCGATCTTAGCGTGGGCCGTATGCTTGGCAAACGCGCTACTAGCTTTGCCACCGGACGGCCGGGCGCTTGCCGTCTAGATTCGTGATGGGCAGTGCGGAATGCGCACCACGTACCGCAGTCTGGGATCGCATGGCAGCACGAGGTCCACGGTACCGGGCGGCCCCCGGTAACCCCGGGCCACCCGCAGTAGCAGGCGAACCACGCCACGATGCGATGCACGGTGGTGGTTAATTTCACCAGTTTTCGCGATTCTGTCGCGGCAAACCGTGCCGCGATCAAAGCTAAAACGTATTCTCGCCCTATCTCTGCCGATTATCGGTGGCATGGCGTCGCAAAATGTTCTCAATCTGGTGGATATCGCCATGGTCGGCACACTCGGCGATGCGGCTTTGGCCGGCGTGGGCATTGCCGGCTTTACCAATTTCATGGCGACTTCGTTCATTACCGGGATGGCGGTGGGAGTGCAGGCCATGGCTGCCCGGCGACTCGGAGAGGGGCGTTTCGAAGAAACCGCAGTGCCGCTCAATGGAGGCTTGCTCAGTGCCGTGGCCGTAGCCTTGCCATGGACCATCGTCTTGCTACTGGCGGCTCCCACGTTTTTCCCCTATCTGGCGGCCGACCCCGAGGTTGCGGGCTTGGGGGGCAGCTATTTTTCGATGCGTCTTTTGGGCTTGGCCGGTGTCGGCATGAACTTCGCCTTTCGCGGATACTGGAACGCCGTGCATCTGTCGCGCCTGTACATGGGCACGCTGCTGCTGATGCACTCGAGCAATATATTCCTCAACTGGATATTGATCTTCGGGAAGCTCGGGGTTCCCGCGATGGGAGTTGCCGGCGCCGGCTTGGGGACCTCGGTCGCGACTTATATCGGCACGGCCTGTTACTTCATTCTGGCGCTTCGCCATGCCCGCCACAGCGGCTTTCTGAGCCGGGTTCCCGACCGCGCGACCTTCAAGGCCATGTTCAGAACTTCGGTCCCTGCCGGTCTGCAGCAGTTCTTCTTTGCCTCCGGTATGACAGTGTTCTTCTGGATACTTGGACGTGTCGGTACTGCAGAACTGGCAGCCGGCAATGTCTTGGTGAACATAATGCTGGTCGCTGTATTGCCGTCGATAGGTTTCGGACTAGCGGCAGCTACCCTGGTCGGCGAATCCCTTGGTGCCGGAAGTAGAGTGGAAGCCTCGGCCTGGGCCTGGCGAGTCGGCGGCATCGCGGTGGCAGTCGTGAGCGTTCTGGCGCTACCGATGCTGGTCTGGCCGTCCGCAGTACTCGGGGTCTTCATCCACGACGCTCCCACAGCGGCTTTGGCCGTGTTTCCGCTACGCCTTACCGCCGCCATGGCGACTGTGGATGCCATGGGTTTCGTGTTGATGAACTCACATATGGGCGCGGGCAACACCCGCCATGTGATGGTGGTTTCCTTGGCCGCCCAGTGGGCTTTGTTCTTGCCTGCTGCTTATTTGCTGGGGCCGGTGCTGGGATTGGGATTGTCGGCCATCTGGTGGGCCAACGCGGCATACCGTCTGATCTTACTGCTTACCTTCGTGCGCAGTTGGCGGGTCGGAGCCTGGGCGCAAGTCCAATTGTAGAGCGAGGGAGCGAAAAAATCCCCTTCCTCTATTGACAAAACAGCTAATGAGATTAAGAATCATTCGCACACTCTGGAACTGCCTACCCAGACTAGACTCTCGCAAAGGACGGACCCCTCGGGCCCGTCCTTTGCTGTTTCAGGCTCAGAAGCCTATCGATTTGCTGGCCTCGAGTAGCGTAACCGTTGAACTCATTGCGGTAACGTTTCGGACCCGAGAATTACGTTCTTAGTAAAAACAATTACTTACGGCCAAGGTCAGACGGGCTCTTAGCAGAGCTTTCATAAATTATGCAGGTTAGCTAAGGCGCTTTGTGTGTGCGGTTTAGACCTATTCGATGTAGCCGAGGCTTTTCAGCATCTCCAACTCGGCCGGATCGCTTCCCGCGGAAGCCGATTTCGCGATCATAGAAGCGATTAGCTTGTCGTCGGGGAAGCGCTTGGCGCCGAGGTCGAGTACCTCGATCGCGGCTGCACCCTGTCCCGCGGCCTGTAACTGCTGGGCAGTTCCCGTGTATTCCGAGGCCGACAGGCGTGACGGGTACTGCTGGGCCAAGTTCCGGAGTTGAGCTTTGGTTTGCTCGCCATGTCCCGCGCGCGCGTGGGCCTCGAGCTTTACCAATTCAAGGCCCCAGGTGGTGATGTCATCGCTCTCGGCGGCAAGGCCGGATTCCGCAGCCGCAATTGCGTCGTCATAGGCCGAGGAGTTCAGGCTTGCGCGAGCTGCGGCCAAGTAATCGTGTCCGCTCTTGCTGCAGGCAGCGGCCACCGCGAGCAGCAGGGCCAAGGAAAGGATTCGCAACATAGCCGGCGGCTGGGCGAGGCTGTGGGTCCGCCCCTGAGCGCGTTGCACGGCCGGTGCGCTCGGTTTCGGCAACGGGAGAAACCCTTGCGGACTTCGGTACTTCGCGAAAATTGTGGGCAAGAGGTCTGGAAAACGACGGTATTTTCGATACATTCGGTTTACCTACAGTTTGGTGAAATCGTCCCGCGCGCGTGCGGTGGGAGGCGGATATGGTAAACTCAAAAGTTGCCCGGCGCCACCCCGCCGCGAATTACTTACTTCTTCGGAGATTAGTGCAAATCCTATGAATGCCCTTAGACCTTGGGCGCTTGCCGCCGTGCTCGCGCTGCTGCTCGTCGCCGAGCCGGGTGCGGCCTACGCCTATATCGGTCCGGGTGCGGGCTTCGCTTTGGGTGGATCCATGCTGGTGCTGGTTGCGACTTTCGCGCTGGCCTTCGTGATCATTTTGACTTGGCCTCTGCGCCTGGTTTACCGGCTGCTTACGGTCGGAAATCCCTATAAATCGGCTCTTACCAAGCGAGTCGTGATCTTGGGTCTCGACGGCATGGACCCCGGACTCACCACCAAGTTCATACGCGAGGGACGGATGCCTAACTTTGCGGCGTTGGCCGAGCGCGGGGTCTTTCGCCCACTCGATACCAGCATGCCGTCGATGTCGCCGGTGGCTTGGTCTACTTTTGCTACCGGTACCGACGCCAGCCATCATTGCATCTACGATTTTCTCACCCGCGACCCTTGCACTTACGGGCCGATGTTGTCGTCCACCGATATCGGCAGCGCCAAACGGGTGCTCAATATCGGCCGCTATATGATACCGCTGGGCAAACCGCGGATGCGCCTGCTGCAAAAGAGCCAGCACTTCTGGAAACTACTCGGCGAGAAACACATATTTTCCATCATCCAACGCGTACCGATTACCTTTCCGCCGGTTCCCTTCAAGAACGGACTACTGCTCAGTGGGATGTGCGTGCCGGACCTGAGGGGCAGCCAAGGAACCTTTTCATTCTTCAGTACCGAGACCGCCGAGGGTGGTGAAGCCAAGTTCATCGGCGGCGAACAGACAGTGTTGCGAAGAAAAGGTAATGTAATCAGGTCCCGCCTAGTCGGTCCCGACAACAGCATGCTGGCTTCGGGCGGCCGTATGACCATCCCTTTCACCTTGACCATCGCCGGCGACGGCAACAGCGCGCGTATGGAGATAACGGGAGCCGACCCTTTTACGCTCGAAGTCGGTAAGTATTCGGAGTGGGTGGAACTGACTTTCAAGGCCGGCTTGGGAGTAAAGGTTAGCGGTATAGCGAAGTTCTATCTGATCTCGACCTCTCCGCACGTAAACCTGTACATGACGCCCATACACATAGATCCGGAGAACCCGGCCATGCCGATCTCCCATCCCGAGGTCTATGCGATCTACCTGGCCAAGAAGCAGGGTAAGTACGCTACGCTGGGCTTGGCCGAAGATACCTGGTCACTCAACAACCGCGTGATCGATGAGAAGCTGTTCTTCGAGCAGGCCATGGACATCTACGAGGAGCGCGAGAGGATGTTCCTGGATGCGGTCAAGCAGTCGAAAAGCGGTCTGGTCACCACAGTGTTCGATACTACCGACCGTGTTCAGCACATGTTTTACCGCTATCTCGACCACACGCACCCGGCCAACGAGGGCAAGGACACCGAGCAGTGGAAAGACGCCATCGCCCGTGTCTACGAGAAAGCCGACCAACTGCTGGGTAAAGTCTCCCACCTAGTCGAGGATCCCGGCACGGTGTTCATGGTGATCAGCGACCATGGCTTTACCAACTTCCGGCGTGGGGTGAATATCAACGCTTGGCTCCGTGATAACGGCTACCTGTTCATGAAAGACGAGGGTGCTCGCAGTGGTGGAGAGTATTTCGAAGGCGTGGATTGGAGCCGGACCAAGGCTTTTGCTTTGGGCCTGACCGGCATCTTCATCAATCGTGCTGGCCGCGAGAAGTCCGGAATAGTGGCTGAAGGCAAGGAGTACCGCGAACTCGTGGAGGAACTCGCCGCCAAGCTCGAAGCCTTGATCGATCCCGCCACCGGCGAAAAGTGTGTACGCCGCGTGGCGATCTCGCAACAGTTTTTTGAGGGCCCCTATCGCTTCGATGCTCCCGACCTATTGGTGGGCTGGGAAGGGGGCTACCGCCACAGTTGGGAATGTGCGGTGGGTGAGGTCACCGAGGAAGTCATCAGCGACAATTGCAAGAGCTGGTCCGGCGACCACTGTGTGGATCCGAGTATCGTTCCGGGAGTTTTCTTTTGTAACCGTTCCATCGCTGAAGAGCAGCCCCGCTTGGTGGATATTCCCGCTACCGTCATGAGACTTTTTGGCCAAGATATTCCCGGTTACATGCAAGGCAAGATGATATTTCCCGAAGACGGCGCGACCGGCTCTGTCGTCGGTATGCTGGATCCGCACACTTTGCAGCAAAGCGGCGCCGCACCGGGAGCGCTGATATTTCCTGCCGAGCGCTATGGCAGTGGCCCTGAGAGCGAGAAGGCGAGCGCGTAGATATGGAAGTCCTATCGCGATTTCATGTCCGGCGCGCATTGTTCCCGGCGCTGGCTTTTGCGCTGCTTCAAGCCACTCCGGCGCTGTGCGTGGAACCCGGGAGTGGCACGACTTTCGCCACCGTGGGAGCGCCCTTGGTATTGGCCGCTGCCGGGGCCCCGGCGTCCGGCACTGAAGTGCGGCCGTCCTCGAAACCGGGCGGCCACGGGCACGAGGGCGGGATTTTCATCATGGGAGTGGACGGGATGGATCCCGTCATACTTTCGCGAATGATGGCGCGGGGTGAAATGCCCAACATGAAGCGCCTTGCCGCCGAGGGTAGCTACCAGAACCTCGCCACCGCCAACCCACCGCAAAGTCCGGTCGCGTGGTCGAACTTCGTGACCGGGATGAATCCGGGTGGCCACGGCATTTTCGATTTCATGCATCGTGATCCCCAAAACTACGCTCCGGTTTCATCGGCGACTCGTGCGGTGGGCGGGCAGGCTGCAGCTTCGAGGCTACTCGGCTATGTGATTCCGCTTTCCGGCGGCGATCTGGAGAACAACCGCGGGGGTACGCCATGGTGGGACATCCTGGTCGACGCCGGAGTAGATGTGGAGGTTTACCGCATCCCCGGAAATTTCCCGACCCCTGATTCGCAAGCCAAGGTGCTCGACGGGATGGGCACTTCGGATCTTCGCGGAGGTTTCGGTACCTATACCTTGCTTACCGATACGGCGGTGGAGAAAGACAAACCCAAGGGCGACATACAGTTCGTTACGGTCCGTGACCTCGATCTGGACGGTACGCCTGACACCGTCAACGGGATCTTGCGCGGCCCGCCCGACCAGTTGCATCTGGAGCCGGGCCATACCCCGGCCGAGAATGAATACATTAGCACTGGAGTAACCGTATACATCGACCCCGATAGTGAAACCGCCGTGGTCGAGATAGGCGGCTCTGAGGTGCTGCTTCAAGAAGGCGAATGGTCGGATTGGATCGAACTGAGTTTCGATCTGGCGCCGATGGGAATGATGCCGGTAAGCGGAACCGTGCGCTTGTACGCCAAGGAACTGCGCCCGCATTTTCAACTCTATATAAGTCCGGTCAATATCTCACCGGCGGATCCGGTAATGCCGTTGAGCACGCCCGAGGGCTTTGCGGAGGAGATCTACGAGCAGATCGGTTTTTTCTATACCCAGGGTATGCCGGAGGAGCAGGAAGCTTTGAAGGACGGGGTGTTTAGCGAAGACGACTACATCAAGCAGGTTGGCCTCGTCCAAGAAGATACCCGGCGCATTCTGGATTTTGCCTTGTCACGGTTCCAACCCGGTGACGCAACCTTCGTATACTTCTCGGATATAGATCTGCAGTGCCATATGTTGTGGCGCCACGGCGATCCCAAGTACCCTGGCGCCCCCGCGCATCCCGCTTTTGATGCCGTGACTGCGAAGGGTCACACCCACGACATCGAGAAGTTCTACCGCGACGTCGATCTGGCGCTCGGACAGATCCGCGAGCGGCTGCCCGCGGAAACTCTGCTGGTAGTAATGAGCGATCATGGCTTCCAGCCTTTCACTCGCGACGTTCACTTGAACGCTTGGTTGCGTGACAACGGCTATCTGGTGATGAAGCCGGGCAAGCGCACAGGTTACACTTTTGCCGGCGACGTGGATTGGTCGAAAACACGCGCTTTCGGTTTGGGTTTCAACGGACTGTATCTGAATATGAAGGGTCGCGAATCCCAGGGCATAGTGGAGTCCTCGGAGGCCGGTGCTTTGATTCGCGAGCTTTCACAAAAACTCGAAGCCTTTAGAGACCCCCTCAACGGTGAGCAGGTGGTTTTGAAAGTCTTTCGCAGCAGCGAAATATACTCGGGCCCGCGTGTGTCGGAGGGGCCTGATATGCAAGTTGGTTACAACAAGGGCTACGGCTGTTCTGACGAATCAACCCTGGGTGAAATTACCGAAGCGGTGATCGAGAACAACAAGTCGCGATGGTCTGGCAGCCACCTCATGGCGCCGGAAGTCGTTCCAGGAGTGGTGTTGATGAACCGCAGCTTGCCCGGTGACGGCTACGGGCTTACGGATTTGACCGCGACCATCTTGTCTTATTACGGGATAGAAAAGGCGCCGGGAATGACCGGGAGAGCAATCTTTTAGCTGTTGAGGAGACGAAACGATGTTTGGGAGTACAGTCAAGATCAAGATCGACCGCGATCTTTTCGACCGCATTCGCAAGGTGGCAGACGTAGCCGGTTACGCCACCACGGAAGAGTTCGTGGTGCATGTCCTCGAAAAGGAAATGCTGCACTTCGAAGATGCAGGATCCGATTAAGACATCCGCGCCAAGCTCAAGGGGCTCGGCTACATCTCTTAGCCTGCACTATAAATGAAAGCTCGTCGCGAGAGTCGCAAGCGTCTGCCCCGCCGTCCCACGCGCAACGCTGAGGCTCGTAGGCGTACTAACAGTAGGTTGAGGGCCAAGAAATGGTGAGCCACGAGCCGGAGAGCGGCGAAGCGGCGGCGATGGCGCCTCGCGGCAGAACTTTTGCGAATAATGTAAGCCTGCGCGGTAGCCAACCACGATGAGGTTCGAAACGCCGGCAATCGTTGCATGGCGCGGCGTAGCGTACAGCAAGACTCAGCGAGATTAGGTGCAGCAATAATAGAAACACCACGGGATGCAATTATATAACAACATAGCCAGCGCAATCTTCGACGTGTTGCTGGCTCCGTTCGGCCACGGTTTCGCATATTTCGATCTGTTGCTGTGGCCGGTGCTGATGGGTGTCGGCGCCCTTGTGGTCTATAAGTACACATCGAACCAGAAGGCGATCACAGCGATCAAAAAGCAGATCAGCATGCATTTGCTCGAGATTCGTTTGTTCCGCGACGATCTCTTGCAGGTTCTGAAGTCTACCGTCACCATCGTCGCCAAGAATTTCATCTACATAGCGCACAATCTGACGCCGATGGTGGTGATGATCGTTCCCATGGTGGCGCTGATGGTTCAGTTGGTAGCTCACTACGCGTATGCACCGTCGCAACCCGGCGACGTGGAATTGCTCAGAGTCCGTCTCGATCCGGATTCGCCGGTGAAGGCCTCGGATATTTCGTTGACGCTTCCCGACGGTGTGCGTCTCGACGCTCCAGTAGTCCGTAGCGCCGATGGCCGGGTGTTCTGGCGGCTGAAAGCCGAACGCGCAGGTGACCACGTGTTGAAAATCGACGCCGGCGGCCGCTCGATCGAGAAGATCTGGGCGGTTGGCGGGGAGCCCCGGAAGATTCCGGTAAAGAGGCTGCGCGGCTTGGAGGCGGTATTGTACCCCGGAGAGGAGGCGCTTCCGTCGTCGTCTCCTCTGCTTTCGATAGAACTTGCGACCGTGGTTCGTCCGCTTCCCTACCTACCGGACGGGGAAGGGGGGATACTGCTGTGGATACTGCTGGTATCGTTGCTGGCGGGCGTTGCGCTGAAAGATGCTTTCGGAGTTACTTTATGATCGTAGCGGGAATCTGGGTTCAGGCCGATGCCTCGATCGCACCCGGAACCGGTGCCGGGACCGGGTACTACACGGGAAGACGCAGCACGAATAATGCGGGCTAGGGAATGCGAATAGGTCCGGAAGCGTGTGGAAGCATGGACATTGCTTGGATGAGTTAGTGAATGTTTGAGTCTATCAAGAGTAAATTGTTCGCCCGCAACAATGGTGAGCCTGTCGTAATCGTCAGTGGCCTTCCGCGCTCGGGTACGTCGATGATGATGAAGATGCTCGAAGCCGGGGGAGTTCCGATCATGACCGACTCCAAGCGCGAGGCGGATATCGACAATCCCAAAGGATATTTCGAGTACGAAAGAGTCAAGGATCTCGAGAAGGAATCCGACAAGTCCTATGTCCGTGAAGGACGCGGCAAGGCTTTGAAAGTGATCTCCTTTTTGATCAAGGATCTTCCTGACGACAACGATTACCGTGTCATTTTCATGCGGCGTAATCTCGACGAGGTGATGGCCAGCCAGAACAAGATGATCGACCGTTTGAAAAGCAGCGATTCGGATGCCGATGAAGAGGCTTTGAAAGAAGCGTACCGCAACGACATCGTCAGAACCCGCTTGCTTTGCAAGAAGCGGCCGAATTTCGAGTTGGTCGAGATTCATTACAGGAACACGGTCGAAGACCCGGTCGGCACTGCCAGTAAGGTGAACGCTTTTTTGGGTGGCCATCTCGACGAAGACGCCATGCGCGCGGCGGTCGACGGCAGCTTGTACCGAAATCGCGCGTGATAGGAAGCAACGTGGCGCTGAGCGCGGCCCGGCCGCATGCGCCCCTACACTCGTGCGTTTACTACGGAGATGTGCCTTTGCGGCGGTGATGCAGCAGCGTCACTTGTGCCTGCTGCTTAGTCTGGCCTGTGTGCTTGGTGTTGGCTGCGATAAGGCGGCGAAGAACGATACGCTTGGCGCCTCGATGGCGGAAGATCCGGTGACAGCAGCCACGGTCCCGGGTCCGGGATCTGCCGCCGTTTTGGCGCAACCTACACCTGTTCCGGCAGATGCCGGCGGCGGACCCTCTCCGGCCCTTTTCGTAGACAGCCGCTCCTGCGCTCGTTGCCATGAGGATGAGTACCGGCGCTGGACGGGGTCCCACCACGATCTCGCCATGCAGCCGGCGACCGGCGATACGGTACTCGGTGATTTCGACGACGCGAGCTTTATTCAGTTCGGGAAGGTTTCGCGCTTTTTCAAGCGTGGCAGCAGCTTCTTCGTAAATACCGAGGGTCCTGACGGCAAGCTCGCGGATTTCGAGGTCAAGTACACTTTCGGTGTTGAGTGGCTGCAGCAATATCTTCTGGAGTTCGGCGATGGACGTTTGCAGAGCCTCACCATTGCTTGGGATACGGAGAATCACCGCTGGTTCAGTCTGTACCCGGATGAGCCCGTAGTCCCCGATGATCCTCTCCACTGGACAGGGCTTTACCAGAACTGGAACATGATGTGCGCCGAGTGTCATTCCACTGATCTGCAGAAGAACTATGACCCTAGCGCTGACAGCTACGACACGAGCTGGGCCGAAATCGACGTAGGTTGCCAGGCTTGCCACGGCCCGGCCTCGCGGCACCTGTCCTGGGCCCAAGCCCGGGAGCGCGAGATGTCGGTGGAGACATCTTCGGGAGTCACAGGAGCGTCGGGAGTAGATGGGAGCATCGCGGAGCCGGTGAAAACGGGGGTGGAGGCTGCGGGCCGTGTTGCCGAGCCGGCGGAAGCGGGGACGGAGGCTGCGGGCTGTGTTGCGGAGCCGGCGGAAGCGGGGACGGAGGCTGCGAGCTGTATTGCCGAGCCGGCGGAAGCGGGGATGGAGGCTGCGGGCTGTGTTGCCGAGCCGGCGGAAGCGCGAGGAACGACAGTAAGCGTCGACGCCGAAGTGGGGGGAACGCGAGGGGAAGACGCTAACAGAGTTTCCACTGTGTCAGGGCCCTACGCTTGGCGCGAGGATAAGTTGAAAGGCTTTACCTTCGAATTGGGCGAAACGGAAGCTGCGAGCTGGGTTCTCGATCCCGGGACGCTTAAATACAAGCGATCCATGGAGCTGAAGTCCCAGGTACAACTCAACACTTGCGCCCCCTGCCATTCTCGCCGCCATCCGATCGACGACTCGTTTTCCGCGGGGCAGCCTTTGCTGCAGACGCAGGTGCCCGAACTCTTGCTCGAGCCCTTGTACTTCGCTGACGGGCAGATTCGCGACGAGGTCTATGTATATGGATCCTTCTTGCAGTCGAAGATGTACGCCAAGGGGGTTCGATGCAGTGACTGCCACGAACCGCACAGTCTCGAACTCCGCTATCCGGGCGACAACGTGTGCTTGACTTGCCATCTCGGTAGCCTCTATGAGAGCTCCCAGCATCATTTCCACAAGTCCGGTTCCGCGGGTGCGAGTTGTGTGGAATGCCATATGCCGGCGCGTTATTACATGCGCTTGGATCCACGCCGCGATCATTCGATTCGCATCCCGAGGCCCGACCTCGGTGCCAAACTAGGCGTTCCGGACGCGTGCAGCCGCTGTCACCATGACAAGCCGGTCGAGTGGTCGGTGGATGCGGCGCGCAAGTGGTGGGGTTCCCGCGACGGCCAAGCACCCAACTACGGTGAGATCCTTGCCGCCGGGCGCTCCGGCGGGCCGCAGGCTCTTGGCCCCTTGCTGTCTCTGGCCGCCGATCGAGAGCAGCCCGCGATAGTACGCGCTACCGCGTTGGAACTGTTGCGATCCTATGGCGATGCCGGTGTCGAGGCGATGATCGCGGGGAGCCGGGACGAGGAGCCGCTGCTGCGCTTGGCGGCAGTGAGAGGCTTGGAGGTCTTGCCGCCGCAAAAGAAGATAGAGTTATTGTCCCCCTTGCTTGGTGATCCCCTGCGTGCCGTGCGAATAGAAGCCGCGAGAGTGCTTGCTCCGCTTGCGTCCATGCTGCCGGCTGCAGTGCAGCACGCGGCCTTTGATACGGCCATTGCCGAGTTCGAGGCCGCCCAGCGCCTGATGGCGGATACACCGGCGGCGCATTTCAACATGGCCGTGCTAAGTGAGATTCGCGGTGACGGCGCTGCGGCCAAAGCCGCCTACCGCTGGGCTTTGAAGCTCGACCCCTCCTTTCTTCCCGCCCGTTTCAACCTCGCCAATTTCTATAATCGCTCCGGGCGCAACCTCGAGGCTGAGCGGGTGTTGCGTGAAGGCCTGCGCTGGGCGCCTGACGAAGGTGAACTAAGATACTCATTGGGCCTGTTGTTGGCCGAGGAAGGAAAGCTCGAGGAAGCGGCGCGAAATCTGGCTGAGGCCGCCCGGCTGTTGCCACAACGGCCGAGGGTGCTGTTGAACTTTGGACTTACGCTCCAGCATCTCGGCAGGAGCGGCCAAGCGGAGACTCAACTGCTTGCCGCCCATGCGCTCGACGATAGCGATCCGGGGATAGTCAATGCCTTGGCAGTCTTGTACCTCCAGCGAGCCGACCTTACCCACGCTTTGTACTACACGCGTAAGCTCGTTGCTCTTGTCCCCGAAGATCCGGGACCACGCGGCCTGCTTGCCCGGCTCGAGGCACAACTTGCCGCTGCCCGGTAGCCGAACGAGGGAAAGACGTATCCCCAGCCTGCTCGACCAAGTGGATCAGCCTTGATCGGACAATAATTCATGAGCGAAAACGCGCTGGAGTGCGTCAGCCGTGGCCGAGCGGAGCGTACCCAACCGTACGTGAGCATCGGCGGGCGCGAGTACGGCCACGGTTGCCGTGCTCGAGCGCGGACCCGGGGCGGTTTGAGCCGTGAATCATTGTCTGTTCAAAGTTAAGTGCTACGCTCATGACATCCGGTACGAACCTTGCGAAGTCTTGCAGAGCCGTGGCTGCGGCGGTGTCGAGAGTCAGAAGCTATGGCCGCCGGCGTGATTAAATGCAGGAAGAACTCATAGTCGGACATTTTCCCAAGGACGAGGCGGTAAGGCTCGCCATGTTTCTCCAAGGTGCCGGGATCTCGTGCCGCGTGGATCTGGATAGAGAGTTCTCACGACTTCATTCACGCGCTACATCGGTAAAGCCGGCCTTGCGCCGCAGTAGTGCTTTCTCCGATGTTCCCTCGGGCTATGTTGTTTGCATTCCGCCCGAGCAAGGCGATTCCGCGCTCCTGGAGCTTCGGCGTAGCCGCTGGGCTTACGCGCTCGAAGAGTACGAAGAGCCTGACTTCGACACTGCCGGTGAAGATGACCGTATACTTCGCACCCCACGAGAGAGCGGCACGCCGCTTTGGGTGGTCGTGGTGTTGGCACTGCTCGGTTTGGCGATACTGTTGACCCGCTTGTAGATGTCGGTGCTATTCTTGCTCGGTCATGAAACGCTTTACTGTGAAGCTCGAGCGCGTGCAGTCTCTTGGTGTTCACAGATCGCCGGCTCGCGGTTCGCTGCATGCGATTATAAACATTGTAGACAGAGTAGACGTATTGCCGGTACGCCGGTGGCAACATACGCTTGTGGGCATCGTTACCACACTTGCCCCGAGCCGGCGCCGGCTCAGCACATTCGTGGTGAACTTTCATGAATGATCGAGGCTAACGAGTTACCGGGAGGTTAAAATGCCCGCGAAAGACCAGAACCCTGCCATGCTTGCAGCGCAAAACTCTTGGCGCTGTGTGATGGCCAAGCGCAAACAAGAGTGGCTGGAGTTGATGGCAGACGACGTGTTGATAGAGGATCCCATCGGTAAGGCTCCCACCAACCCGAGCGGAGAAGGGATACGGGGGCGCGATAATCTCGAGCGTTTCTGGACCGACAATATCGAGCCAAGTTCTAAAATGACGATAGTGAGTGAGCAGTCTTACGCGGCTGCTTCCGAGTCGGCCCACGTGCTTACGCTTACCATCGAGTTTGCAGGAGGCCTGGAGACTGAGGTGAAAGGGATTTTTACCTATAAGGTCAACGACGCCGGAAAAATAACGAACCTGCGAGGTTACTGGGGTCTCGACGAGATGCAGATGCGCCAACGCGACGCTTGATCTGCATTTCTCTACCGACGGACGGTGGTTGAGCTTGCTGAGAGGGAATTCACGAGCGAAAACGCGCCGGTGTTCGTCAACCGTGACTGGGCGAAGCTTCGAACATCCCAAGGAATCGTTGCGAGTCCGACGCTAGGGAACTCGCTCCGATGGCAGCTTCAGAGGTACTTCTTCAGTTCCAGTCTGGCTACCATCGCACGGTGGACCTCGTCGGGGCCATCGGCCAGGCGTAGTACACGGCCGGTCGCCATGAAGCGGGTCAGTTCGCTGTCGGCTACACCTTCGCCGCCGTGAATTTGTATGGCAGCATCGCAGACCATTTGAAGCACACGCGGAGCTACTACTTTGATCGCCGATATATCGGTGAGCGCGGCGAACACTCCGTGCTGGTCCAGCGCCCAGGCCGCTTTGAGTGTAAGCAAGCGGGCTTGGTCGATGGCCATGCGGCATTCGGCGATCACGTCACGGTTACCGCCCAGATTGGCCAGGGGCTTTCCGAAAGCTACTCTTGCGACTGCACGTTCGCACAACCTTTGCAGGCAGCGCTCGGCTGCTCCGATCGCACGCATGCAGTGATGTATACGTCCAGGGCCCAAGCGGCCTTGTGCGATTTCGAAACCGCGTCCGGGGCCGGCGATGAAGTTGCTTCTCGGCACCCGTACGTTGTCGTAGAGAATTTCGGCGTGACCGTGAGGCTCTCCTAGGTGTCCGAACACCGGCAACATACGAAGGATCTTGACACCGGGCGTATCGATCGGCACCAGCACCATCGAGTGGCGGTGGTGGCGGTCGGCTTCCGGATTGCTTACGCCCATGAAGATTAGGAACTTGCAGCGCGGGTCCCCGGCTCCGCTGGTCCACCATTTTTGGCCGTTCAGGACGATCTCGTCGCCGTCGATCTCGCAGGTTGCCTTCATGTTGGTAGCGTCGCTCGAGGCTACGGCGGGCTCGGTCATCGAGAATCCCGAACGAATCTCACCGGCGAGCAGGGGCTCGAGCCACTGCTCTTTTTGTTCCTCGGAGCCGTAGCGATCGAGCACCTCCGCGTTGCCGGTGTCCGGAGCCGCACAGTTGAAAACCTCGGGTGCAAGGAAACTGCGTCCGGTGATTTCTGCAACCGGAGCGTAGTCACGGTTGTCCAGGCCCGCTCCTCTGTCGCTATGTGGCAGGAACAAATTCCACAGTCCGGCCTCTTTGGCCTCGGCCTTGAGTTCCTCGACGATCGGAGGAATACGCCACTGGCGCCAGTCCTCGCTTCCGGACAGTTGATCGAGATAAACCTGTTCGTTGGGGATGACGCGTTTGTTTACGAAACGCTCCGCGTGTTCGAGGTAGTCGCGTGCTCTCTCGGAATGTTCGAAATCCACGTGATTATTTCCTCAGCCGCGCTTCGTTCACGGCATGCGTTTAATTTACCGGACGCCGACCGGATTCATCGCCATCTGTTCCTGCCATCTGTCGATCGTGGCTTTGAGTTCGGCGGCCTTGTCCGGGTGCTGCGTGGTTAGATCATAGGACTCGTCGCGGTCTATGGAAAGATCGAACAGTAGCGGTAGCGGTCCGCGGCTGTGGTTGGCGATGAAACCCAATTTTTTGTTGACCGGCATCGGCCAACTGTAGTGATTGACCGAGCGGAAGTATTTCCAGTGCCCTATTCGTACCCCTTCGAGATCGCCGTGGTGGTAGAAAAACAGAGTACGTTCTTTCGTTTGCGTGCAGCCTGAATCCAGCACCGCGGTGAGGTCTTCGCCGTCTATTATCCTATCCGGCGGAGTGGATACCCCGGCTGCGGCGAGCAGGGTGGGGAAAAGATCCAGATTCGTTGCCGCTTGTTCGCACACCCGTCCGCCGGCGATTCTTGCGGGCCAGCGAATGATGAAGGGTACGCGGTGGCCCCCTTCGAAGCTTTGACCCTTGCGGCCCCGTAATCCGCCCGGACTACCCTGGTACCAAGGGCCGTTGTCGCTGGTGAAAACCAAGATGGTGTTGTCAGTGAGTCCCTGCTCATCGAGCGCCGCCATGATCTTTGCCACGCTCCAGTTGATTTCCTCGACAGTGTCACCGAAGACCCCAGCGTGGGACGTTCCTGAGAAGCTTGCGGATGCGTAAAGGGGCCGGTGCGGAAAGGTGTGGGCGAAGTAGAGGAAGAGCGGTTCGTCACCTGTGCTTGCGATCACTCTAAGAGCTTCTTCGGTATACAAGCGCGTCAGTTTGCCCTGGTCTTCGATGTTTTCCTCGAGCTTCTCCAGTCCGCGATACAGCGGGAAGGGCTCCATGTCGTTGCTGTAAGGGACGCCGAGATATGAGTCGAAGCCGTGGTTGACCGGGTTGAAGGCGGGATCGTGATTGTAGTCCCCGAGGTGCCATTTACCGACCATCGCGGTGCGATAACCGGCTGCCTTGAGGGCTTCCGCCAGGGTGATCTCTTTGGGATTGAGGCCGCGGGTGACTCCACTGCTTCCCAGGTCGAGCAGGCCCAAGCGCCCGGCCAGGTAAGCCGCTGCCACCACCGCACGTTTTTTTAGAGGCATTTCCCCTGGGCTAAGCGGAGTATCCAACTGCATCCGTGCCGGGTATCTGCCTGTAAGCAAGCCGGCGCGTGACGGGGTACACACGGAGTCGCAAGCGTGAAAATCAGTAAAGCGCATGCCTTGCGAGGCGAGTTTGTCGATATCGGGAGTCGCGATGGCCTGGCCGCCGTAACTACCGAGGTCGCCGTAGCCGAGATCATCGGCGTTTATGATGATGATGTTGGGAGCGCCGGCCGCGGCGGTTTCTGTTGTAGCAGCGCTTTCGCTCCACTGTTGTGGGTATGCGCGCGCTCTTTCGCTACGGCACGAAACCACGGTTGCGAGCGTAGCTGCCAGAGCCGTTAGAAGTATTACAGAGCAAAAAGAACCCGCGATCTTGGAGTCGTCGTTTCGCACCGTTTCGCCCCCGGTGTCCGCTTCGGCATGGGCCTCGAGCGAGCAAGGCTACGCCGGTCACGCACTCGAGAACCGGCCGGCACCAACCAATAGACACCGGTGGCCGGTCGGTACCGGTGGGCGGGCAACGATTCTCGGGGATTCTCGAGCCGGAATCAGGAAGAGCCGGCGGATGAGTAATCCTTGAAAAAGCTTATGGATTTTCGGACGGCGGCGGATCGCATTGTTCCGCCGCCGTCCAAGAATCACGCTACCGGCGCGTTGCCGCGCCGGTAATTCCTAACTATGGCTACCAGCGCTCGCGACGGCCTCCGCCGCCGCCTCCGCCGCGGTCTTCGCGGGGCTTGGCCTCGTTTACACGCAGGTTGCGCCCCTCGAACTCGGTTTGGTCGAGGGCGCCGATCGCCGTCTTGGCTGCCGTCGGCTCCATTTCGACGAAACCGAAACCGCGCGAACGGCCGGTGTCGCGGTCGGTCACTACGACCGCCGAAAGCACCTCACCGTGCTGGCCGAAGAGCTGGCTGAGCCCCTCATCGGTTGTTTGAAAAGAAAGGTTACCGACATAAATCTTCTGAGACATTGTACTCCTTGCTTGAACCGCGGCTCACTGGCCGCAAGGTTCCTCATTTCTCGTTTTAGTTCCCGGCTTTCCGGGTATGCACAGATGGTTTTAGGCAGAGCTTCTGTGAGAGCAAGGGCTGGGAGCCGGTCGTTCGATGCAATGGTGTGTATACCTTCGGTGGGAAGAACAGCTGCTAGCCGTGGCTTGGCGCCACGCCTGCGATACTTAGATCATGTTTTGATTCGCAGCGCCAGCCCTGCGGGCCAATCTCTTTTCGGCTCCGGATTTTACCCCGTCCTTGGAAATGGGGCTGCTGTACGCTTCGCCAGTGCTTGCGTCTTGGTCAAGCTGTTGGTCGCGGCTAAGTCTTGCCCGCCAAGGCCGGGGGCGCGATAAATATTCTCTTGATGCCGGAGCGGGTTTCCGGCCCACGCGGGGAGTTGGGTCAACCTTTGATCGGACAATAATTCACGGTGAGCACTGCCTCCGGCTCACGGGCGAGCACGCCATCCGCGGCTGTACTCGCGGCCGGACTCCTTTGCACGAGCTGCGGATTGTGCGAGAAATCATCAGCATGGAGACGGACAGCGTTCTTGTAGTAGAGGACGAAGAGGACATCGCTGAGTTGATCCGCTACAACCTTGCGGCCGAAGGCTACCGCGTTTGCTGTGCGGCCTCCGGGGAGGCGGGCTTGGCGGCGGCGATCGAAGAGAAACCCTCGCTGTTGCTGCTCGATTTGATGCTTCCCGGCATGGACGGTCTCGAGCTGTGCCGCCGTCTGAAGCAAGACTCCCGTCTCGATGGCGTCTGCGTGGTCATGGTCACTGCTCGTGGAGAGGAAGCGGACATCGTCGCGGGCCTCGAGCTTGGCGCGGACGATTATATAACCAAGCCTTTCAGTCCCAAGGTGTTGCTTGCCCGTGTGCGAGCGGTACTTCGCCGGCGCCACGCCTC
>JAJRWY010000142.1 GCA_024276575.1 Candidatus Binatota bacterium
CGAAGCATCGCTTTGGCTGCGACGCAGCAAGCGTCGTAGCCGTGTGGACGGGAAGTGCTCCACGGACGGCCGTCAACTCGGGCGCGAAGACCCGCACGACGGGGGCAACCGAAGGAATCTAGAGGCTCTAGAAGCTCTAGAAGATCGGGAAGATCGAGGAGACTGGGAAGAGGAGGCTTTTGTCGAGATCGCGCGCGCTTTGTTGCGAAGCGGAAGCTACCCGCCCGCACCGCCGCCGTTGCCACCGTGCCAGGGCTCGGCGATGGAGGATCCCTATCGAAGCGGGCGTCTGTTCCACGGACCCGCCTTTCAACTGTTGAAAAGCGGCGTGATCGGCCCCTCCGGCGCCTCGTCGCGACTCGACGCCGCCGCAGCTTCAGTGCCGATGGGGCTGCTTCACCCGGCTCTTCTCGATGCGGCCCTGCACGCTATCCCCCACGACCGCCTGTACATGTGGAGCGACAGGATCGCCGCCGACCGCGTCGCCTACCCGGCTCGCCTAAGCGAGTTGCGGCTGTACGGGCCCATAGCGTCCTGCGATGAAGTTCGTGTCGAGGTTCGCTTTGACGGTTTCCTGGCAACTCCCGACTTGCCGCGCTTCAAGATACAGTTGATCACCGCTGAGACCGGCAGCGAATCCGTATGCGCCGAAATGATCCTGGTTGAAGCCTGTTTCCCCAAGGGGCCGTTGGGCAGCGCCGAGCCACGGCAACGCCGGGCTTTTCTTCGCGACGGGGAGTACGTTGAAGGCCTGTCCTTGTCCCGGCGCTGCGACGGCACGACCCGTTTGAGCCAGGCCGAGATCGACGCCAGCGACTGGATGCCCGGCACCATCGAAGCCCTCTACGGTAGCTGCGACCTAGAGGCCATTGCCGTAAAGGAACACCTAGCTGTCCGCGAGCGTCTGCACCCGCGCATTGTTTGTGCTGCGCTTCCCTTGTCGCGCCCCGGCGTAGAGTTGAGCCACGAAGGTGGCGAGGTCGTGGTTCGTGATGCCGCCCGGCAAGAAGCGGGATCCCAAGCTGTAAGGCAGAACCGCTTGGACCTGACGCCGTTACAGGAGTTTTGGGATCCGCTAATCGGCATCTCCAGCCCCTGGTTGGGCAAGGACCTGATGGAAGGTCTCATCCAGCGCTATGTAGGACGTGTCGTGGTCGAAGATCCTGAGGCCTTTGCTGCACTAGGCGGCCGCGGCGCCATCTTTGTCGGCAACCATCAAGTCCAGATCGAATCGATACTGGTAACGCAGATTCTGGCTGGACTCATGCGAACGCCCTTGCTGACCATGGCCAACGCCAAACACGAGTCGCGCTGGATCGGCTGGTTGATGAAGTGCCTGTCGTCTTACCCGGGCTCGCAGGCCCCGCGCTCAGTGGTCTACTTCGACCCGCAAGACCCGCGCGCCATGTTCGGGATTCTCTCAAAGCTCAGTGCGCAGCTTGCCGCCGGCGGCCGTTCCTTCTTCGTGCATTGCCAGGGCACGCGCGCGCGCAGTTGCCGGCAACCAACCGACGCGCTCAGCTCGCTATTCCTGGATCTGGCCATCGAACGCGAGCTTCCAATAGTGCCGTTGCGCTTTCGCGGAGGGCTCCCCGTCGAGCCGCTCGAGGCAAAGCTGGAGTTGCCGCTGGGGCATACTGCGCAGGATTACTTCATCGGCGCGCCCATCGAAGCTGCGGAGTTGGAGTCCCTGCCTTACGCCGAGCGGCGAATGCGCATACTCGACGCGCTCAACTCTCTGGGCGGTCCCGTCGCAACGGAACTCCCCCATCCTCCCGATGCGGGTTTCAGCGCGGCCGTGGATTCCTGGTCCAAGCAAAGCGGAGCGCAAAAGGTCGAGTCGGCCTTCTACCGTGTTCTGGAAGGCGTGGAGAATCCATCGGAACTCACGCGACTGCTGCTCGAAGGCGCCAACCGGGGTCGGCTACTCTTGCCCGCCGGGGCACAGGGCGAGTGGTTGCACGCATTTGCCAAGCCGTTGTTCGGCCCCCGCGGGCCGGTGATTCAGCGCAGGCCGTGAATGCGATGGTGTAGGAACGAAATGGCTGTCACCACATCTTTACCGGGTCGATCTGCGAAGGGGCTGGCGAATCCGCCTGCGACAGCTTCGCTGGGTCGACCTGTGACGGATGCCGCGGATCAACCTGTAGAGGATTCGGCGGGTCGGGGTGCAATGAGGCCGTTGCGTCGCGCCCTCGATGACTCGTTCACAGAAGGCGGCGTCTTCGCTGATCTCGGCAATATCGGTGAACGGCAATGTGTCGCTGAGGAAGTGCATGTCTGGACTGCCGATGCCCGGGAATCTCGAGCGCCGGAACAGATGGTGCTTTTCGAGAGCTGGCTGTCGCCGGAAGAGACCAAGCGTTACCGCCGTTATCACAGACGCTGCGACCGTAAGCTTTTCCTGCTCGCGCATGCCCTGCTTCGCCGTACGCTTTCTCGTTACGCCGATGTCGGCCCGGCCGAATGGCGCTTCGACATCGCAGAACATGGACGCCCGGAACTTTCCGCTCCCTTCTCCGGCCTCGGCCTGCGCTTCAATATCTCGCACACGCCGGGGCTAGCCGCGGTGGTGATCAGCAATGAGGCCGACGCCGGCATCGACGTCTAACGGCGAGGCAATGTGGCCGATCCCGCGACGGTGGCGCGAAGAGTATTCTCGGATGCCGCACTGGCCGGGCTTGCCCGACTCGATAGCGAGGCATGGCACACGCGATTCTATGAGCTGTGGACTTTGGGGGAAGCCTACATCAAGGCGCGTGGGCTGGGGCTCACGATAGATCTCCGGAAGTTCACGTTCCGCGTGGATGAAAAGACCGGAGTTCGGGTCGAGTTCGAGGATGTGATCGAGGACGACGAGCCGGCGTGGCAGTTCTGGCTTTGGCGGCCCGGGGACGGGTATCAGGGGGCGCTGGCACTGCCGAGCCTCGCACATGTTACGGATCATACGCGAATTGCAGGAATTCAGTCAGAATGAACCTTGATCGGACAATAATTCACGGCGTAAATCGCCTCTGGCTCACGCTGGAGCACGCCATCCGCGGCCGTACTCGCGCCCGCCGATGCTCACGTACGGTTGGGTACGCTCCGCTCGGCGAACGCTCCGC
>JAJRWY010000143.1 GCA_024276575.1 Candidatus Binatota bacterium
ATCATCACGGTAGCGGCACTGGTTGGCTTCGTTTTGGTGATGCGCCGTCGCGACAAGCGGCGGTCCAAGGCAGGTAGCTGAGCGTCGATGCTTTTTACAGGCTTTTTCATATTCCCAAAGTCCGCCTCGACCTTCGCCGGCGAAGTGGATGCTTTTTACTTCTTCATGTGGGCGCTGACCTTGTTCTTCGCGATCGGCATCGCGGCGACGGTGATCGCCTTCATCATTCGCTACCGCCGCAGCGACGAGAACCCCGCGGGCGCGGACATCGAAGGTTCGCTGCAGCTCGAAATCATGTGGACCGCGATCCCCTTCGCTATCGCAATGGGGATTTTCGCCTGGAGTGCGAGCATCTTCGTCAACATGCAACGCCCGCCTGACAATGCGATGGAGATCTTCGTAGTCGGCAAGCAGTGGATGTGGAAGATTCAACACATGGAAGGCCGCAGCGAGATCAACCAACTGCATGTGCCCTTGGGTAAGCCGGTCAAGTTGACGATGACTTCCGAAGACGTTATTCACAGCTTCTACGTCCCCGCTTTCCGCATCAAAGCCGACGTGGTGCCCGGCCGTTACAACACCACCTGGTTCGAAGCGACCAAGACCGGCACTTACCATCTCTTCTGCACCGAGTACTGTGGCACCAATCATTCCAGGATGATCGGGCAGGTCGTGGTAATGGAGCAGGCCGCCTACCAAGATTGGCTGGCCGAGGGCAATACCAACGCCACCGGCATCGGAGCTTCATTGGCGAATCTTTCGCCGGCGGCTCGCGGCGAAGCGCTTTTCACGGAGCACGGTTGCAAGACCTGCCATTTCGACGGACCCGGACGCGTCGGCCCCTTGCTCGGCGGGCTTCCGGGATCCACGGTCAAGCTCGAGGGCGGCGACGTGGTCGCCGCAGACTCGCGTTACTTGCGAGAGTCGATCCTCAACCCCCGGGCCCGAGTGGTCGAAGGTTATGAGCCTCTGATGCCCACTTTCGCAGGGCGGGTAAGCGAAGAAGATGTGATGTCTTTGGTGGCCTACATAAAGACCCTGAGTCCGCCTCCCGGTGCCGAGGCCCACACGACCACCGCACCCTAACTGGGACTGTAACGATGGAAACGGAAACTAAGAAAAAGCGCGTCACCTACCTGAACGTAGCGCACGGAGTAAAGTCGTGGCTGTTCACCGTCGACCACAAGCGCATCGGTTTACTCTACTTGGTGTCGATCACGTTGATGTTCATGCTCGGCAGCTTCTTCGCGGTTTTGATCCGGACCGAACTGCTCACACCGGCCGGCGACCTGATGTCCTCGGACAACTACAACAAAATGTTCACCATGCACGGCATCGTGATGGTGTTCTTTTTCTTGATACCGTCGATCCCGGCAGTGCTCGGGAATTTTCTGATTCCACTGATGATCGGGGCCAAAGACCTAGCGTTCCCGCGCATCAACCTTCTTAGCTGGTACATCTACGTAATCGGCGGCTGCTTTACCATGTGGGCCGTAATTACCGGCGGTATAGATACCGGATGGACCTTCTACACGCCCTACAGCACCACGGCCTCGATATCCAAAGTATTGGTGCCGGCCATCGGGGTCTTTATTACGGGGTTCTCCTCCATCCTCACCGGCCTTAACTTCATCGTCACGATTCACCGCATGCGCGCTCCGGGACTTACGTGGTTCCGGCTACCGCTGTTCGTGTGGGCGCACTACGCCACCAGCGTAATCATGATTCTCGGCACCCCGGTGGTAGCCGTTACCATCTTGCTGGTCGGCCTCGAGCGTGGACTCGGTCTCGGGATCTTCGATCCCAAGCTGGGCGGCGATCCCATCTTGTTCCAACACTTGTTCTGGTTTTACTCACACCCTGCTGTCTACATCATGATACTGCCCAGTATGGGGGTGATTTCCGAGATCATCTGTTGTTTTTCGCGCAAGCGGATATTCGGTTACGGGTTCGTGGCTTGCTCGAGCATGGCGATCGCGATGCTCGGCTTCCTGGTGTGGGGACACCACATGTTCGTGAGCACACAGTCGACCTACACGGCTCTGATCTTCTCGGTGCTGAGTATGGCCGTGGCGATCCCGTCGGCGGTCAAGGTATTCAACTGGACGGCCACGCTGTACAAAGGTTCGATCTCATTTGAGGCTCCGATGATGTACGTCTTCGGCTTCCTCGGCCTATTCACCATCGGCGGACTGACCGGTTTGTTCCTGGCTTCGGTCGGACTCGACGTCCATGTTCACGACACGTATTTCGTGGTCGCGCATTTTCACTACATAATGGTCGGCGGCGCGCTCATGGCCTATCTCGGCGGCATCCATTTCTGGTGGCCGAAGATTACGGGGAAAATGTATGCCGAATGGCCTGCGCGTATAGCCGCAGTGCTCGTTTTCTTGGGTTTCAACCTGACCTTCTACCCTCAGTTCTTGCTCGGCTACGCGGGAATGCCACGGCGCTACCACTTCTATCCTGAGGAGTTTCAGATCCTCAACGTGTTTTCGACCGCAGGTGCGACGATACTCGGCTTGGGCTACATCATGCCGCTTTGCTACCTGCTGTGGTCCTTGCGCCATGGCAAGGACGCGCCTGCCAACCCCTGGTTGGCAACCGGGTTGGAGTGGAAAGTCGATTCGCCGCCTACGCCTCACAACTTCGAATCCACACCCACCGTGGACGAAGAGGCCTACAACTACCCGGTGACTCCGGCTGCGGAGGCCCAAAGTGTCTGAACTCGTTTCACGCGTCCAGCATCACTTCGCCGATGCGGAGCAGCAGTATGAATCGGCAACCTTCGGAATGTGGGTGTTTCTCGTCACCGAGATAATGTTCTTTGCCGGATTGTTCACCACCTACATCGTTTACCGCCACGCGTACTCGGCGGCTTTCGCCGAAGCCAGCCATCACCTTGATGTCGCCTTCGGCACTTTCAATACCGTGGTGCTCATCGGCAGCAGCCTGACCATGGCCCTGGCCATCGCCGCAGCCAAGCAAAGCAAGCAGCGCTCGACGGCGATTTACTTGGTCGCCACCATCGCCCTGGGCTGTGTTTTCCTGGGCGTAAAATCTTTCGAGTACGCCCATAAGTTTCACGAGAATCTGTTCCCGGGAGCCAACTTCGTCTACCCGGGGCCGGATCCCGCCCACGCCGAGTTGTTCTTCTCGATCTACTTCGCAATGACCGGGCTTCACGCTTTGCACATGGTCATCGGCATCGGTGTGATGTCGGTAATTCTCAAAGAAACGCTCAAGGGCAGCTACAACGCCGAGTATTTCACCCCGGTCGAATGCGCCGGGCTTTACTGGCACTTCGTAGACTTGGTGTGGATTTATCTGTTCCCGCTGCTCTACTTGATAGGACGCCACTAGGGATCGCTAGGGATCGCACGCAATGGACAGTCACGAATCTTCACTTAAATCTTATTTCCTGGTTTTCTTTGCGCTGATGGCGCTGACCGCCTTGACCGTGTGGGTAGCCTTCATGGATCTCGGCATGATGAACAACGTAGTAGCCATGGGCATCGCCACCATCAAGGGCCTGATGGTAATGATAGTGTTCATGCACCTGCGCCACAGCCCGCCGCTCACCATACTGGCGATCGTGGTCGGGATATTCTGGTTTGCAGTGCTGATACTGATCACCATGAGCGACATGTGGACACGCGGACTGCTCGGCTTTCCCGGTAAGTAGTCGAGCTTCGGCCTTCGCCCCGAAGCCGGCACCGGGCGGCCGCCGCTTTGATTCGCCACCGCCGCCGCCTAATGCTACTCGCCTGATCGTGGCAGCTAAGTTTCCCCTCATACGCAAGATCCGCAGGCGCCTTTCCAACCTGCAGGTGTTCCTATTCCCCCTACTGTGGCCGGTAACGAAGATCTGGCATCTGCTCAACCGGGTCTTCATACGCTACGACTGCCGGGGGCCGTTGTTCGACTACATCGCCGGGGATAAACGCTGCATCATCGCCCTGTGGCACCAAGACGTGTTGCCGCTGATGTTCAGGCTCATCGACTACACACCGCGATACGCCTCTTGTTTCATGGTCAGCCCGGGCCGCGTAGGCACCATCGGCGGGTATCTGCTGGGCATCTACGACATCAAGCATGTGTCCGGCACGCGCCATTCGGGAATGGCGGCAATCGAAGAACTGACCCGGGGATGTAAGGAAGAAGGCTACAGCGTCTTGATCATGGCCGACGGCTCGCGCGGCCCCGACCGCCAAGCACGCTGGGGATGCCTGCGTCTGGCGCGCAATACCGGCCTCCCGATCATTCCGGTGCGGGCCTGGAGCGAACATCTCGCGTTTCTGGAAAACACCTGGATGCGCCTGGCCCTGCCCAAGCCTCGCGGGCGCACCGTCATCCTGAGCGGGGAGCCCATCTACATCGGCCCCGAGGTTGAAGACGGCGAAATGATGGAACAGAAGCGCCAAGAACTCGAACAAAGCCTGAACCGCTTGGTAAAAGACGCCGAGGACTATTTTATCAAGGGGCCACAGAGCGTCGCCCACTACGGCGAGCCGGCGGGATAAAAAGGCGCCGGCCGCGTCGATCGCTCCGGCGTGGCTGCACTGGTCGCGCCGTTGGCCACTTAG
>JAJRWY010000144.1 GCA_024276575.1 Candidatus Binatota bacterium
ACTACCACTACTTTGTCAGTCTTGCTATTTGTGCCCATGGTCCGTCTTGCTCCTTTTTGTATGGAAGGTTTCATACTGGCACTTTGATGCCTTTATAGGAGCGGGGCGGACCATCCCATTAAGTCGCGGCTTTCGACTTCTTAAGAGAAGTCGAAAGCCGCGACTTGACCCCCTTCTTGGACCCCCTTCTTGACGCGATCGGGATAGTCGCTCATTACGGCTTCTATTCCCAGGGAGCAGAGCCGTTCGATGTCGCCGGTTTCATTGGCTACCCAGGTCCAGATCTCGAGTCCGCGCCGCCGCGCTTCAACAACCATTGCCTCGTTGACCAGGGGCGCGGGCGGATGGATGTTGACTGCGCCAACCTGCTCCGCGCGTTCCCAGACACTTGCCACCTGATCCGCACGGCAGAGGACACCAATTTTTGCCACCGGCGCGATCTCGCGCAGTAGAGTCAGTGCTGAAAAACGAAACGAAGAGAACACAATGGCGTCGAGCAAGCCCCGGCGCGACACCGCCTCCACGACCGTCTTGACCAGCGCATCCACTTCCCCTTCGCACTTTAGCTCCAGGTTCAAACGGGTGCGGCCCGCAAAAGACTCGAGCACTTCGTCGAGCGCCGGCACTTGCGCGGGCGCCGAGTCCAACGAGAACCATGACCCGGCGTCGAGCGCACGGATATCGTCGAAGCCGGTCTCGTGGACAAAACCGCTGCCGCTAGTCGTGCGGTCCAATATCGAGTCGTGAATCACGACGGGAACCCCGTCGCGGCTCAACTGCACATCGAACTCGATGCCGTCGGCGCCAAGTTCCAAAGCCTTGTCGAAGGAAGCCATGGTGTTCTCGGGCATGGTCCCGCAAGCTCCCCGGTGTCCGATCGCAAGCGTCATGGCCGCAGCCTAGCAGCGGGGAAGCGGGAGTGCAGCTCGGGGCGGTGGTAAGAACGTGTACCACGCGGGCAGCGGTGGGAAGCAGCGCTTCGTGCTAGGGTTCCAGCCTTGGCGTCAGCCGCGCCACCCAGGCCTTGGAGCAAGGCTCGGCGCAAAGCTTGCGAAGCTTGGCGAAAACTTTGATACGAAGCGCCGCGCAGAGCTCAACGCGGGAGCACCCGGAACGGAGTGGGGATTGGAACGACAACCGCAAAGCTGGTTCGAGATCGCGATAGAGTTAGACGGCGAGCATGCCGAAGATGCTTCCGTATTGCTGGCCGAGCAAGGCTACGAAGGATGCGAGTATCGCGAAGCCGGCGCAGGCCGCACAGTGGTGGTCGTCTATATGCAGGCGGACGAGCAGGCGAGTGCTCGGGCAAGAGTCCTGGCGTAAGCGCGAAGGCTTTGCGAGTTACTGCCCGAACAATGGTCGAGTTCGGCGCGTATCGGTGAGCTCGATGAGAGCGTATGGACCGAGAACTGGCGCAAGCATTTCCCTCCCCTGGCGGTCGGACGGCACTTGGAGATCATCCCGCCGTGGGAAAGCCCGGGCAGCTCACAGCGGCGGCCGACGCAGACGGCGAAGGGTGCCAATCCGTCGCGGTATGTCGCGCCGGTCCAGAATGCGCAGGGCGTAGAGCACGCAGGGCAACTGATCTCCATCGTCATCAATCCCGCAATGGCTCTCGGTACGGGGCACCATGAGACCACCGCCGGTTGCCTGGAAATAATCGAGGATTTGTTACAGCCCGGCGACCGCGTAGCCGACATTGGCTGCGGCTCGGGAATACTGAGCATCGCCGCCGCCAAGCTCGGAGCAGCCTCGGTGCTGGCCTGCGACATCGACGAGGAATCATTGGCCGCATGCCGCGCCAACGCCGTGCTCAACCGCGTGGCCGGAGTCATAGAAATCGTCCCCGCACTCGGCGCAGACGGCAAAAATTCCTATGAAAGCGGGCGCTTCGACCTGGTTGCCGCCAACATCATCGCGGAAACGCTGATCGAATTGCGTGGGCCGCTAACGTCGTGCGTCAAAGGAGGCGGCCACCTTTTGCTCTCCGGAATCGAGAACCACCGCTTGCCTTTGGTGGAGGAGGCTTTTATCGATGGGTTCTGGCGCCTGAGTCGCAGGCGTCGTCTGGGCGATTGGTCGACAATAGCCCTTCACAAGCAAAACGATATTACAGATAATTCCGGACGCGCCGGTGAAGGCAACATCGCCGCCGCTGCGACCGGCGCAACGGAAACGAGCCGGAGCTACAAGAGACTCGGATAAGGAATCACGCGCTAGATGCAAAGTGCACTGTCAGCAACCCAACTTCCCAAGATCCGCATCTATGTGGATCCTTCCAAGCTCAGTGCCGACCGTGCGCTGCTCGATGGTCCCGCTCACCATCACCTGAAGAACGTATTGCGCTTCAAGCCCGGCGACGAGTTGATCGTCTTCGACGGTTGCGGGCGCGAGGCAGTCGGCGTGCTCGAAATGTACCAGGGCGAAAACGCCGTGGTCCGCGTAGTCGGTGACACCGACACCAGCACCGAGTCGGCCCTGGAGCTGACCATCGCGCCGTGTCTGGCCAAGGGCAAGAAGATCGACTTGGTGGTCGAGAAGTCGGTAGAGATCGGCGCCGACCGCATCTGCCCCATCATCTCTGAAAGAAGCATCGGGCGAGTTACGGGAGAGCCGGCCATCAACCGTGTGGAGCGCTGGCGGCGGGTCGCAATCAGAGCAGCCGAGCAAAGCCTGCGCACGCAGATGCCGGTGGTCGAACGCATCCGCAAACTCGACGAGTTCGCCGCCGCCAAACCCCAAGACGTACTCGGTTTGGTGTTTACCGCCGGCGCCAGCCCCGACCCTCCCGCCACCTTGCGGCAACGCTACCCCAACACCTTCAAAGTAAGCGCGATCATCGGCCCCGAAGGCGGGCTGACCCAAGACGAGATCCGCCTGTGCCGCAAGCACGGCTTCATCGACGTCGGGTTGGGACCGAGAATCCTGCGCGCCGAAACTGCCGCCATCGTGGCAGCCGCAGTGTGCCAGCATCTGTGGGGTGATCTAGGACGCAAGGCTCCCGAAGCGCCGGCCAAGAAAGATTGAGCGCGCGGGGCGGCGGCAACCGAGAGTCAAAGTGAAATTCTTGCACGTAATGGATCCCATCGAGCGGATCGACATCGACAAAGACACCTCTTTCGTTTTCATCCTCGAGGCCCAGCAACGCGGCCACGACAACTACTACTGCGGCATCTCCGGCCTGGCTTTCAACGAGGGCCGTGTCATCGCCCACGCGGCGCCGCTGAAGGTGCAAAGGAAGCAAGGCGAGCATGCCGACATCGGCGGCTATCTGTGGCGCGACGCCGCAGAGTTCGATTGCATACTGATGCGCAAGGATCCGCCCTTCGACACCGACTTCTTTTTCGCCACTCACTTGCTGAGCCTGGTCGATGAAAGCCGCACGCTGCTGTTCAACAACCCGCGCGGCTTGCGGGAAGCCTCGGAGAAGATGTTCATCTTGAACTTCCCCGAACTGATCGCCGAGACCATGGTAGCGGCCGACCCCGCGGCAATACTCGAGTTCGCCCAACGCGTGGGCGGCGACATCGTGGTCAAACCGCTCGACGGCTGCGGCGGTGCGGGCATATTCCGCATCACCCGCGGCGACCTCAACACCAACGCCATCCTCGAGGTATCCACCGGTGAAGGCCGCCGCCCGATCATGGCGCAACGCTACCTGCCCAAATCCCGGGAAGGCGACACGCGCCTACACTACCTCGACGGCCAAGCAGTAGGCGCAATGAAGCGCGTGCCGCAGCAAAACGACCTGCGCGGCAACCTACACGTAGGCGGACGCTCGGTACGCGCCGAGATCGGCGAAAAAGAACGCGAGATCTGTAAGCGCGTGGCCCCGCGCTTGTCGGAGTTGGGCATCTACTACGCCGGCCTCGACATCATCGGCGGCTACGTTACCGAGGTGAACGTAACCAGCCCCACCGGCATACAGGAAACCAACGCGCTGAGCGGACTGAAGCTCGAGGCCGAGGTCATCGACATGGTCGAAAGAAAGTGCGCGGCGCTGAAGCGCTAGGCAGCGCAGGTGTTAGCGGTGGAGCAAAAGCGCGTATCATGTCGAGCATTCCGTAATACGCGGGTTCTGATCCCCGTTGACGACAGGGGAATGCGCCACCCGGCCGGGGCCCGATTTGACCGGCCTCGCCAGCGCGGATACATGAAAGGCCGCCGGTGGGCGAAAGTTCGCCGGTTCTATCCCTTCCGGGAGTGCCCAGGTAGCTCAGTCGGTAGAGCAGAGGACTGAAAATCCTCGTGTCGATGGTTCGATTCCGTCCCTGGGCACC
>JAJRWY010000145.1 GCA_024276575.1 Candidatus Binatota bacterium
GGAGTACGAGAGGCTCAATCCTGCTGCTGCCGCCGAACTCGACACTTTGAGCGAAGAGTTCGACGCCCTGGTGGCCAAGATGCAGGAGAGCGGCTTCGCCAAGGCCATGGACAAAGCCTTCGCGGCCTCGCCGCGGCAACTCGGCGCGGCGCACCGGCGCGGCGCGAAGGCACGCGGTACGGAAGCACGCGGTGCAAAGGCGCAGCATGCGGAAGCACGCAATATGAAGGCGCGCAGTGCGAAGCAGCGCGACGCAAAGCGGCGTGGCAGCTAGACGAAGCAAAGCTACGATCTGGGTGATTGCCGGCCCCAACGGCGGCGGCAAAAGCAGCATCTTTGGCGAAATGGTTCGTACGGCCGGCGCCGACTACTTCAATCCCGACGAGCACACACAGCGGCTGATGAGCCGTAACCTCGACCTGCCGCGCGAGGGGGCCAACATGCTGGCCTGGGAAGAAGGGCGCCGCCGTCTCGAGTACGCGATTGCAAGCGGCGAAAGCTTCGCCTTCGAGACCACCCTGGGCGGCAACACAATCGCACGTTTGCTCGCTCGTGCGGCCGGCCGCGGCATCGCCGTCAAGATCTGGTATGTGGCGCTCGACAGCGCCGATGCCCATGTCGCTCGCGTCAAGGCGCGGGTGCAAAGGGGCGGCCACGACATTCCCGAGGATCTCGTGCGCGAACGCTACGACCGTAGCCGCCGCAACCTTGCACGGCTGCTCGCCAAGGCCGAAGCAGTCAAGGTCTACGACAACAGCTATGAAGCCGAAGTCGATAGCGGCCAGGCACCGCGCGTGCGGCTCGTGCTCGACTTCGCCGCCGGCCGCATTCTCAACAAGAAGGATGTGGCCACCACGCCCGAATGGGCCAAGCCGATCGTGGCGGCCGCGTTGAAAGCCGAAGCAAGAGTTTTGCACTAAACAGCTCAACGAACCGCCACATGAATCGCCGCACGAGTTGCCCGCACGAATCTTCCGCCCGAATCGCCACACGAGTTCCCTGCACGAGTCACGGTGCCGGCCACGGCGCGAGCCTTCCGCACGAGTCGTCCGTACGAGTTCGCCGCACTGGCTAGTCGTCCGTGCGAGTTCGCCGCACTGGTTGCCGCACTGGTCTTCCGTCACATCCTGCTTTGGCGTAGCGTTATGTGGTTCGAATCGAGCCCGTGCGGCCGGCGGCTACGGCGCCAAGTTCGCTACAGGCTCAATACAGTCAACGTTCCCGCGGCCCGGCGGGACACCCGGTCTGCAAGGGGGGAAATCGCAGAAATGAGACGCTTCGAGTCTATCTACAAGTTGAACCGGATGCTCACGCTCAAGCATCAACCGCCGCTCTCACTCGCACGCATTTGCGAAGAACTCGAATGCTCGGCATCCACCGCCAAGCGCTGCATCGAAGACCTGCGTACGCGTTTCGGCCATCCCTTGGTCTACGACCGTGAGCGCAACGGCTACCGTTACGACACCAGCGAGGAAGGACTCGAGGGCCTGCAGTTGCCGGGCCTGTGGTTCAATTCCTCGGAACTTTACGCGCTGCTCAGCATGCAGCGGCTGCTTCAAGGCGTACAGCCCGGCTTCCTCGAAAAGGATCTTGCGCCCATCGAGCGCGGCATCGCCCGCTTGATCGAAAGAACCGGTAAGACTCCCGGCGAAGTGGCGGAGCGAATACGGGTAATCGCCATCGCCGGCCGCGGAGTCGCCGAACGCGTCTTCGAACGCTGCGCCGACGCCGTATTGTCGCGCCGGCGTTTGCGTATTGAGTACCAGGCACGCGGAGGCAAAGCGGAAAACACGCGCCGTGAGTTGTCTCCGCAACACTTGGTTCACTATCGCGACAACTGGTACCTCGATGCCTACTGCCACATGCGCAAAGCCCTACGCACTTTCTCACTCGAGCAGATCGAGAAGGTCGAGAAACTCGAAGAGAAAGCTATCGACGTAGAGGAACAATCGATGGACGAGTTTTTCCGCGCCGCTTACGGGATTTTCTCGGGCGCCGGAGACCACCAAGCGCTACTGCGCTTCAACCCGCGGCGGGCGCTGTGGGTGGCCAAGGAACAATGGCATCCGGAGCAACGCGGGCGTTACCTGGACGACGGCTCTTGGGAATTGACGATTCCCTACGGCAAATCCGACGAGTTGATCATGGACATCCTCCGCTACGGCCCCGACGTCGAAGTAATCGAGCCGGAAGAGCTGCGCGTAGAACTCGCGCAACGACTGCGTGAAGCGTTAAAGGCCTACGGCTGAGTTCGGTGGGCAGGCCATGCGGGCAAAACGTGCTTGCGAAACGTGCCGGGCGAGGCGCATCAGGCGAGGTGTGTCAGGCCGGAAGTGCCGGCGAGACGTGCCGGGCGAAACGTGCCGGGCCAGCCCGGCACGGCACGTTTCGGTGGGGTCCGAAAAAAAATGACTTGATATCCCCTTGGCCTTCGGGGGATATTGCTTGTCAACAAAGCCCACACCCGCGATCTATCAACACGACATCTTGGTAGGGGGCTTCCGTAAACAAACAGTAACAGTGACAACAGCGTAGATAAGGGGAATCTGCACATGCGCGATTATTTTCGTTCCGATAGTCATTTCACTGCCGTTCACAAACATTTACATCGTCTAACGCAAAGCGGCACAGTCCTCGCGTTCGGCTTCGCCGTCGCAGCTCTGCTCATGCCGCTGTCGCCGGCACCGGCCGAAGCGGCTTTGGTGCGCGTAAATCTCGGCATCTACGGCGGGCGCGCCACCGATTTGGCGGCCTACCAAGGTTCCGGCGGAGCGACACGTTTGATCTCCGCAGTCGACGGCGACATCGGCGGCGTGCGCTTAAACGACGCCGGCACTACTTGGGAACCGATCTTTTACGGGCGCCCCGGGGCCATGGCGGAGATCGAAGCCGACATCACCGATCCGGCCGTCGGCAGCGGCGCCGGAGTAATCTTCGGGCTGCTCTACGACGGCCAATTGATCGCCAACACCAGCGAGGCTACGGGAACCTGGTCGATCTCGGGCTGGGCAACTGTGACCAACGGCGGCATCTTCCACAACGGCATCAACGTAGTAGAACAGGTCAGCACCATACTCGGCCACAGCAGCGGCACCTACGTGGGTACTCGCGACGGCAACATCTACCGCAGCACCGACGGGGGTTCTACTTGGTCGCTGCTGGCTACGCCGGTGGCAACGGCTACCGTGGATTCGATCGCGGCCTATGTCGACGATCCCAATAACCCCGCGCTTTACGCCGTAGTCGACAACGCGGGCACCAAAGAGCTTTACCCCATCACCTATGCGGGAACTTACAGTGTGGGGGCAGCGATGACGGTGGGCAGCAGCGGCGGCGTCTTCGAGCGAGTGTTCGTCTACCCTTCGACCTCGATTCCCGAAGCTCCGCTTCTCTTCGTAACCGGGGACTCGCCGAGCCAGAGCGTGTACCGCGGCGAGAATAACGGCGCCGTATGGTCCACCGTTACCGAGGCCATGCATTACTTTCAGCACATGGCTTTCGACGCCGTCAACGACCGCATCTACGCAGTTTCCGGAGTTTCCACCGACCGCGGGCTGAGCTTCGTGGCAATGCCCAACTACTCGCGCACCGAAGGTGCCATCCACTCCAACGACGGGACCATGGCTATCGATCCCGCCGATCCCTCGCACGTTTACTACGCTTCCGACTGGTTCGTCGGCGACTACACCGAGGCGGCCGGAACCTGGACGGCCAACGGCGATGTGGTCAAC
>JAJRWY010000146.1 GCA_024276575.1 Candidatus Binatota bacterium
ACGATCACCCGCCCCGCGTGCCTCAACGCACGCGCGCCGAAATACCAAGCCGCAAACGGATGCGCGCCATGGTAGGCATGGCTGCTGCGGTAAAGCCGCCGGTAGCTGCCGTCCGTGGCAATGCGCGGCTCGAAGTTCTCGAAGATCTCCGAGCAGTCACGGGTTTCGCTAAGTACTTCGTCGAAAAAACGGCGGTAGGAAGGATGGTAAGCGTCGTCGAAACGGCGGCGGCAGGGATTGCATACGATCAGCGTCCCGCCCGGCTTCAGCAAAGGCTTGCCCTTGTACAGATTGAACCCATAACCCAAAGCGGCGTTCATCATCAGCAGCGGGTTGCTGCCGCCTTCGCTAGCGAAAGGATTCAGCTCGCTGACGCCCATCAACAAAACGTCGCTCTGCCCTTCCACCGTAACACTGTTGAAGGCGTCGAGCAGTTCGATACCCGCGGCATGCACGGCATCGATCGCGCCGAAATTAGCAGCACGCAAACCGTAGTCGGCGCTGACCGACTTGGCCAAAGCTCGCTTGGCCCGGCGCGGGAGATAACGCGCAAGCTTGGTCTCCACCGGCGGCGGACGGTCGCTCGGCAGCAGGGACAGGCCTTGCCAAGGCCCCCACCAAGCCTGCAAATCGATGAGCAAGTCCAGACTCACGCACGGCAGCTTCGCCGAAACCACTT
Organism: Candidatus Binatota bacterium; assembly: GCA_024276575.1. Lineage (GTDB taxonomy): Bacteria > Desulfobacterota > Binatia > UBA1149 > CAITLU01 > JAJRWY01. The sequence goes on from JAJRWY010000146.1 coordinate 680, forward strand.
TGCCCGCGCGGCGATACCCCTCATGAAGCGCCGAATGGGCGGGGTCGGCAGGTGAGTCGTCCCGCTCGAAAAGGCGAGGGTCGTAATGACGGCGCAAAGCGCGGTAACTACTGAGACCGGAAATCAGCGATTCCCAGCCGCCGTGAATCTGGCTCCAGGAAAGGCCTACATATACCAGCAGGTCGGCCTCGGCAGCGATCGAGTTGATCTCCACTTCCCATGTACGGTCGTCCGCGGCGGGCCGTCCCGAAGAAGCGTTCGACGCGCCCTCTGCGGTTTGATCCGGAGCATAGCCCGAAGCAGCCGCTGCAGACTCATCTGGCTCCTCCGAGGAGTTTCCCGCCACTGCTTCTGGGCTGCGATCCAAGGAAGATCCAGGCGCCGACCCGGCGGCCAGACCCGGGGAGTACCGCGGCGCCGGCGCCACGGTCTGATCGTGCTCCTCCACGAAGCCGAGCGATTTCAATCCCTCCGCATCCTCCGCATCGTGATTGAATACATTGGCGGAACCGAAACGGCGATAGGTCTCATCTCCAACCAACTTCGCGAGTTCAACATCGTGAAGCTTGCGGCGGATACCGCAGGCACAAAGGAAACGTAGGTTCTCGGCTCTGAGGCCGGCGCGCTCGAGCCGCTCGACGATAAGCGAGATCGCCAAGGGACGCAGTTCACGGCGCATGGAGGGAACCGGGAAAGAGCCGTCATCGAAAACCACGACCACGCGCGACGACGCATCGACCAGCTCCTCGAGCCGCGGCGAATCGAGTGGAGAGTCCAGGGCCGCCGAGATCAGATCCGTAGGCGACGAAGAGGCTGCAACATCATCGGGAGGCACGATCACCCTCGCACTCGCAGGCAAATCGACGAACAGCATGTCGTCGCCGCAGAAAATCCTCGCCTTCATAGGAAGCAGCGCTACATCGGATTTATGAACATCAAGGCGAGCACTGCCACCCACAAGAGCTGTACGATACCGCCCGCCATCGCATAGCGCTTCAACAACCCAGCGGCGGCCGGGTCTTTCTCCCCGCCGGCTTCTTGGGATAGCCGCAGCAAACCGGCACCGGCCGGCTTGGCGAGAAAAGCCTCGATAAGAAGCATCACAATGACCAGGCTCAGCGCCGCGTGGATGGGCGGGCCGATCCACTTGAAACCGCCCAAGCTGAAAATCAGCGTGAAGCCGCTCAACAACGTGACCACACCGGCGCCGACCCCGATATTGCCACGACGCACAGCCTCGGAGGCCGCAGTCTTGAAACCGTCTCCACCGGCGGCCATACCACGCTTGACCATGGAGGCCGCACCCAAAGGTGCGGCGAACCAGACAGCGGCCGCGGCCACATGAATAACTCTGAGAATAACTTGGGTAGTACTCATCTGCGCTCCGTAGTTCGAATAGGCGCCGAAATATATTTCGTACGCGCGTTGCTATCGGCTCCCGCGCCGGACTCGAGACCAAGACGTCTCGAGCCACAGGCCGGGCCGGTGGCGGGACCATGCTGGGCCAAAGCCCCGGGAGGTAATTGCAAAATCATGGGTGCGATAGCGACGAAACTTCAGGGCGGGCCTGATGTCAAATCCTAGCGCATTCCCGGCTAGCCACCGTAGCCCAAAACTCCGGCGCAGTCCCTACGACACCGACGGCTACTCCACGAGAGAACGGCCTGCCGACTACCACTGTCGCCCCCGCGGCCCGACCGGCGAGACGCCCGGAGCCGTTACGAATCACGGCTTTTTCATGATCAACTAACCCGCTTCGATGATCCTGCGACACTTACGACTACCGTTCTTGCAACCGTCCGCGAGCACAGCGGCCACTTTCACCTCGAAACCGTCCCGGGCTTTCGCAAGCGCCTGTTTGTTGGTTGTGGTGGGAGTCCTGGCGGGCAGTGCCGGCGGTTGCGCCGGGACCGACCATGTCGCGCTGTGGGAGCAGAGCTTGTCGCAAGCGGAGATCGAGGAAAGCGCAGGCAACATAGAAGAGGCGGAAATCGATTACCTTTCGGCGCTGGAACGCGCGCGCGAACATCTGGAAGCCCCGGATGTATCCGACAGCCTGCTGAACATCGGCAGCTTCTACCGCCGCCAAGGGGAGAGTGAGAAAGCACAGGCTGCGCTCGAAGAATCGTTGCAACTCGAGCAGCAACTGTCGGGACTCCAAGGAGAGGCGCTGATGTGGCGTCTCGCCGAGCTTGCGGCCTTGCACTGGGATGCGGGGGAGTACGAACGCGGACGTCCACTGGTGGACCGGCTGCGCCCCCTGCTGGACCTTCACGGCGCCGGGCTCGGCGCTCCGGAAACGGAGTTCCTACAACAAGTAATCTCGGCTTATGATGCGGAGTCGCGCAGGCGCACCCACAAGATGAATGAGGCGGGCGAAGCGCCCGCTCCCTAATCGCGTGATCCCCTAACCGAGTTGCTGGAAGAAATCGTTGCCTTTGTCGTCGACCAGAATAAAGGCGGGAAAATCCTCGACCTCGATCTTGTAGATGGCCTCCATCCCCAGTTCCGGATACTCGAGCACTTCAACTTTCTTGATGTTGTCACGGGCCAGAATTGCCGCCGGCCCCCCGATCGACCCGAGATAGAAACCTCCATACTTCTTGCAAGCCTCGGTAACCTGGGCGCTGCGGTTTCCCTTCGCGATCATCACCAGGGAACCGCCCGCGGCCTGGAACTGGGCAACGTAAGAATCCATGCGGCCGGCAGTGGTCGGGCCGAAAGATCCCGAGGGTAAACCTTCCGGAGTCTTGGCCGGGCCCGCGTAATAGACGGGATGATCCTTGAGATACGCGGGCATCTCTTCACCCGAATCGAGCCGCTCCTTGATCTTGGCGTGCGCGATATCACGCGCAACCACGATGGTGCCGTTTAGCGATAAGCGGGTCTTGACCGGATGTTTCGACAACTCGGCAAGGATCTCGCTCATCGGACGGTCGAGATCGATCTTCACGATGTCGTGCTCGCGCGCGCTACGGTACTTCTCGGGGATGAAGCGCCCCGGATTACGTTCCAGTTCTTCGAGCCAGACTCCTTCGCGGTTGATCTTGGCCTTGGCGTTGCGGTGCGCGGAGCAGGAAACGCCCATCGCCACCGGGCAAGAAGCGCCATGCCGGGGCATGCGAATCACGCGCACATCGAGCGCAAAATACTTGCCGCCGAACTGGGCACCGAAACCGCTGTTGTACGCGGCCTCCAGCAAGCGCTGCTCCAGTTCCAGGTCGCGGAAAGCGTGTCCCGAATCTCCGGGTGCGCTAGGCAAGCCGTCAAGGTAGCCGGTGGTGGCAAGCTTGACAGTCTTCATACAGGTCTCGGCCGAAGTACCACCGATCACGAATCCCATGTGGTAAGGCGGGCAGGCCGCAGTACCCAACATCTTCATCTTTTCAGCCAGGAAAGGCTCGAGCTTCTCGGGTGTCAGCAGGGCCTTGGTTTCCTGAAACAGATAGGTTTTGTTGGCCGATCCCCCACCCTTGGCAACAAATAGAAAACTGTACTCCATGCCGTCGGTGGCGTAGATGTCGATTTGTGCGGGCAGGTTGTTACCGGAGTTGCGCTCCTCATAAAGCGTAACCGGCAGCGTCTGTGAGTAACGCAGGTTCTCCTTGGTGTAGGTATCTTCGATGCCCTTGGTAATGTGGCGGGCATCATTACCCGCGGTCAGCACGCGGCCTCCGCGTTTGGCCATCACGGTGGCGGTGCCGGTGTCCTGGCACAAAGGCAACACTCCCCCGGCAGCAACCTCGGCGTTCTTCAACAAGGCCAGTGCGACTCCGCGATCGTTGGCGCTGGCCTCGGGGTCGTCGAGAATCGCCGCAACCTGCTCGAGGTGCTCGGTGCGCAACAGAAAGGAAGCGTCGCGCATGCCTTCGCGCGCGATCAAGCGCAAAGCTTCGGGATCGACTCTCAGGACTTCCTCACCGTCGATTTCATGCACGCTGACATATTTATCGCTGAGTAGTCGATAGCGAGTTCTGTCCTCGCCGGTAGGGAACATTTCCCAGTAAGCCGTTTCCGCCATTTCTCAAACTCCCATGTGCCGGTCGCAGTGGGTGCCGTCGCTGCCTCGACCTGAACTATTCATGAAACCCCGTCGCGAGAGTCGCAAGCGCCCGTGATGTCGGCCCAAGCGCGGCGCCGAGACCCGCAGGCGTATTGACCTTGATCCTTCAACGATGCTTCGATGCTTCGATAATCGCGAATTTACACCTTCAAGGCGTAGAGTCGACCCGGGGTCCTAGCAAGCACTATTCATGAAACCTCGTCGCGAGAGTCGCAAGCGCCCGTGAGATCGGCCAAGGGCGGCGCTGAGACCCGCAGGCGTGCTATCAGCACGTCGAGGTCTGTGAGCCCGCGAACCAGCGCAGCGGGCTAACGGGCCGGGTTTGCGGGCGATCGAGGCTCGTAGCAGAGGTTTCAGGAATAAGGCCGACTCGAGCTACGTTTCACGAACAACGCAGGTTAGCGCCAGCGCAGCGCCATCCCGGCTTGGCTCCAGCTCGAACTTTCGGCCGTGTGCAGAACAAGCAAATCGCCCGTGTTCAACTTGCCGCCGCGGTAAAGTTCGTCCAGCAAAATGAGTATCGACGCCGATATGGTGTTGCCTACATGCGAAATATTTACAGGCACCTTGTGGGCCGGAATACCGAAGGGCGCCCCTATGCGGTGGATGTTGCCGGTAGCCTGGTGGGTAACGAGAAAACGAACATCATCAAGGCTCACCGAGGCCTCAGCCATCACGCGCTTGGCGGCGTCGTAAGCCATGGCACTGCCACGCCGCAGTACCCGGCGAAAATCGTGATGCCCCAGGTACTCCATCGACTGGTAAGCCTCGGGCGACGGAGGGATCGCCGACAGCATACCTCGAAAACTCAGCCCGGGCGCTTCTTCGCGTCCGCTCGTCAGGGTGTGGATGGCGAACACGCCGGCGCGGCTCGGAGCAAGCGGGCTCTCTCTCCCGCTTGCCGGTGGCGCCGCTACGATGGCGGCGGCACCGTCTGCATACAGTACCGAGTTGAGCCTGTGGCCTTGGGCGACATCGGGACCGAAACGAAAAAACGGCGAGATCGCCTCGGCAGTCACGATCAGAGCCAGCCGGCTACGGCCGGCCGCGAACAAAGCGTCGGCGATCTGCGCTGCACGAAACAAACCGGTGTAGGGCACCGGCAGAGGAACGCCGAAGAACTCCCCCACCCCCAATTTGGCAGCCAGCAGATAGTCCAGGGACGGATTGACGAAATCGGGAGTGGTGGAAACCGCGATCACCGTATCGACAGCGGCGGCCGCCACCCCCGCGTCGTCGAGAGCCGCACGGGCCGCGGCAACGGCAAGATCACTGCACTGCCGGCCCTCTTGGGGTGCAGCCGTATCCTTGCCACGAACCCAACGGCGCTCTTCGATCTCGAAGATCTCCCTGATGTGCGTTGCCGATACGCCGCTGAGCGCCGCGGCTTCGTCGTTGTCCACTATCCTCGGCGGCAAGTAGGAGCCGAGTCCCAGAATTTCAAAGCTCAAAACCTATTCCCCTCGCAGCGCTCGAATCGGCCAGATCGGTCATGTCGGTCATGTCGGTCGAATCAGTAGAATCAGTAGAATCAGTCGAAGTGAACACCCAGTAGCGGAGACTTCCTCACCGCATTCATGGCAGTCACGCCACCGGTCACGGCGGCGGTAAGCAAGGTCAAGACCAGGCAAGTAAGCGCCGCAGTCCACGAGAAGTTCATTTCGAGCACATAGCCCACCAGCACCGCATAGTTGAAGCGTACCCAAATCCAGGCGGAAATCGCCCCGGCCGCGGCACCCAACAAAGCAGCAACCAGGCCCAGCAACAATGACTCCAGGATCACCGAGCGCACCACGAGCCCCGAAGGGGCACCCGCCATCCGCAGCAGCGCAAACTCGCGACGCCGCTCGATAACGCTAGAAACCAGGAAATCGATGATCCCGGCCAGCGTAATCAACACCACGAGGCTTTGTATGGCGTCCATGTCGGCGAACGCAGTAGCGATGAAACCTTCGACCATGGATATGAGGTCCGAGGTCGCCAGCACCGAGAGCGCAGTTCCGTCCGCTATGTGGGCGCCGACTTGGCGACGTAAATCATTGAGGTCGAACCCGGGTGCGAGGTCGACTACGAAATAGTTGACCAAAGAATCCTGTCAACGATCGCGGTAGAGACCACGGGACATGATCACCGAGCCTTTGTCGGAGACAAAGTCGGCGACAACTCCCAGTACCGGCAGCCTCATCGCGCCGCTAGGCGCATCCAGATCGATGTTACTACCCGGACCGCGCTCGAAATGAGCAGCAAAGTTCTCGGAAACCAAGACTCCCCGGCCGGCGGAAAAACTTGCGAGCGCTTCGCCCGGCCCGAGCACAGCGTCGAGTGCGGCCGCATCAACGGCTTCGGCAGCGACGGAGTCACTGAGACCGACCACGGCAATGCGGCTGCCGCCGTAAAGATTGCCCTGCGAAACACGCAACACTTCGACACGGGCGGCCGCAGGCAAAGAAGCGATCTGCGCCTCCAAACCGGAAGACAAGGGAGCACCGAGCCAGCCCCCCTTGGTAGCGCGAGAGGCTATCACCGCATCACCCGAGAAACCGTACCAGTGGGTGATGGAGCGTCGAAAGCTCAACGCCAGGGTGGAAGCGCCGACCGCCACCGAGATACACAAGGCGATGGCGGTTACCGTCACGACACTGCGATTGGCGTCGCGCGTAAGGCTTTCAGCCGCGATCCGCCCACCAATACCGAACCCGCGGGTCAAAGGAGCCCCCAGTGCATCCCACAGGATACGGATCGCGGGCGCGGCGGCAATTATCGACGACAACAACAGCGCGATCCCACCCGCCGTGCACAAGACCGCAGACTGCCTATTGACCCCCGCCGCCACCGCGAGCGAACCCAGGCACATCATCGCAAAAGCCGCCGCCAACACCTGGGCGAAGGGAGGCATCTCGCCGCTTTCCGGCGAGGCACCGTGGCGGCCGATCGCCAAGGGATCTTCACGCAACAGGCCACGGGCAGGCACCCAGGCCGAACACACCGCAGCCGCCGCTCCTAGCAACGGATACCAAAACGCGAAGGCATGCGAGACGCTCTCGCCGGCATCACTGGAGAACAACAGCGAGTAGTTGAGACTCATTCCGGCGGCGATATCGCCACGAATGAACGAAGCCAGCAAAAGTCCGATCAAGACTCCGGCCACGGCGCCGGCGAAACCGAGCACTGCGGCTTCCAGCAGGATCATTGCGACCAGACGTTGCGGGCGCGCCCCGATACTGAGCAGCGTTCCCATCGTTGGCAGGCGGTTCTTGACCAAGGCCGCTGTGGTCGCATAGACGATGAACATCGCCGCCAGCAATGCGAAACTGCTCATCCCGATAAGCGTTGCACGCAATCCGGCGACGGTCCGCTCGCCCGCCGCTTTGCGCTGCAGGGGCTCGGATACCGATAGCGAGGGTGGAAGCACCGCAGCCAGAGCCTTGCGCGCCTGTTCCAGATCTACCGAAGGCGAGAGCACGAGATCGATCTGATCGATCTGCGATGAATAAAGATTGCCCTCCTTGCCGGCCACCGCCTGCGCCGCCGGCAAATACATGGCGGCAAGGCGACCGCCATAAATCTGCGCGAGACCATGCATCCCCAGAATGCCGCGCACCGTGTAAGTGTGTATTCCATTGACGGCAGAAAACTCGACCGTATCGCCAAGGGCCAAACCGCGCTCGGAGGCGATCTCGCGTGTCAGAAAGACAGCATAAGGGTCGTTGATGATGGTGAAGTCGTCAATCTCTCTCTCGACGACTTCAACGTTGTAGATGTCGCGAACGTCCGCTTGTAGAAGGTCCACTCCGAAAAGTTCCAGAGTCTCCCCGGAGCCGTCGCTAAAGGTCAGAGAGCCGCGCACCAACGCCGCCGAGTGGGCGATGAAGGGCTGGCCGGCGAGCAGTTCCAAGGTATCCTCGGGAAAGGATGCCTCGCCGGTACCGAAGGTTATCTGCAGGTCGGCCCGCCCACCGAGTTGCTCAAGGTCCGAACTAAAGCCCGCGACCACGACGTCGGTGGCTGCGCGCATGGCCGTCATCATCGCTACGCCGGTGCAGACCGCGACTACGAACAGCGCCACCCGGGCCGGCCGCGCGGCAAGATCGGGACGGCTTACATTCCAAAGCAGGCGAAACATGGACCGGCAGAGCCTAGCTAAGCCCCGGTGGAGGATATAGTCCTGGGCCGAACTCCCTATTTCGCAGTGGAATAGCATGTTGAGCCGCGCCAAAAGCTCTTGACAGCGGCCGCTTACCGGGCTGTCATGAAGTACGGAGTTGCCTCGTCCGAGGCGGCCTTGCCCATCCGCGGCTGCGGCATGGGTTGGCTCCGATTAGATGCCTGAACAGATTCTAAGGGTTATCGCTCGCGGTCCCGGACGCTTGCCGCCGCTGCGGCGCACCCTGGCCCGCAAGCTTTCGAAAGCGTCACTTGCCGCCGCTACGGCTTTGCTGGCCCTGGCGGCCGTGGCAACACCGGCCCCCGCAGCGGAAAGGTACGTGAGCTATGACCTTGGGCACGGGTGGCGCTACAAGTTGAGCGCCAAGACTAATCAGTTGCTGCTGCAATACGATTACCTGCTCGACCAGATGGAAGCGCCCCACGTGGGCGCACCCTTGCGCTTCAACCGCCTGCTGGCCATGGATGCCGACGGATTCATAGATAGCGACGGCAACCGCGTGATCACTTGGGAAGAGGCGCGAACGGCGTTACGCCGGGCTGAACAGCGCTACCGCCGGGAAGTGCTCGGCATAGAGCCCCCGTCAGAGGGGCTCGGAAAGAGCGGATCCCCGATCGTCGAAACCGGGAAAAGCACCCTCGGATCGAAGCCAGCCGGCGGACGAACGGCAGCTACTCGCACTGCGGCCGCGCGGGACGATTCGAAGCAGACTATACCGAGTCCCGCCACTGCAGCCCGGGCCACCCCGAGTCCCACCACGGCAGCCCGAGCCAACCGGAGCCCCGCCACTGCAGCCCGAGCCACCCCGAGTCCCACCACGGCGACCCAAGCCAACCGGAGCCCCGCCACTGCAGCCCGAGCGCCCGTGACTCCGGCCACTGCGACCAGGGTTGCTTCGGCTGATGCCCAAACACGCCCGAAGCCACACGGCACGACAACAGGATCGGTGGAAGCCGCGATCCCGACGCGGCTCTCTTCCAACGCGCCGCCGGGAAACACTTCCGGCACCGGGGCCAAAGCGCCAACGGCATCCTCCGCAAAGCCTACGGCGCAACCCCGGCAACGATTGCGAACGGGAAGCCTCCCGGCTTCGCGACCGGTGGACGACTCGGCGGCGCGGTCCCAACAACTTGCAGCACGAAGCAGCAATGGAGCCCCGCTGCTCGCGCTGAAACCGCGCTACTCCTGGCGCCCCTGGCAAGACCGGCCCGGACACATCACACCAAGATCGGCACAGCTCAAACGCGCTCGCGCGCGCCCCGCACCGCCTCCGCCCCCTGCAGCGCTCAGCGGCATAGAGGCAACCAGCCCGTTTACCGGAAAAACCTATAACGGCCGCCCCGCCGTCGACCCAGATTTCTCAGCCCTACCCGCACTCACCACCGGAAGCTGGCGCTGATTGGGATTGGGGTCGGACCGCATTGCAAAGCTTTAAGTAGCGGAAAACACGATACAAGTACTCGACAAAGCAACCGTTTGTGCTCTTAGAGCTCCCATTTCGGAAGCATAAACGGTGCCTTAACCCGATGGGCTTGATGGGTTGCCTGGGTTGCCTGATTGGGGTCGGACCCCATCGCAAGGCTTTGAGGTCGCTGATTGGGGTCGGACCGCGTTGCAAGGCTTTAAGTGACGGCAAACACAAGACAAGTACTCGACAAAGCGCCCGTTTTTGCTCTTAGAGTTCCAATTTCGGAAGCGTAAACGGTGCCTTAATCCAATGGGCTTGATGGGTTGCCTGATTGGGGTCCCCATCCGTCGCGCCCGACCAACCCATCGCGGTCCGACCCCGTCGCCAAACCCCGTCGCCAACCGTCACGACCCCATCGCGGTCCGACCCCGTCGCCAACCCCATCGCGGTCCGACCCCGTCGCCAAACCCCGTCGCCACCGTCGCGCCCGTCGCAAACCGTCGCGAGTACCCCGTTGCAAGGCTTTAAGTAGTGGCAAACAGAGGATGGGCGCTCGACAGAGCAGCCGTTTGTGCTCTTAGAGCTCCAATTTCAGGGGCATAAATGGGTGCCACGCGTTGGCGCAGGGGGATTTTTTGCACGCCGGGGCTTTCGAAAACATTGCTCATCTGATTAATGACGGTTGCCGCGTCGCAGCACGGCCGAAACGTTATGATCCTGAGCCGGTTATTGCGAAGCGGCCATAGCGCGACGATGACTGGGATCGATCCTAAAAATCGTTCCCGCAATGTCGGTAGCCGCCTGTGTTTCCCCGACAAGAGTGCAGGCGGCTACCGCTACAACCCCGAATCCCGCGCACACCGGCATCGCCCATGAAAGCTCGCCACAAAAGTCATAGCCCCTCATCGCCTCCATCGGACTTAACCGGCGATGAAATCGACTACATCGAACGCTCCAGCCGTTTTTTCGAATGGCTGGGAGGCTGGTCTTACGACCATCGCTGGATAGTCGTAAGCCTCTGCACCTTGCTGTTCGGGCTCTGCGCTTACCTGGCCAAAGACGTACGTTTCGACAATAGCTTCGAAGCCTACTTCGACAGCGACGACCCGGTCTACGCCGCTTACCTGCAGTACCGCGAGGACTTCGGCTCCGACGAAACGTCGTTCATCGTCTACGAGGCCCCCGACTACCGCTACGGCCCTTGGAACATCGAAGTGATGGCCAAGATAAAGAGCTTGACCGAAGCGTTGGAAAGCGAGGTCCCCTTCGTCAAGGAAGTCACCAGCCTCGCCAACGTCGAGTTCATGGACCCGGTTCCCGACGGCATAAGAATCTACGAACTGCTGGAGGATTTCCCCGACTCCCAGGCCGAGTTGTTGGCAATGCGCGACAAGATGCTGGGCAAGCCCATGTACGTGGGTGGATTGCTGACTGCCGACGCGGCCTACGGCGGCATCATCATCGAGATGGAGAAGTCGAGCATCGACCCACTCGACGAGATCCGCCTGGATCCTGAAGGCGGAAACGCGATCGAGAACCTCTACCCACAGGTCAGCGACGACGCCATCGAAGCCATCCTCTCGCGCCCGGACTACGAAGGGATCCGCTTCTACCACACCGGCGACGTCCCCCTGAACTCAACCCTGAACAAGTTGAACAAGAAGGAAAGCGGGGTGCTGCTGGGCATAAGCTTCGCGGTGGTCGGGGCCTTGCTCTACTACTTTTTCCGCTCGGTGGTCGGAGTTGTCGGCCCGCTAGCCGTCATCTCCCTGAGCCTACTCACCGCGATGGCAGCAGTCGGCGTGCTGGGCTGGAAACTCGACATCATGGTGGGAATGCTACCAACACTGCTCACCGCCGTCGGAGTGGCCGACTCGGTCCACATCATCGCCGAGTTCCGCAGCTACTACGCCGCGCTCGGCGACCGCCGCGAGGCTGTACGCAAGACTCTTTACCTAGTGGGCACCCCCTGTCTGCTCACCAGCCTGACCACTGCGGCAGGCTTCGCCGCGATGTCGATCGCCCCGATCAAGGCGATCTCCCGCTTCGGAATATACTCCTCAGTAGGCGTTATCGCGGCTTTCTTCCTGAGCGTCACACTACTGATGGTGTTCCTGTTCTTCGGGCGCGCCAAGCGGGAAGGAGCGGCGAGCGAGCGCGAGTTGATTCGGGCGAAAGGCGGCGAGCGTTTCCAGCGCGCGCTGGCCGCGGTGGCCGGCTTCGATATACGCCATCGCAAAGCGATACTGGCCGTCTCCGCCCTACTCTTCGCCGGGTCGGTGGCCGGCATCGCCCAGCTGCGCATCGATTCCAACTTCATGAACGAGTATTCCGAGCGGGTGCCGGTGAAAATCGCCACTGAAATCGCCGACCGCACCATGGGCGGCTCGCTCAACATGTCGTACCTCTTCGACTCGGGCGTCCAAGAAGGCGTAAAGAACCCAGCGTTTCTCCGCGATATCGAAAAGCTTCAAGCGCAAGCAGAACTGCGCGATTATGCGGTGGGCAAGACCTACTCCATCGTCGATATCATCAAGGATATCAATCAAACCTTCCACGAAGGAGATCCCGCCTACTACGTACTTCCCGACAATCGCGAGCTGATCGCGCAATACCTGCTGCTTTACGAAATGTCCGGCGGCGAAGAGATCGAAGAATACCTATCGGGCGATTACTCACGCGCGACTCTTGAACTGCGTACCAAGCTGGTCGACTCGAGCAAGATTGGGCAATTGGTCGACGAACTCGACGCCTACCTCGAACAGGATCCTCTCGAAGCCTCCACGCTCGAGATCACCGGCATGGGTGCCCTGTGGCTTCAGCTCGAGACCTACATAATGGACAGCCAAGTGCGCGGGTTCCTACTCGCCTTCAGCGCCATCGCACTGATGCTCTGCGTACTTTTTCGCTCGGTCAAAGTCGGTTTGATCGCGATGGTGCCCAATCTCGCACCGGTAGTCCTGACGCTGGGCGGCATGGGTTGGTTCGACTACCCCCTGGACTATGTACGGCTGTTGATCGCACCGGTGGCGATCGGTATCGCAGTCGACGACACCATCCACCACTTGACTAGGCTGCGGCACGACTTCGCCGCAACCGGCAGCTACGAACAGGCCTTGTACAAATCCATGAGCGGGGTCGGACGCGCACTGTTCATTACCTCGGCAGCCCTGGTCCTGGGCTTCCTGGTCTTCCTGTTCTCGGTGATGGACAGCCGTGCACTGTTCGGGGTCTTGCTGGCCACCACTATCACGCTGGCCCTGCTGGCGGACTTCTTCTTGATGCCGGCCCTGGTGATGACCCTCAAGCCTTTCGGACCCGAGCGCAGCGGCCACGAGCGCGAGGCCGGACCGCTTTCAACGCGCGAGTTGCCTTGATCAGAGGATAATTCACCAGTGGAAACGTACCGGAGCGCGTCAGCCGTGGCCGAAAGGAGCGTTCGCGAAGCGGAACATACCGGAGCCTAAGTGGGCATCGGCAGGCGCGAGTACGGCCGCGGATGGCGTGTTCGAGCACGAGCCGGAGACGGTTCGCAGCGTGTATGATTGTCTGCTCGAGACTCTCTCCGGGTCAGGCCATGCGTAAAGCGAAACCGTCCATCTCGATGGCGGCTTCCGGCGCTTGCTCTAGGTACGGCATGATCCCTGCGGGCTCGAGATACCCGGCCACACGTTCACGCGCGGCGCTGTCGAGAGCGGCATAACGGGCCGCACTGCGGCGGTGGCGCCACAACGAATAGCTGTTGATCATGCGCTGCTCTTCGATGCCGAGCAGCGGCTGCTCACAAAATCCGAGCACCCGCGGCACCGCTTCGCCTGAAGCCAGCGAAGCGGCCGCCTCCGCGCCGGCGGCCGAAGCGGCAAGCTGCATGGGCACGAACACCCGGCCGATCTCGGCAAGCAAGGGCAGCAGTGTCGGCGCAACCACAGGCTCAGCCGCCCACGGCGCGGGCGGCGCGGCGTCGTTTACTTCATGCAACCAAGTCATCACCCAAGGTGCACGCTCACGCATGATACGGGCGGGCACGGGATCGCGCCCAAGATGCGCATAAAACGGCCCGGCCAGGGCAAGATCGGCCAAGCTCAAGGCATCACCCAGGACGAAACGGTTGGTCTCGAAGTGCGAATCGAGCAGGTCGAGCAGCTCGACATACCAGTCGTCGATAAGCGGTTTGGTGCGTTCGCTTATTCCAAGGAAGGCAAGGCTCCCCTCCATGCGCCGTGCGAACTCAAGCGACTCGGGCCCCATGGTCGAACTCCAGTCGTTTTCTATCCACTTGCGCTGCTCCGGGAAGCTCCAGCGAAAGTGCATGGCCGGCAGCAGCATGGCTTCATCGCAAAAATCCTGAATGACCTCGGCAACCATGCGTAAAGCCGGGTCGGCGGGAAACAAGGGCGGCTGAGGAACCATCTCCTCGATGCGTTCGAGCATACGGGGGCTATCCTGCAAACATTCCCCTTGGCTGCTGATCAACACTGGGATCACCGGCCAGCCGACCTTGGGAACGATGACTTCGCGATAAACCGCAGCGTTCGCCCATATCTCGTGGAAGGGGATCTTCTTGTAGCGCAAAGCAGGCCGCAGTTTGGCGGAGAAATACGACATCGGAACTGCGTAAAAAGACCAGGCTTCATTCATGCGTATAGCCTAGCGGCAACGCCGACTCGGCGCCACGCCACGCAAGCTACGCCACGCACGCCATGCACGCACACCACGCCACACTACGCCGCCGCACACGGGCGCCACGCCCGGGCCCGCCCACGCCCCACCACGCACGCCAGGGCCACGCACGCCAGGGCCACGCACGCCAGGGGGGCCCACGCACGCCAGGGCCACGCACGCCACGCAAGCTTTCGGCGGCGATGAGGGCTAGGTTTGAACGCATGCCTAACCCGCATTATTCATGAAACCTCGTCGCGAGAGTCGCAAGCGCCCGTGAGATCGACCCAAGCGCAGCGATGAGGCCCGCAGGCGTACTAACAGTACGTCGAGGGCCGAAAAGTGGTGAGCCGCGAGCCGGCGAGCGGCGAACGGGCCGAGATCGCGGGCGATTGAGGCTCGTAGCAGAGGTTTCATGAATAATGCGGGTTAACGCGACCATCGGCGGGGAGTTGCTCGACTTCGAGGCTCCCGAAGCGCCTCGTTACAAAGCTGCGATGCTGGTGCTGCCGGGGTTGTTTCAATCTTTCGAGCAGTGGCGCCCCTTGACCTCGGCGCTGGCCCATCGGGGCTGGGAGATCTATTTCCTACCGCGGGGCCTGCCTCCGGGCCCGTCTCGGGACATGTCCCGAGACCTGCCGCAGAACCTGTCTCAGCACCCGTCTCTGGACCTGCCGCAGAACCTGTCCCAGCACCCGTCTCCGGACCTGCCGCAGAACCTGTCCCGGCACCCGTCTCCGGACCTGCCGCAGAACCCGTCCCGGCACCCGTCTCCGGACCTGCCGCAGAACCTGTCCCGGCACCCGTCTCCGGACCTGCCGCAGAACCTGTCCCGGCACCCGTCTCCGGACCTGCCGCAGAACCCGTCCCGGCACCCGTCTCCGGACCTGCCGCAGGACTCGGCGCCGAGCTTGCATGGCAGTGGCTCCGAAGTCCCGGAGCCTGGGCGCGACGCCGGATGGCAGGACCAGATCGACCGGGCCTCCCGTGTCATCGACGCACTCGAAGACCAGGTGGTAATCCTGGCTTCAGACCTCGGAGCCGCAATGACGCTGAGCCTGCCCAGCGAAGGGCAGAAGAAGATAATTGCCATGGCCTTGCTGTCACCCTGCTCCCCATCCCAACTGCCAACTCCCCAGGGCCGCAAGCGCAGCAGCCTTCTTGCCTCTTTAGGCCGGATACTGGGCTTCGGCTCTGCACAACCGCGTACCTCTCATACCATGCATACGGCGCGTACAGCCGATACCCTGCGTACACTGCACCCGGACCTCGATGCCGGCGCTAGCACGGAAGCCGCGCAGCTCATCGAAGACCTGGAGGACGGAATCGATTTCGAGCCGCCCACCGCGTCCTCACCGGGCCCACCCACGTTGATCTTTACGGCTCACGGCAACAGCCGCGTAGAGACTGCGCACACGAAGAGCTTCGCCGAAGGAAGCGCCGTTAGGCTTGCGCGCGTAGAGATCGAAAGCGGACCGGAGCTGTTTAGCAACAGCCAGAGCATCGCCGACGAGATACAGCGCTTCTTGGTGCTGGCCTTGGGAGACAAAATCGTAGAGTTCCCCGATGAGATCTTCGAAGATTGACCGGGGAAAGGAAGAATGAAGAATACTGTCACTGCCTGCGGCCCGGTGGAATTGACTCGCGCGCATCGTCTACTACAACAAAGCCATGGCCACAGCAGCAATCGGCAAGAAAGCACCCGACTTCAAGCTTCCCGCAACCGGCGACAAGACCATCCGCTTAAAGGATCTTCGAGGAAACAAGGTCGTGCTCTACTTCTACCCCAGGGACAGCACGCCGGGCTGCACCCTCGAAGGCCGCGACTTCAGCGCCGCCCATGCCAAGTTCAGGCGGGCAGGGGCCGTGATCCTGGGGGTTTCACGGGACTCGACGGCATCACACGAAAAGTTCAAGGCCAAACAGGAATTCGCCTTCGACCTGCTCTCCGATGCGGAAGAGAAGGCATGCAAAGCCTACGACGTGATCAAAGAGAAGAACATGTACGGGAAGAAAGTCATGGGCGTAGAACGCAGCACTTTCGTCATCGACGAAAACGGCGTGCTGCGCCGGCAGTGGCGCAAGGTCAAAGTAAAGGGACACGTCGACGAAGTATTGGCCGCGGTGAAAGCACTGTAGACCCGGGCCGCACCGCCACCCCGAAAAGCAGAGGTCGCGCTATCGCCCGGGTAAACCGGGCGGACCTGACAGCCGGGCAGGACAAGACGTCTTGGCAACAGGAAAACAGAGGTCGCGCTATCGCCTGGGTAAACTGGGCCGGCTCTGGGATGGGCGCGCCGAAACAGACCGTCAGTCGAGCAGGCCGAGTTGGCGCCGCGCTTCGTAGACGATGATCGACACTGCATTGGACAAGTTCAGACTTCGCACACCCTTGTTCTGTATCGGGATGGTATAGAGCGACTCCGACAATTCATTGAGAATGGCGCGGGGTAGCCCTTTGGTTTCCTTACCGAACAGCAGTAGATCGTCGCTACTGAAACGGCAACGCGTATAGGGCTGCGATGCACGCGCCGAGAACGCGACGATGCGCGGGGTGCCGCTGCCGGCCTTGACACTGCGGTCCAAGTAATCCCGCCAGCTCTCATAGACTCGCAGTTGTACGAAAGGCCAGTAATCGAGCCCGGCGCGTTTCAGATAGCGGTCTTCGAGCGAGAATCCCAAAGGACCGATCAAATCCAGCGCCGTGTCGGTCGCGGCGGCAAGACGTGCAATGCTCCCCGTATTTTGCGGAATCTCCGGTTCGAGCAGTACGATTCTCAAAGGCCAGGCACTCAGTCTTCACTCTTCACTGCCGGCGGCCGCATCTTCACGGACAAGTGGATATAACCGGCCGCGGCAAGGCAACGACAGTTCGCCATCTCGTTTCTCGAGAAAAGCGGTAAGGTGATAATAGGGCGGGCGCAGGAACCTTGCGCGCATGCGGCCGCGACTCTCGCGCTCGACTTCACAATAGAGCACTTCTTCGCGACCGACCGTCAAAGTCGAACAGTCCAACTCGCTTTCCACATCGTCATTGGCCTTTACCCGGAAGCCGGAATCGATGTCACCTGACACCGACTTGACGACCAATGGAGTGTCCTCCACCTCCACCGGATGCCGGTCGACTCCCACATCGATCACCCAGCCGCCCTCGCCGTCCGCTTGCACATGCTGCGAAAACAACCTGGCAATGCGCGGGTTCTTGATGATCTCGTCGTCGGCGTACCAATTGCCGTCTTTGCCGAAACGAATTGCACGCGGACCAATCGAAAGTATCGCGCGCTCGGTCACCGAATTCTCCCGCAGGCCCAGGCCGGATCTTCAAAGCGGCCGCTCCCGCCGGGTTTCCCGCTTGCAGCGCTGCAACGGCACACCACACCGCTCAAACCGTAGCGATCCTTCGCACACTCTCGAGAATCGTGCCTCAACACAGGGTAAGTCCTCGCGGTCAGCCGCGGCGTTTTTCCTTGCTGTCGAGCATCACCGTAACCGGACCGTCGGCGACCATCTCTATCATCATATGGGCACCGAAGCGCCCACCCGCGGTTCGCACGCCAAGTTCCCGGGCGCGGGACGCGAAAGCCTCGACTAGAGGTTCGGCGACTTCAGGGCGGGCAGCGGCAACGAACGAAGGGCGGCGCCCACGCCGACTGTCGGCCAGCAATGTGAACTGAGAAACCACTAGCAGGGAACCGCCCGTGTCGAGCAGCGACAGGTTCATAAGACCCTCACCGTCATCGCAAATGCGCAGATGCACGCTACGCTCGGCAAGCAGGCACGCATCGGATTCATCGTCCTCGCGGCCGACGCCCACCAAAGCGAACAAACCGGCGCCGATCTCCCCGGCGGTCTCCTCGCCGACCCGCACCCGGGCCCGTGACACTCTTTGAATGAGCGCTTTCAATGCGACGTTATTCCGGCCCCCCGCCTTGTTCGAAAAACGTTTCGTACTCGCGAACGTCTTCACTGCTGCCGATGATCAGGGCAACGCGATGATGTATGCCTTCGGGACGTATATCGAGAATACGTGCGCTACCGTCGCTGGCAGCTCCCCCGGCCTGCTCGATTATGTATGCCATGGGATTGGCTTCGTACATCAGGCGCAGTTTACCCTTGGGCAGGGCACCCGGTTTCTTGCGATCGGCGGGGTACAAGAAGATCCCGCCTTTGAGTAGATTGCGGTGGAAATCGGCGACGAACGAGCCCACGTAGCGTCCCGAGTAGGGGTGGCCGGGGCCGCCGCCGGGATCTTTCAAAAAGGCGATGTAGTCGCAAGTCCCACGATCCCAGAAATGGGTGTAGGCCTCGTTGCAACTATAGATCTTGCCACGCGCCGGCACCTGGATAGAAGCGTGCGACAAGCGGAATACTTGCTCCTGCGGATCCAGAGTGAATCCATGAACACCGTCGCCCAACGAATACACGAGCATGGTGCTCGATCCGTAAAGGACGTAGCCGGCCGCAACTTGGTCGCGGCCGGGTTGGGTCAGGTCTTCGACCGTAGCCGGACCTTGTGGCGACTTGCGCCGGTAGATCGAAAAGATGGTTCCAATACTAACGTTGACATCTATGTTGGAAGAGCCGTCGAGCGGATCGAACAAGATCACGTAGTCGCTCATTTCACCGGCCACCGATCCCGCTATCAGGTCTTCGCGCTCTTCTGAGCCCATCGCACAGACGGAAGCAGATTCCCGCAAGGTGCCGATGATCAGCTCGTCAGCGTAGAGGTCGAGTTTCTTGACCTCCTCTCCATGAACGTTGATCTTATCGGTAAGGCCCAGAATATCGATAAGCCCGGCCTTGTTCACGTCGCCTGAAATACGGATACAAACCGCAGCCACATCGAGCAAAAGCCTAGCCAAGCCGGGCTCGGCTTTGTTCGCATCGCAACACGCTGCCAAATGGTCCTGAAGAGTGGTCCCTCTCTGATCAGACACCTCTATCCTCCATTCCCCTGCTTGACCCCAAAATGCGGCATAGCACATCCCCCGCCGCCTCTGTTAACCTTGATTTTTCCCGCGCTCCCCACACGTCCATCCGCTGGTAGCCGCAGCGCCGCAGTTCACAGCATCGCTCGGTCACAGCTTGGCTCGTTCACGGCCTCACCCGATCACAGCTTGGCTCGATCACAGGCCGTCTACTCGGCCACATTCGCCCGCTTTGCTCCCCGAGCAGCCATGAACCAACGCCCTTGGTCGGGGCTGCGTCGGAACTGCCAGGAACAAACTCGTATTTTTAAGACGATTCGGCAAGGGCTGCCAACCCGGCGTCAAGCGGGACTACTGAAAGTCATTAGCAGAGCCCGGTGATAGAGGCTCGTGGCCGCTGCCGGGGTTCGCGTCGGCATTCACCAGCACGTCGCCGAAACCGGTGACACGCCCCGCTCCCGTGCGCCGAGGCCAGAGTTCGCGGCAGGATCCCGTCGGTACGGCAGGCCACGGTACCCGTGGACACGCTAAGGCATCCCGGCTCGTGCAGGCGACCTTGCCGAATCCGCAGCTTCCACAGAATCCCGCGTCCCGGAGGGGTTCAGCACCGCAGCCTCTCGCCCCCCCGGGGTTGGCCGCGCCGAGGCCGACAGT
>JAJRWY010000147.1 GCA_024276575.1 Candidatus Binatota bacterium
CGTAGGGGCGCAGGGACACTCTTCTACTCGCGCAAAGCGCCGACGTCAATCATTGCTGCCCGAATCGTCGCAGCCCCTGCTCACTACAGCCCCGCTCACTACAGCCCCGCTCACTGCGGCCCCTGACAATGCATGGCGTTCATGAAATACAACGGCGTCTGCCGCCCTGCCGCCGCGCTGCCGCACCGACGACAAACATTGTCGAAGGAGCAGTGGCCGCGGGTTTCATTTCAGTTCAAGGAGTCGCAAAGAATGCCCAGGATCGAAAGTACGCCGGAATTCGTCACCGAAGCTTACCGAAAGATGCGCGAAAGGCTGGAAATCGTGCGCGGACGCGGATGCGGTCCGCTCACCCTGGCCCAGAAGATCGTACTCGGACATCTCGACAATCCTCAGCAGGCCGGCTTGGAGCGCGGCAAGAGCTACGTGGAGTTGCGGCCGGATAGAGTCGCCCTGCAAGACGCCACCGCACAGATGGCACTACTTCAGTTCATGCAGGCCGGGCGTAAAGAAGTGGCGGTCCCGGCCACCGTTCACTGCGACCATCTCATCCAGGCCTACCAGGGGGCCCAAGACGATACTGACCACGCCAAGAAGCTCAACTCGGAAGTCTACGGGTTCCTTTCGTCGGCGGCCGCCAAGTACGGGCTTGGCTTCTGGGGGCCCGGCTCGGGCATCATTCACCAGGTAGTTCTCGAGAACTACGCCTTCCCGGGAGGCATGATGATCGGCACCGATTCCCATACCCCGAACGCCGGTGGGCTCGGCATGTGCGCCAGCGGCGTAGGTGGTGCGGACGCGGTGGACGTACTCGCGGGATTCCCTTTGGAGGTGCTGCTACCCTACACGCTCGGCGTGAAACTGACCGGCAAGTTGTCGGGCTGGACCGCCGCCAAAGACGTCATTTTGAAGCTGCTGGGAATACTCACCGTAAAAGGCGGCACCAACCGCATCGTCGAATACTTTGGTGAAGGCACCGAAAGCATCTCCTGCACCGGCAAGGCGACGATCTGCAACATGGGAGCTGAACTCGGCGCCACCTGCTCGGTGTTCCCCTACGACTTGCGCATGAAAACTTACCTAGAGGCTACCGAACGCAAAGAACTCGCGGCGCTGGCCGAAGCCAGCCGCGATCTGCTCAGCGCCGATCCGGAAACGGCAGCCGACCCGGCCAAGTACTATGACGAGGTCATCGAGATAGACCTTTCGACTCTCGAACCGCACGTGGTCGGACCTCACTCGCCGGACCTAGCCCGCCCGATCTCGCAGATGGCAGCAGCGGTAAGCGCCGAAGGCTATCCCGACGAGTTGACTGCGGCCCTGATCGGAAGCTGCACCAACTCCTCTTATGAAGACATTTGCCGCGCCGGCGATGTCGCCGAGCAGGCGGCGGCGAAGGGCTTGAGCGCCAAGACCAAGCTCATCATCACGCCCGGCAGCGATATGATCTGCGAGACCATCCGGCGCGACGGGCAGTTGAGCACTCTGGAGAAAGCCGGGGCTTCACTGATGGCCAACGCCTGCGGCCCCTGCATAGGGCAATGGCGGCGCGACGACATCAACAAGGGCGACAACAACAGCATCGTAAGTACGTTCAACCGTAATTTCCCGGGGCGAAACGACGCCAATCCGGCCACCCTGTCGTTCATCGCCAGTCCGGAAATTGTCATGGCTCTGGCCTTGGCCGGCAAACTATCCTTCAACCCGCTGAGCGACAGCATCGAAGGCCCCGATGGTGAAGTGAGTCTCGACGCTCCGGCACCCGCGCCGGAGGTGCCGCCGAAGGGATTCGTTCGTACCCAGGGCGGCTACCAAGCGCCTGCCGACGATCCCGACTCGGTAACGATCGAAGTCGACCCCGATAGTGAACGACTCGCCCTGCTCGAGCCGTTTGCGGCGCCTACCGCGGACGAGTACCAGCACATGCCCTTACTGCTCAAGACCCAAGGTAAGACCACTACCGACCACATCAGCCCCGCCGGGCAGTGGCTGCGTTTCCGCGGACACCTCGACAACATCAGCGACAACATGTTCAACGGCGCCATTCGCGCCGGGACCGGAGAAAGAGGAACCACCACCAACCCCATCAGCGGCGAAGAAGGCCAGCGTACTTCCGACGTGGCCCGGGCGATCAAAGCGGCCGGACGGCGCTGGGTAGTGGTCGGCGACGAAAACTACGGCGAAGGCTCCAGCCGCGAGCACGCGGCCATGAGTCCGCGCCTGCTGGGTGCCGCGGCGGTGATAGTGCGGAGTTTCGCACGCATACACGAGTCGAACTTGAAGAAGCAGGGAGTGCTGCCGCTCAGGTTCAAGAATCCGGATGATTACGAAAAAGTCCGCGCCGACGACGAGATTTCCTTGCTTGACGTTTTCGACATCGCTCCCGGCAAGCCGCTTACCGCCCGCCTGCACCACAGCGATGGCAGCGAGGAAGACGTGGTCCTCGAACACACCATGAACGACGATCACATAGCTTGGTTCAAGGCGGGCTCGGCCTTGAACCTACTCAGTAGCCGCGCAGACTAAAGTAACGCGTAGGCTGAAATAGACCGCAGCGGTCAGGACCGCAGCTTCAGGGTTCCGGACTCTAGCTGCTCGCAGCATTGCCGTAGCCGGCTTATGGTTCGCGCCCGGCCAAGAACTTCGCAGACCTCGAAGATTCCGGGGCTCACGGTGCCGCCGCTCAACGCCACACGAACCGGCTGCGCGAGCTTGCCGAGCTTGAGCCCATGCTTGTCGAGTATGCGGTGAAACGCCGCTTCGATGTCGTCGTGGCTCCATCTGTCCAGCCCCTCGAGGGCGGCGGCCAGCTCACGGATTTTTTCCAAAGACTCTTCCTCGAGAAACTTGGCGACGGCTTTGGCGTCGTATTCCAACTCTTCAACCACGAAGAACTCCGCAGCTTCGGCCAACTCGACCAGGGTGTGCGCGCGCTCGCGCAAAAGCGCCACCACCGCCGATAAATATTGCTGGTCGCAGACGCTGCACCCGCGCTGCTCGAGAAAAGGCGTGACCTGCCGCGCTAGATCCTTGGGGTCGCTTTGTTTGAGGTGCTGGAAATTAACCCAGGCGAACTTCTCCATGTCGAAGGCTGCGGCGGCTTTACCCACCTCTGAGATGTCGAAAAGTTCGCAGAGTTGCTCGCGTGAAAATATCTCTTGGTCGCCGTGCGACCAGCCGAGACGGGCCAGATAATTAAGCACCGCCTCGGGAAGGAAACCCTGCTCACGGTAGGCCTGCACCGAAGTAGCACCGTGGCGTTTGGACAGGCGCGCACGGTCTGCACCGACGATCAAAGGCATGTGCCCGTAGCGCGGCGGCACGGCATCGAGCGCACGGTAGATCTGAATCTGCTTGGGCGTATTGCTCAGATGGTCCTCTCCACGCAGGATATGGGTGATTCCCATGTCGAGATCGTCGGCTACCACCACTAGATGAAAGGTCGGGGTGCCATCGGATCTGAGCAAGATCAGATCATCGAGTTCCTTGTTGTCGAAGACCACCCGGCCGCGCACCAGATCGTCCACCGCAGTCAAGCCTTCCACCGGAGAGCGAAAACGCACTACCGGGGACTCTCCGGCCTGGGGCTTGCGCGCCGAAGCCCGGCAACTGCGGTCGTAGAGCGCTTTGCGGCCCTGCTTTTGAGCGGCCTCGCGCTTGGCATCAAGCTCTTCGGGACTGCAAAAACAGTAGTAGCAGTGGCCGGCGGCGAAGAGTTTTTCTACGATCTCACGGTAATAGTCGCCGCGACGGCTTTGGAAAAACGGCCCCTCGTCATAGTAGAGGCACAGCCACTCCATGCTTTCGAGGATCGCGTCCACATAGCGCTGCTCGGAGCGCCGCCGGTCGGTATCCTCGATACGCAGTAGGAAACGTCCGCCTTTGCGGCGCGCATACAAGTAGTTGAACAAAGCCGTGCGCGCGCCGCCGATGTGCAGGTGGCCGGTGGGGCTGGGAGCGAATCTGGTGCGTATCTCCGCCATCGCGGGAATCAACCACGCGCCGGATAAGCAGTCAAAGCTTGCCGCGTCAAAGTTACGGCGCGACCGTGCAATGATCCCCGGCTTATCTCACGCAAGCCGAAGGCAGTACCGCCGGCAAAACGGCGCAGGGATCATACGGGTTCGAGAACCTCTACCAACGCCACTGCGCGGGCTTCCACCGCCTCGCCGCGTCCCACTGGGCCCAAACCTTCGCCGCTTTTGGCTTTGACCGACACGGCCTCGACACTACAGCCGAGCGCCTCGGCCAAAGCTTCGCGCATGGCGGCTATGTGCGGGGCTAGACGCGGTTTCTCTATGATCACGGTGACATCGACGTTTAGCAGTCGCACCGAGCGCGCCTCGAGCATGGCAGAGACCTCGCGCAGAAATACGCGAGAATCCACCCCTGCCCAGCGCTGCTCCCCGGGTGGGAAATGCGTTCCGATGTCCCCGAGAGCAAGCGATCCTAGCAAGGCGTCACAGACTGCATGGGCGGCAGCATCACCATCGGAATGGCCAAGAGAACCAAACGCGGCCGGCACTTCGACACAGGCTATGCGCAAAGCGCGGCCCTCGACGAGTCTGTGGCTATCGTAGCCTTCCCCTATTCTAAACAACTGCAGCTCCCTTGTTCTCGGCTACTTCTGTACTCGGGTATTTCTGTACCCAGCTACTTCTGCCCACGTACTTCATCGCTCGGGTATTTCTGTACCCAGCTACTTCCGTGCCCAGGTACTTCCGTGCCCAGGTACTTTCCCGGCCTGTGTTGCGCCCTACAGGCACCAGCCCGGCCACGGTTTCGGCCCAAAGCGGCGCCATGTTAGCATTCGTCGTGCCCTCTTGGCGAGATCGAACAAGCTCAATCGCAACGCTGCGGAACAAGGTGAGTGAAGGCGAGTTTTCCGTCGATCCGGGAATGATCGTCGCCAGCTTGCTCGAATCCCTGCTGGTGGTTTCCACGAGCGGCGAAATCGTCTACTTGAACCCCGCCGCGGAAGCTTTGCTGGGAAGCGCCCGCGGATCGATCCTGGGCCGCCGCCTAGATGAAATCTTGAGCGATTCCCCATGGATATCACAACTGCTCGCAAGGCTCACCGAAAGCGAGGAAGACAACTTACGCATGGAGGGATCGGTAGGTACGGGAGCGCTTTGCCACCAAGTGTTGGCTGAGGCGTTCAGAATGCGCGACCAGGACGGGCAAACCCGAGCGCTGGTCCTGTGCCTCCACGATCTCGCCCAACGCGCCAGTCTCAGCAAGCAAAACGAAGCGCGGGCAAGATTGGCCGATCTCGACCGCCTGGTCGCCTCGGTGGCCCATGAACTCAACAACCCTTTGTCCGGAATTCGTGGAGCGGCACAGATTCTCGGCCGCAAACTCGAGCCCGGCAGCAAACTGCACGACTACACCGAGATGATCGTGCGCCAAGCCGACCGCATGGCAGAACTCGCCAATTCGTTGATGATGCTCGAAGCGCCGGCCCCGCAACGCCGGCGGGTCAACATCCACAAAGTGCTGCGCGAAGTTCTGCTACTCGAGGAGCCGGCGCTGGCCAGAGCCGGGATAGAGGTGGTTCAATCCTTCGATCCCAGCCTTCCCGACGTGCTCGCGGACAGCGGCCAGCTCGAACAACTGATGCTCAACATCTTGAGAAACGCCATTGCCGCAAGCCCCGAAGGCAAGAGCGAATTGCGCATACTTACTCGAATGGAACACGGCTACTATGTAGAGAGACAGTCCGAACGCCTGCGTTTCCTGGCCGTGGAAGTCGTCGACCAAGGTCGCGGCCTCGACGAAGAAACTCTGGCACACATGTTCTCTCCGCTGTTCTCCAAAACCGAAGGTGGCCATGGCATGGGGCTGGCGGTGGCCCAAAGCATCGCCAACGCCCACGGTGGCACCATCGAGGCCGAAAACGCGGAGGGTGGCGGCGCCCTACTCAGAGTATTGTTGCCCGTGGCCACGGCCACTGCGGCAGGGGATTGCCAGGATGGCCCTGACGACAACGGTGATCCATCCGTATAGACGTATAGAGGCTAGGTATAAAAGGCCCATACCCAAGCTACGTATAGAAGTTCCGTATAGAAACTATGAGCAGTTCTGAAAAAATACTCGTCATCGACGATGAAAGTGATATTCGCAGAATAATCGCCGACGCGCTCGAAGACGAGGGCTTCGAGGTAGAGACCGCGGAAGACGGGGAAAGCGGCCTACAGGTGTTGGCAGCCGGAAACGTGGCTCTGGCTTACGTAGACATAAACCTTCCCGGCATCGACGGCTTCGGTATATTGCAAGCGGTAGTCGAGCAGAAGCTGCCCACCGACATCATCATCATCACCGGCAAGGCGACGGTGGCCAACGCCATCGAAGCCACCAAGCGTGGTGCCTACGACTATGTAACGAAGCCCTTCGACCTCGACACTGTCACCGCCGCGGCCAAGCGTGTCATGTCCGGGCGCAAGCTGACCCGCCGTGCTGCCGCCGAGCACCAGGACACCGCACCGGACAGCGACGGCGGAATCGCAGCGAGGACCAAACTGGTCGGGCGGTCTCCGGCAATGCAGGAGATCTACAAGATCATCGGGCGAATCGCGGCGAGTCCGGCAACGCTGCTGATTCAAGGTGAAAGCGGAACCGGCAAGGAGATCATCGCGCAAACCGTCCACGCCTACTCGGAGCGCTGCGACGGGCCTTTCGTCGCGGTGAACTGCAGCGCGATACCTGCCGACCTTCTGGAAAGCGAAATGTTCGGCCATGAACGGGGCGCATTCACCGGCGCCACCGAAAGGCACGCCGGCAAGTTCGAGCAGGCCGGCGGCGGCACTTTGTTCCTGGACGAGATTTGCGACATGCCGCAGGCGCTGCAGGCCAAGCTTCTGCGCGTGCTGCAGGAGCGCGAATTCTGCCGAGTCGGCGGGCGCGAGTTGTTGCCGGCCGACTGCCGCATCATCGCCGCGACCAACAAGACCATGGAAAAGGAAGTCGCGGCGGGACGCTTTCGTGAAGACCTCTACTTCCGGCTCAAAGTGGTGGTAGTGGAGTTGCCGCCCTTGCGCGAGCGCCGCGAGGACATTCCCTTGCTGGTCGACTTTTTCGTTTCGCGCATGAAAGCCGAAGGCGGCGTGGAGGTTGAAGGCGTTTCCAAGGAAGCCATGGCCTTGCTGCTGTCACACGACTGGCCCGGAAACGTCCGCGAACTCGAGAACATACTGCTGCGAGCGGCCGCCCTAACTCCCAACCGCATACTGGCAGCAAGCGACATTCCCCTGGGCCCAAGCGGCCGGAGCGGAGTCGACACGATCAGCGCCGGGATGCCGATGGCCGACCTGCTGGCGTTAAAGGTAGCCGAGTACCTTCGCGGTTTCGGCGACAGCTTCCCCGGAGACCTCTACGAACGAACGCTGTCGATGGTCGAGAAACCCCTGATCGAAACCGTGCTCGAGCACACCGGCGGCAACCAACTAAAGGCCGCCGACATACTGGGAATAAACCGCAACACGCTGCGCAAGAAGATCACCGACCACGGGATCTCCCTACCCGGCCCCCGCAGCAACGACTAGAGAGCATGACCCAGCTTCCCTTCCTCTACCCTATCGTCAACGTCGAGGGACCCACTGCGCCCGGCGAAGCCGTAGAACAAGCCCTGAGCCGCGCACTGCAGCTTGCCGCAGCGGGCGTAGAACTACTCCAACTGCGCGTCAAGAACTTGCCCGACAGAGTTTTCGTAGACTGCGGAAAAACCCTGATTGCACAGGCCGGGCCGCTGGGCTGCCGCGTGATCATCAACGACCGCTGCGATATCGCCGCCGCGTGCGGAGCCGCCGGCGCGCATCTAGGCGACCAGGACCTGCCCGTGGCGGAGGCACGCAAGATACTCGGCCATGATGCCATTATCGGCTATTCCACCCACAGCGTAGAGGAAGCAGCGAGGGCTTGCGATGAAGACGCGAATTACCTCGGTTTCGGACCGGTGTTCGAAAGCGCCACCAAGGCGGGAGTGCGCCGTGCGCGCGGAATCGACGCGCTGGCGCAAGCCTGCGCTGCAAGCAGCCTCGACGTCGTCGCCATCGGCGGCCTCGATCTCAGCCGTGCGCCCAAGGCCTGGCGGGCCGGCGCCGCTTCGGTTGCCATGATTCGAGAGATCGAAGAATGCAGCAACATCGAGGAGCTCGTCCTCAGCTACCAGCACGCCTACCGCCAAATCAGGCCTGACCCTCAGTAAGACGGTTCGCCGATATCACCATAGTCGGTGGGGTCATCGCGGTAGGACAGATCGCTGAAACGCGCGAACTGCCGGTCGAACTGCACCTTGGCATTGCCGATCGGCCCGTTGCGCTGCTTGGCAATGATGATCTCGGCAATACCCTGATCCGGACTGTCGGGATTGTAGACCTCGTCTCGGTAGATGAAACCGATAACGTCGGCATCCTGTTCGATCGCACCGGATTCACGCAGATCCGCCATCAGCGGGCGCTTGTCCGCGCGTAGCTCAACCTGCCGGTTCAACTGTGACAGCGCTATCACCGGAACGCCGAGTTCCTTGGCCAAGGCCTTTAGCGAACGCGAGATCGTCGAAATTTCTTGCTCGCGGTTGTCCCTGCCCTCGCGGGAAGAGTTGCCGCGCATCAACTGCAGATAGTCAACGATCACCAGGCCGAGATCGGCGCTCTTGTCGTTTTTTAGACGCCGCGCCTTGGCTCTGATCTCGTTCACGTTTTGCGAGGGAGCATCGTCGATGTATATGGGTGCGGTGCCGAGCCCGCCGGCGGTAAGCGCCAGTTTCTTCAGGTCACGGTCGCTTAGATGGCCCGTGCGGACCTTGGAGTTATCGAGTTCGGCCTGGGAGCAAAGCATACGCAGGACCAGTTGCTCATTGGCCATCTCCAAGGAGAAAATCGCCACCCCGATACCCGCCTTCATGGCCGCATACTCGGCTACGTTCAAGCAGAAAGCGGTCTTTCCCATACTGGGACGGCCGGCAATAATCACCAGATCCGAAGGCTGGAAACCTGCCGTTATGCGGTCGAGTTCGCGAAAACCGGTCGGCACACCGGTTACTTCTTCCTTGCGCTCGAACAGGGCCTCGATGTGGCGAACGGTAGGCGGAATCAACTGATCGAGCTTGACCAAGGCCGAGCGCATGGCGTTGTTCGACACATCGAAAACCGCTTGCTCGGCCCGGTCTACGATCTCGCCACAGTCGTCTTGAGCCATGTATGACTCTTCGATGATGCCGGTGGAAACCCGGATCAGGCGCCGCAGCACCGCTTTGTCTCTGACGATGCGTGCGTAGTGCTCTACGTTGGCCGCCGTGGCTATGCGTTCGGTCAGTTCAATCAGGTAGGCCATGCCACCGATGCGCTGTAATTCACCGCTTTGTTTCAGCTTCTCGCCGACCGTAACCACGTCCATCGGACGGGATTGATCGGCCAGAACGGTCATCGCGGCAAATACACGCGCATGGCGTTCCACATAAAAATCCTCGGCTGAAATCGCGTCGGCGATACGGTCGAAGGCTTCGTTGTCGAGCAACACCGCACCGATTATCGATTCTTCAGCTTCGATGCTGTGAGGGGGAATCCTAGTCGGTAGATATTGACGCTCTTCCATGGCAACTGCTATTTCGCACCCTGTGATGCAGCCTGCGGTGCAGCCTGCGATGCTCCCGACGATGCCGCTAGCGTTTGCTCTACGCCGCCGGCACTCCTGTCGCGCACGCGGCGCGCCGCTGCCCTACCCGCCGGCACAGCTACGCTTCCACGATGCTTCCACCGCAATGCTCATTATTCATGAAACCTCTGCTCCGAGCCGTAATCGCCCGCAATCTCGGCCCGTTCGCCGCTCGCCGGCTCGCGGCTCACCACTTTTCGGCCCTCGACGTAGTGTTAGTACGCCTGCGGACCTCATCGCTGCGCTTGGGCCGATCTGGCCAATCTCACGGGCGCTTGCGACTCTCGCGACGAGGTTTCACTAATAATGCGAGTTAACCGTAAAGCTTTCTCGGTTAACTAACACAGGCCGATCGAAGCGGCCACGCAAGGGGACACAAAACGTCACGCCCAAGCCCTTCGACACACACTTATCCACAGCCCGAAGGCCCACATGTGCACAATTCGGCCGCGATTTCGGAACTGCCAAGCCGAGCGGCTTCAGCAAACTACACAGGCCTCGATAACAAAGCGGAAATTGGACCGCGCTCAGGGGCCGCAACTAGCGTTACTCAAACCGTCATCAAAGATGTCGCAGTCCTTGCTGAGTCCGTCCACGGCGTTGATACTCAGGCATACGCGACAGCGAACACGCTCGCCTATGCAGTTTTCCAGGGGCAACCGGCCGGCGCAGCCCGCAGGGAAAGCCGTGCTCAGATCCAAGGCGCCGCATTTCTTGGCCAGGATCGAACCGAGTTTACGCAGGGATTTTGCGATCTTCCCCTTCCCGTCCGTATCGATCGCATCGAAGCAATTTTCCAAGGTAGCGGCGGAAACCACTGTCCCGGCCTTCAGTCCACTTTTCTTGCACGCCAGGAACTCCTTGAACTGGAGGGTCGCGAGGATTTCCCAGCGCTTCGCCACCACGATCTGGCACGCCGCGGCCACCGGATTGGCGGCCGCCGTCATCATAGCCGTATTGAGATCGGCGCCGAATATGTCTGCAAATAGGCCAAGCCCGTTTTGTCCGGCGGCGGAGTTGATCGCCGCAGCATTCGTATAGCCGAAGCTTGGTGCGGTCGAGCAAAAGGCGTTAGACAGCTTCTCCGTTACGGCCTTGGCCTTCGCCATGCG
This sequence comes from Candidatus Binatota bacterium, assembly GCA_024276575.1. Taxonomy (GTDB): domain Bacteria; phylum Desulfobacterota; class Binatia; order UBA1149; family CAITLU01; genus JAJRWY01. The sequence goes on from JAJRWY010000147.1 coordinate 10,764, forward strand.
GCCTTTGGCGTCCGCAGTCACACAAGCTTGCGCATCAGTAGATTTGCCCTTGGCGAAGCTAACGATGCAAATGAGGCTCTCTTTCCCCAGGGCTCGAAACACGCCGGCACCGGCCTTGTTGAGGGCGCCTATGCACTTTCTCTCGGTCTTACCCTGCACCGCCTCGTTCTTACAGTTACGCGAACAGCCGTCCATGTCCGCAGTGTTGCCGTCGTCACACTGCTCGCCGTTGGCCGGTTGCACGACCTTTCGGGGAGGTGGTGAGCATCACCGCTACGGTGACGATGAACCTGAGGTTTCCGGGGCAGTACGTAGATGCGGAGACCGGGCTTCTTCTCCGTCAGCGGCAAGCCTACGACCCAAGCACCGACCGGGCCTTCAATGTCCGCCCGAAGGCCTACCTTACGGGCACACCGCTATCGCGAATGGATTCGTTGGGATGGACGGCCGTGGATCCCCGTTGGGTGATTGACGTTATCCGGCACCTGCTCGCCATAGACAGATGGCCGTTGAACGGCAACCTCTGGCCCGGAAGTCCTGACCAAGACAAAGTGTGCAGCAAGCCGGCCGGGGCACTTAATGCAAATCCTTGTACCAAGAAATGCTGCATAGCACACGACAAGTGCTACGAACTCTGCAGGGTCATAAGAATCATCGGCCCCCGCTCGTAGCGCCGGCTGACGAGTTGGAAGAACGAATTGGCACCGTTGCGATCGATGGGCAGGTATCCGATGCAACCACGTCGCCCGAGAGCCCCTCTAGCGAACTCGCGCGCCAACGCTCCAGGTCCGCCTCATGTATACCCTCGCGGCGAAGAAACGCGCCGATCTCCTCGCCGCTCAGAGCGCTCGCCTCATTGAGAAGCCGGAGCTTGTTGCGCGCCGCTCGGTCCTTGGGCCACTGGCCGGCACCTGTTCTCGTTGATGATGAAGACCTTCTCTTGCCTCTCATCGATCCGAGGCTACTCGCCTCGCGCTTCCAGCGCGAGAGCGTCGCCTGGTGCACTCCAACTTCTTGCGCCAATGAACATGCGCTGCTGGCACCGGGACCCGACGGCGTCCCACCATCTGCGAACGGAATTCTCTTGAATATTTCAATCTGTACGGATTCCTACCGCCCCGCTATGCGCCGCGCATGGCCTTGCGGTCCTACGCGCTCAACTCAGGCGGTATCTTCCCTGACACCGGGGGCCACCGAAAGAATTTGTTTCACCCTCTACGCTACCTCGCGGACGAACTCGTTACGTCAAACACCGATTACCATTAAACCTGTAGCCTGCGCTGCGGCCGCAAGTTCTTGGTCATGAGTGGCAACGGTTAACGAGACGGATTGAGCGCGAGCATACAAAAGGGCGGTGGCCAAGTGTATCGCGTCGAGCGTGGCTAGCGGCGTCGGAAACGGGTCGGCGGCGCGCTGCAAGATATTGCTTGTGAGTTCGACACGCTCCATGGCTTCGAGCAAGCGAATGAGAAGGTTGCGCCGGGCTGGAAGTTCCTCTTCGGCGAGCAAGCCGCGACGGTGACGGCGATCGAGGGTTCTCAAACACTCCACCTCAGTCAAAGCGCTAGTGACCGCAGTGGTAATTTCGCTCCACGACTCTAAGCTGTCGGGCTGTCCAAGTACGACTCGTAAAAGCACCGAAGAATCGACATATGTCGTCACAGTCTGTCGCTGCGCTCGGCAGTCAAATCTTCCAACACATCTCCTCGAGCAGCAACGGGCGGCAGAAGCTCTATATCGCGCAAAGAGCTAAGCGCCCGGCGAACAACGATCTCGGCCCCAGGCTTGGAAACGGGAATGATAAGAGCGACCGGCTCGCGCCGATCCAAGACCGTTATAGTTTCTCCGCCACGAACCGCGCGCAGGTGTGCACTTAGGTGAGCCTTTAGATCGGCTGTACCGACGCTTCTCATGACCAGATACTAGTCACCTATGACCATCTAGTCAATATGCGTACAGCACACCAGCAGATCCTGCCTGTCCGATAGCGCTGCTCACTAGCGAGTCTCTTAACCCGCATTATTCGTGAAACCTCGTCGCAAGAGTCGCAAGCGGTCGAGAGCCTCGGGGATGCGCGGGCCGTACCAACTGAGATCCTTCCCGTCGAAGCAGACGGCGGGAGCGTCGATCCCTGCCTCTCTCAGTTCGCGGAGATGATCCTCGGTGAAATCGAAAGGTTCGTCCGGCAGCAACAGTAACTCCACACCGGCAGCTCTCACCTCTTCCAGACTTACCTCGAAGAAATCACGCCCTTTGCGCAAACCGAATACATTGAGATAGCCGGTCTGCACCAACACATCTCCGACATAGCTGCGCGAGGAAAACGTCATCCAGGGCCGCCGCCAGATCGGGCAGAACACTCGCTTGGGCGCGGCGGCGGTGCTGCGCGCCATTTCGCAACGCCGCAGGGCCGCCCGGCAAGCAGCGGCAAGCCGCCCAGCTCGTTCCACGACACCGAGGATCTCTCCCAGCTCCATTATCGCGTCGACGGCGCCGGATACGCTGCGGGGATGGTTCGCATGGATTCGTAGACCGGCATCACGAAAACGCCGGAAATCCTCGATGCGGTTTTCCTCCTTGTTGAGAAGCAGCAGATCCGGCGCCAGCTCGATGATGCGCTCGACGTTCGGATTCTTGGTCCCGCCTAGGCTCTCGACCATCGCTATCGAATCTGCCGGCTCCACGCAGTAGTCGCTGCGCCCTACCAAACGGTCGAGCAAGCCGAAAAACACGACCGTTTCGCTGAGACTCGGGACCAAAGAAACGATGCGTCTTGGCAGATCAACCATAGTCTCGTAGAGCCGGAATGAGCAGGCGCCGCACGATAGTCAGCGTGCGGCGCCAGATTTTCATGTCAGGCCCTCGTGCTAGGCGCACTCGTGTCAACTCCGCTCATGTCAGGCGCACTCGTGTCCGGCTCACCGGTATCAGCTCCGCTCGGGTCAAGCGCACTCGCATCAGTCGCACTAGCACCAGCTCCGCTCACGTCAGGCGCACTCGTGTCAGGCTCACCTGTATCAGCTCCGCTCGGGTCAGGCGCGCTCGACGAGCATCGCGATGCCCTGGCCGCCGCCGATGCACAACGATGCAACGCCGAGGGCCGCGTCGCGGTGTTTCATCGCGTAGAGCAGGGTCGTGAGCACTCGCGCACCGCTGCAACCGATAGGATGGCCGATCGCGATCGCACCGCCGTTCACGTTGACTTTGGAGGGGTCGAGCTTGAGTTCTTCGAGCACCCCGAGCGATTGCGCCGCGAAAGCCTCGTTGAGTTCCCACAAGGCGATGTCGTCTTTGTCCACGCCGCTATTGGCGAGCAGCTTCTCGCAAGCCGGCCACGGGCCCATGCCCATTATCGCCGGATCGACACCGGCACTCGCGCAGCCGCGTACCGTAGCCAAAACGTCGAGCCCTTCGGCCTTGGCCCGGTCCTCGGACATCACCACGAGCGCCGCCGCACCGTCGTTGATTCCCGAGGCGTTGCCGGCGGTCACGGTCCCGTCTTTCTTGAACGCGGCGCGCAGTTTGGCGAGCTTCTCCGGCGTGGTATCGGGGCGCACGAACTCGTCGGTGTTGAACAGCTTGGGGTCACCCCTGCGCTGAGCTATTTCGAGCGTGAAGATTTCCTCGTCGAAAGCCCCGGATTCTTGCGCATGCCCGGCCTTGCGCTGGCTGGCCAGCGCGAAGGCGTCTTGCGCATCGCGGGTTATGCCGTATTTCGCGGCTATGTTCTCGGCGGTCACGCCCATGTGGGTCAAGGTAATCGGACAGCTCAGGCCGTCGGCAATCATCGAATCGATGATCTTGTCGGGGCCCATACGGTATCCGTAGCGAGCTTTGGCCAGCACATAGGGCGACGCCGTCATGTTCTCCATGCCACCGGCCACCACGGCTTCCGCGTCTTCGCAAATGATCGATTGCGCGGCCAGTGCCACGGCTTTAAGACCCGAACCGCAGGCTTTGTTGATGGTAAAGCTCGGGACTTCCTTGGGAACACCCCCCTTCAAGGCCGCGACGCGGGCAGGATTCAAGCCAAGATTGGTGGTGAGCACGTTGCCGAGGATTACTTCGTCCACCGAGGCCGGGTCGGTCTTGGCTCTAGACAAGGCTTCCTTGACCGCCGCCGCACCCAACTCGGGCGCCGGCGTATCGGCCAGCGAGCCTCCGAAACTTCCAATGGCTGTTCTAGCTGCACTTACGATGACTGCTTTAGGCAATTGCTTCCTCCGGGTGTGTTTTAGGGTATGTGGCCGCCTGCGCGCGAAACCATTGGCGACAGCGGCCGGTTGTCAGGCATTGGCACGGACTACCCAGCAAGCTACGGAAGTCCAGGCCGGCACCGTGGCGTTCAGGCCAGCGGCAAGATCTCACGCCTTATCCAATCGACGATGTCCTCGGTGCTGGCCCCGGGCGTGAACACTTCGCGCACGCCGAGTTGCTTGAGTTCGTCGATATCTTCGTCGGGAATGATGCCGCCGCCGAACACCGGCACATCGTCGGCACCCTTTTCTCTGAGCAGTTGCAGCACCTTGGGAAACAGAGTCATGTGCGCGCCGGAAAGAATCGACAGCCCCACGCAGTCCACGTCCTCTTGAATCGCCGCCTCGGCGATCATCTCCGGGGTCTGGTGCAAACCCGTGTAGATTACTTCGAAACCCGCATCGCGCAGCGCGCGGGCGATGATCTTGGCACCGCGATCGTGGCCGTCGAGCCCCGGCTTCGCGACGAGAATTCTTATGGCGTTTTCCGACAAGAGTATTCCCCTGTTGCTAGATGGTCCCGGGATCCCGGTAGACCCCGAACTCCTCACGATAAATGTCCGAAACTTCACCCACCGTACATCCGCAGTCTACGGCCCGCAGCAAAGGCGGCATCAGGTTGGCTCCCGAACGCGCCGCGTCTCGCAACGCGGACAAACACGACTTAACTTCCGCCGCGTTGCGTGCAACCTTGAAGGCTACGACCCGCTCGCGTTGCTCACGTTCGAGATTGCTATCGATCTTCAAGATCTCTAGGTCGTGGGCCTGCGAATCCATGGTGTAGCCGTTGACGCCTACCGTAACATAGTCTTTGGAATCGGTCGCCAACTGAAACTCGTAGGCCGCGTCCGCAATCTCGCTTTGCGGAAAGCCCAGCTCGATAGCGCGCACGATACCGCCCATTTCGTCGATCCTGTCGATATAGGCCTGGGCTTCCGCCTCCATGCGTTCGGTCAGGGCTTCGATCGCATAACTCCCGCCCAAAGGATCCACGGTGTTGGTCACTCCCGACTCTGCGGCCAGAATCTGTTGGGTACGCAAGGCCACCGTCACCGCTTCCTCGGAAGGCAGGGCCAGGGTCTCGTCGAGCGAATTGGTGTGCAGCGATTGAACACCGGCCATGACTGCGGCTAGGGCCTGAACGGTAACCCGGACCACGTTGTTGAGCGGCTGCTGTGCGGTCAGCGAGACCCCCGAGGTCTGGGCGTGGGTGCGCATCAGGCAAGCACGGTCGGTCTTGGCACCGAAACGCTCGCGCATGATCTTTGCCCACAGGCGGCGCGCCGCACGAATCTTGGCGACTTCCTCCAGGAAATCGTTGTGGACGTTGAAGAAGAAGGAAAGCCGCGGACCGAACTCGTCGGGGTCGAGACCGCGTTCGACCGCCGCCTGCACATAGCCGATGCCGTCGGCAAGCGTGAAAGCAAGCTCCTGAACCGCCGTCGAGCCCGCCTCGCGAATGTGGTAGCCGGAAATCGACACCGGATGCCAGCGCGGCACTTCGGCCGTGCAGAACTCGATCATGTCGGTGACTATGCGCAGCGAAGGTTCGGGCGGGCAGATCCATTCCTTCTGGGCGATGAACTCCTTGAACATGTCGTTCTGTATGGTTCCGCCCATATCGGAGCGCTTGCAGCCGCGGCGCTCGCCCACCACCAGATACATCGCCAGTAGGATCGAAGCCGAACAGTTCACCGTCATCGAGGTGGTGATCTCATCGAGTTTGATGCCCTCGAAGAGCCGTTCCATGTCCTCGATGGTCGACACGGCCACGCCTTCGCGCCCGACCTCGCCCTCGGCGCGCTCGGAGTCGGCGTCGTAGCCCATCAAAGTGGGCATATCGAAAGCCGTAGACAAACCGTTGCTGCCCTGGGCAAGCAGGTACTTGAAGCGCTCATTGGTATCGGCGGCCGAGCCGAAACCTGCGAATTGCCGCATGGTCCAGGTCTTGCCCCGGTACATGTTGGGGTAGACCCCGCGCGTGAAAGGATAGCGGCCGGGACGTCCCGGATCCTGGGAAACGTCGGCGGGGCCGTAGCACTCCTCGAGTTCCATACCCGAGATCGTCGAATGCGCCGGCCGCTGCGCACCGCGAGGCGCCTTTGCTACACCGCTACTACTACTCATCTCAGTGCCTTCGCACTTTCGCGCCGGCTATGGGCAAAACATTCTTCATGAAGCTCGGTAAAACTCGCGGGCCGTGCCGCTCGCGCCAAGCCCGGCGGCTCGGCCCCGGGTCGAACACGGACCCCTCAAAAGCTCGAATAGCGCCGGAGTATAGCGAAGGACTACAGCGCAGACCAACGCGAGAAATCAGCGGCAAAGGCAGCCCGGCCGTTCGCTTTGCGGCGGCCGGCACTACGCGCTGCTCCGCTTCGCAAACGCAAAGACGCCCGTAGTAGGCTTCGCCGGCCTCGAGTCCGTTCAGTAGTCGGATGCACCGGGCAGCCGCAAATCCGCTCGGCAGCTCGCTTCGTAGCCGCAAGCCTGCTCAGTAATCGGGTGCACGATCGAAACGGTGATGGGTTTCCAGCAATCTCACGGTCTTGCTGGCCGAGCGCATTACCACCGAGTGGGTTACGGCGCCGCCCTTGAAGAACTTCACGCCCTTCAAGTACTCACCGTCGGTGACTCCGGTGGCCGCAAACATGATGTTGCCGCCGGCCATCTCTTCGAGCCCCAATTTGCGGCCCGCATCGCGGATTCCGAACTCATAGAGCGCGTCCTTGTCGGCAGGAGAACGCGGCACGAAACGGCACTGCATGAATCCGCCCATGCACTTGAGCGCGGCCGCCGACAGTATTCCCTGCGAAGCACCCCCGGTTCCCATCAGCAGATCCACGCCCGAGCCCTTGCGCGCCGCCGCCATCGCGGCCGAAACATCCCCGTGGGGAATCAGTTTGACGCGTGCACCGGCGGCGCGAACGGTATCGATCAAATCGTCGTGGCGCGGACGGTCGAGAATTACTACGGTCAGATCTCCGACATAGCAGCCGCAGACTTCGGCCAAGTTCTTGAGATTTTCAGCCGGAGAGTTGTCGAGGTCGACCGCCCCGGCCGCCGCCCCGATGGTCGCGACTTTCTCCATGTAGGTATGCGGGGGGCTTCGCAAGAAACCGCCTTCATCGGCCAAAGCTGTAACCGACATCGCGTTGGGACCGCCGAGTGCACAACTGACCCCGCCTTCCAACGGATCTACCGCTATATCGACGACTTCGCCACCGCTCCCGATGTGGGATCCGGTGGCCAGTACATCGCCCTCGCGTTGCTGCGGATCCCCGACCACGATGGTGCCCTGTACCAAGGCCAGCGAGGACAAAGCGTTGCCGATGGCCTCGGAGGCCAAACGCTCCGGAGCCATCTCGTCGCCACGGCCATTCTCTCGCGCCGCCGCCAACGCTGCAGCTTCGGTAACGCGAACCAGTTCAAGCGCCAGATTACGTTCCATACTCAGTCATCACCCCTCGCTACTTAACTTACGCTGCGGCAGCAGCAATCGCCCGGTGTAGCCCGCGTTCTTTATGCGGTTATCATCTGCCAAAGCTTACGTCGCTTCATCGGATATCAGCCACCACAACTAAGCTCGCGTGCTCCCTTATCACCCGTCACGCGTAGCTATATCAAGGAACTGCTCGAGCAAGGTATGGCCCTGCTCGATACTGTCACCACTGCTTGCCGCCGCGGCTTCGCTGTAACCCCGGCCGGCCCCATCGGCTCTCGCAAAATCGTCCGAGGACATGATCGCGAAGGGCACCGGATCATCCGAGTGGGTCCTCGTCGATACCGGCGTGGCATGGTCCGGCAAAGCCATGATACGCCACTGCCCGTACTCGCCGAGGCCTTCGAGCAGAGTTCCGACCACCTTTTCGTCGAGATCCTCGATCGCCTTCACCTTGAGTTCGGCATCGCCCATGTGGCCGGTTTCATCGGTGGATTCCACATGTATGAAAACCAAGTCGCAATTCTTCAAAGCGGCGAGCCCGTACGTGGCCTTGCCCACGTAGTTGGTATCGATGAAGCCGGTGATGCCCGGAACATCTATGCGCTCCATGCCGGCCAGGCGCCCGAGCCCGCCTACTACGTCGACCGCGGTGATCAAGGCCCCGCTGATGCCGAAGCGCCGGCCCAGCGTAGGCACCGCCGGCTTGCGCCCCTGCCCCCATAGCCAGATGTCGGTAGCGCGCTTCTCCCCGCGCTCTAAGCGCCGGTCGTTGACCGGGTGCAACGCGAAAATCTCGCGGGCGGCCGCGGCTAGGCCGACCAGTTTCTCGCTGCCCTCTCCTTGCGGCAGGTAAGCGGCTACCGCCTGATTGGTGATGTCGTGAGGCGGCGTAGTCTTGGTGGCAACCGGACCACCCTGCCAAACCATCAGGTGGCGGTAACTCACGCCGGGATAGAAGCGGATCTCGTCGTCGCCAAGCTCCCGCTGCAGGGTTTCGATCAACTCCGCAGCGTCCTCATTGCCGATGTGGCCCGCGGTAAAATCCGCCATGGTAGCTTCGCCGGCACCGTTATCGATGGTGACCAGATTGCAACGAAAGGCCACGCCGCGCTCACCCAAATCCACGCCCATGCTCGCGGCCTCGATCGGCGAGCGCCCGGTATGGTAGACAGTGGTATCGTATCCAAGAATGGTCATGGTGCCGACGTCGGTTCCGGCCGCCATTCCTGCGGGGATGGTCCGCAGCAGTCCCAGGCGGCCTCTATCGGCGATGAGATCGAGGTTGGGGGTGTGTGCTTTTTGCAAAGGCGTAAGCCCGCCGAGACTCTCGACCGGAAAGTCCGACATGCCGTCGCCCTGGACGATCACATACTTCATAAGCCTAGATTCCCATGATCCCGACTACCTTGTCGAGATCACCCGAAACCTTGGTGGGCTTGGGACAGACCTCAATGGCATTAGAGGGATCCTTTAATCCATGCCCCGTAAGTGTACATACAATCAGAGACTTTTCTTCAATCACGCCGCCTTCAGCAAGCTTGCGCAAACCCGCTATCGAAGCCGCTGAAGCCGGCTCGGCGAAAACCCCCTCCGTCGCCGCCAACATCTTGTAGGCGGCCATGATTTCTTCGTCGCTCACCGCATCGATGGCGCCACCGGAATCCCGTGCCGCCGCTTCGGCACCCTTCCAGCTTACCGGATTGCCTATCCTGATCGCGGTAGCCACCGTCTCGGGCTTCTCTATTTTGTGGCCGTGGACCAGGGGCGCGGCGCCGGCCGCCTGGAATCCCATCATCTTGGGCAACGAAGACACCACCGCGTCTTCGTGGTACTCGCGATAGCCCATCCAGTAGGCGGTAATGTTGCCCGCGTTTCCCACCGGTAAAACATGGTAGTCCGGAGCGCGGCCTAGCACATCGCAGATCTCGAAGGCCGCCGTCTTCTGCCCCTGAAGCCGGTGGGGGTTGATGGAATTGACCACCGTGACCTCGCAGCGTTCGGCAATGCCCCTTACCACACTGAAAGCCTCGTCGAATCCGCCTTCTATCTCGAGCACTTTGGCCCCGTGCATGACCGCCTGGCTGAGCTTTCCCAACGCGATCTTGCCCTCGGGGATGATCACGAAACAGCGCAAACCCGCACGCGCCGCATAAGCCGCGGCGGAGGCAGATGTATTGCCGGTGGAGGCGCAGATCACGGCGCTCGATCCTTCGGCCACGGCCATCGTCATCGCCATGGTCATGCCACGGTCCTTGAAGGAGCCGGTGGGATTGAGGCCTTCGTACTTGGCCCAAAGGCCGGCCTTCAGCCCGAGTTCGGCAGCGAGGCGCGGCAACTCGATCAAGGGCGTATCGCCCTCGAGCAAGGTCACGGCCCGATGATCGCGCACGGCGGGCAGGCGCTCGCGGTACTGCTCTACTACCCCTTTCCAGGCCATCTCAACTTTCCCCCAAACTCTCTTCCACCCGGATGACCACGGGAAGCGCCCGGCACTGCTTACGCCGCGCAATCTTCGCAAGCGCGCGTTTGAGCGCCGCCTCCTTGGCCTTGTGCGTGCGAATGACCACCGGAACCGCGCCGCGCAAGGGCTTCTCGTGCTGGGACACAGTCGCAATACTGATGCCCTCGCCGGCCAGGATCGTCGATATCATGGCCAGCACTCCGGGTTCGTCCACGACCAGGAAACGTATGTAGTGCTCGTGCGAGGTCTCCGCCATCGCTATCACCCGCTCGCGCTGCAGCAACGACACCTTACGCCCATACGGCGGTAACTGCGGACCCGTACCGCCGAGCAAAGCGCGCGCCGCTTCCATCAAGTCGGCCACCACCGCCGTAGCGGTCGGCATGCTGCCGGCACCCTGTCCGTAGTATACTGAGGGGCCGAGCGCACGCCCCTGCACGCACACCGCATTGAAGGGGCCGCTTACCTGCGCGAGCAGATGCGCATTCGGCACCATCGCCGGATGCACCCTCGCTTCGACTCCGTCGCCGGTATCTCGCGCGGCCGCGAGCAGTTTGATCGTGTAGCCAAACTCGCGCGCGTAGGCCATATCGATACCGCTGATCTCACGTATGCCTTCCACGTGCACGGCTTTGGCCTTGATGCGTTTACCGAAGGCCAGGGCGACCAGGATTACCAGCTTGTGCTGCGAGTCGAAGCCGTCGATATCGTAGCTAGGGTCGGCCTCGGCCAAGCCCATGGCCTGCGCGCGCGCCAGCACCTCGGAGAACTTACCGGCGCCGGCCGCCATCTCGCTCAAGATGTAGTTGGCGGTGCCATTGACGATGCCGTAGACCTCGAGATTGCGATCGCCCGCAGTCGCCTCCTTGAGCGTGCGCACTATCGGGATGCCGCCGCCGACACTGGCCTCGAAACCATAGCTCAGCGACGCCCTTTCCGCAGCGTGCGCCAGTTCCACTCCGTGCTCGGACAGCAGGGCTTTGTTGGCGCTGACCACCGCCTTACCCGCACGCAAAGCCTGCAAGTGGAAATCTTTGGCCGGCTGCAGTCCACCTATCAGTTCTACCACGATGTCCACGGCGGGGTCGGCGATAAGCTCGCGCGCATCGCGAGTCAACAACTTCTTACGGACCTTGACGCCGCGGTCGCTGTGGAGATCGAGGTCGGCGATCTTGGCCAGGACCAGGGGCACACCCAGTTTCTCCTCTATCTCCGCCGCGTTGTCGCGCAGCACCCGCACCACACCACTACCGATGGTACCGAAACCTATCAGCCCGACACCAACCGCTCTTTTCGAGGCCGCCATCTATTCTTCCTCCCCTGCACCCGCCACGCCGGAAAACATCTTGCGGATACCGCGCAGAGCCTGCCGGGTTCGATGCGTGTTCTCGATAAGAGAAAAACGCACATGCTCATCACCATAAGGGCCGAAGCCGATGCCGGGCGAGACCGCGACTTTGGCTTCCGCGAGCATCAGCTTGGAGAATTCCAGCGAACCCATCTCGCGGTAAGGCTCTGGAATTCGCGCCCACACGAACATCGTGGCCTTGGGTGCGGGAACCTCCCACCCGATGCGAGAGAGCCCCGATATGAGCACGTCGCGACGTTCCTTGTACAGGTTGCAGATCTCAGCCACGCAATCCTGCGGGCCGTTGAGAGCCTGAATGGCGGCGACCTGCACCGGCGCGAACATGCCGTAGTCGTAGTAAGACTTCACCCGTGCCAGCGCTGCGATCATTTCGGGGTTGCCCGCCACGAAACCCACACGCCAGCCCGGCATGTTGTAGGTCTTCGAAAGCGTATAGCACTCTACGCCGATATCCTTGGCGCCCGGCACTTCCAGCAAACTCGGCGCACGGTAACCATCGAATACCAGCTCCGCATAAGCGTTGTCGTGGATGACCATCAGCTCGTACTCGCGAGCCAGCTCGACCACGCGCTCGAAGAAAGAAAGCTCGACGACCTCGGTAGTCGGGTTGGCGGGGAAGCTGATGATCAACAACTTGGGCTTGGGCCACGATTCCTTTATCGCCTGCTCCAGCTCTGCGATGAAATCGTGCCCCGGCAACAGCGGAACGTGGCGCAGGTCGGCTCCCGCGATCACCACCGAGTATTGATGAATCGGATAGGTCGGCGACGGCACCAGCACCGTGTCGCCGCGCTCGGAAATGGTCAGCACCATATGGGCAAGCCCTTCCTTGGCTCCCATCGTGCATATCATTTCACTGTCGGGATCGAGTTCGATGCCCCACTTGCGACGGTACCAATCGCAGGCGGCCACACGCAATTTGTAGATCCCGCGTGACACCGAGTAGCGATGATTGCTCGGTTTGGCGATAGCCTCGACAGCCTTCTCGACGATATGAGCGGGCGTGGGCTGGTCGGGATTGCCCATGCCCATGTCGATGATGTCCTCACCCCGGCGCCGCGCTTGCTGCTTCAGCTCACCGACCGTCGCCAGCACATAGGGGGGTAGCCGCTCGATACGTCCAAATTGCCTACTCATTACACTTGCTCCCGGGAGCGACGATACAAGGAGTCCGCCCGGTACGACGAACGCACCAGAGGGCCGGCCGCGATCTCGCGAAAACCCAACTCGCGCGCTTCCACGGCGATCTCCTCGAACTCGACCGGCTCCAGATAACGCTCGACCGGGAGATGATTGCGGGTGGGCCGCAAATACTGGCCGACCGTAAGCAAGTCGCAGCCTGCGGCTCTGATATCCCTCATCGCTTCACTCAACTCCTTCCTACTCTCTCCCAGCCCGGCCATCAGGCCGCTCTTGATCGCAGTGCCCGCGGGAGGACGGCATCCGGCAGCGTTCGTGGCGTTTTGGGCAGCGCTATCGGCCGTAGTTACCACGATGCTCTCCATTGCGCGCCCGGGCATCTTCTTCTCCGCGTGCGCCGCGGTATCCTCTGCGTAGTGCGCTGCCGTCTTCTTCTCCAAACGCGCCGCGGTATCCTCTGCGCTATGCGCTGCCATCTTCTTCTCCAAGCGCGCCGCGGTATCCTCTGCGCTGTGCAGCGCCGCATTTCGCAACGCGTCTCGCCGTGCGTCGCGCACTTGCAGCGACGCTGCGGCAAGAACCGACAGCGAACGCTCGTAGGTCGCCCGGCCGCGCACCGCCGGAGTCAGGCGCCTGACCGTCTCCAGATTGTGCCCGAAAACCTCGGGGCCGGCTTCAAGAACTTGCGCGATCAGCTCTGCGCGCCCGCCGAGATCCGAAACCAACACTTCCACCTGTACTCGGCGCTCGCCGGACTCTCCGCCGCCGCCAATCGCTTCCACCCGCACTGCTTCGCTGCTTCGAGCCAAGCGCCGGCGGCTTCGCCACAGCGTCCGGGCCGTCCCCGAACGCAGGCCCTCATCATCGGGGCCGCCGAGGCCGTGAAGAGCTTCTATGGTGCGTACTAGCTGCTGTGCGCCGTGGTCGCGGAGATCGTCGCGGGCGACCATGGTTATCACGACGTAAGCAAGGCCCATATCGGCCGCCGCTACGGCAACACGGCCGGCCTCCCCGCTATCGACGCGCGCAGGCCTCCCGGTCTTCACCGAGCAAAAACCGCAGCGGCGCGTACAGGTGTCGCCAAGTATCATGAAGGTCGCCGTGTGGCGGCTGAAGCACTCGCCGATGTTGGGGCAGCGCGCCTCCTCGCAAACCGTGACCAGCTCCGCGCTACGAAGCCGTGCCTTCACTTCCTCGCTACGGCCGAGACCACTGACCCCGTTTAGCACCCATGGCGGCAGGCGTTTGGCGGTGGCCAGCATACTCGCGTTATATTTCAACGAGCGCTCGGTTCAACTCGCATCCGATTACCCGGCTAGGAGCGACCGCGGTAAGCCATGTAGTACAGTAGCGGCACCGCCATCCGGCTGATAAACAGCGAAGCTACCTCGCCGGCCATCAACGAGAGCGCCAGCCCCTGAAATATCGGATCGAACAGAATGACTGTTGCGCCAACAACCACGGCCATGGCGGTGAGCAGCATCGGCCTGAAACGCACAGCCCCGGCGTCGACCACCGCCTCTTCCAAGGGCATGCCCTCGGTTAAGCGTAGCTCGATGAAATCAACCAGGATTATGGAATTGCGCACGACGATACCCGCACCGGCCATGAAGCCGATCATCGAGGTAGCGGTAAAGAATGCGCCGAGCGCACCATGGGCCGGTAGAATGCCGATGAGGGAAAACGGAATCACCGCCATCACTACCACCGGGGTCAAGAAAGAGCGGAACCAACCGACCATCAGCACATAGATCAGCACCAACACCGCAGCGAAGGCTGCCCCGAGATCACGAAACACCTCCAGGGTTATGTGCCACTCTCCGTCCCATTTAAGTGCCAGATGGCGGTCGTTGAACGGGAGCTGGAAATTCAATATCTCGAGCTGCGGATCGCTCTCGCCGAATTCCCTCATATCGATCCGCTCTAATGCTTTGTTCATCTCGAAGATCGCGTACACGGGGCTTTCGATCGCTCCGGCCACATCCCCGATGACGTAGGTCACCGGCCGCAGGTTCTTATGGTAAATGCTCTTGTCAGTGGTGGTGTGCTCGACCCGCAGCAGTTCGCGTAGGGCTACGAGCGCAGCCGCCTGACCGGAGGCGCCGGGTTCGGGCAAGGCATTGGCGTCACCCGAGCGTACTCGCAAAGATAGTAGATCCTCGGGCCGTGAGCGCATCGCTCGCGGCAGTTCGACCACGAGTTCGACATCCTCCTTTTCGCGCGGCAAGTGAACGAGATCGACCGCGTAACCGCCCACTGCAAGACGCAAGGTCCGAGAAATGGTTTCGGCGCTGATACCGTGCAAGGCCGCCTTGTCCTTATCGATGACAAAACGGGTCTTGGGCTGTTCGGCCTCGATATACCAGTCGGTGTCGACCACGCCGGGGGTAGCCTTGAAGATTTCGATGACCTTGCGCGCTAGCGCAAGGCGTTGCTCTTCGCCGGGGCCGTAGATCTCTGCAACCAGAGTCTGCAATACCGGCGGCCCGGGCGGAACCTCGGCGACGGCGATTCTCGCTCCGAAACGCCCGGCTATCGCAGCAACCCTCGGGCGGATGCGCTTGGCGATGTCGTGGCTTTGGGCGCTGCGCTCCCCCTTGTCTGTAAGGTTGATCTGCAAATCCGCGATATGCGGTCCCCGCCGCATGAAGTAGTGGCGAACCAAACCGTTGAAGTTGAACGGGGCTGCAGTGCCAATGTAGATCTGGTAGTCGCTAACCTCCGGTTCCGTGCGCACCGCAGCGGCAATCTCCTTTGCCGCCTGGGCGGTACGCTCCAATGCGCTGCCTTCAGGCATGTTCAAAATGATCTGAAACTCGCTCTTGTTGTCGAAGGGCAGCATTTTTACCTGCACCCAGCCCACGTAGACCAGCGCCATCGCGCCGAGTAGCGCCGCCACGACCGCGGCAAGAAACAGCATGCGCCGCCGCGAATCTGCAATCAGGGGGCCCATGAGCCGCCGGTAAAGCCGCGTGAACGCATCCTCCTCGTTCTCTATAAGCGTGTGCTTAAGCCTCGCTGAGGCATCGTCGCCGCTCCCCCTTGCGGACGCTCCGTCGTGGCCACCCGCGGCTTCTTGCGCCAACCTTGCGCGGACACCATCGCCGGCCTCCGCGGCTTCTTGCACAGGCCCTGCGACTACGCCGTCGAAACCCTCTGCCGCGTCCTGTAAACGCCCTGCCCCGGCGGCTACGTCGTTTCCGGCATGATATTTCCCGCCCCATCGCAGGATGCGAATCGCCGCCCAGGGCGTGGCGATAAAAGCAATGCCCAACGACCAGAACATCGCCGCGCCGGAACCGATCGGAATCGGCCGCATGTAGGGTCCCATCAGACCCCCGACGAAGGCCATCGGCAGCACCGCAGCTACCACTGCAAGGGTGGCGAGTATGGTTGGGTTGCCGACCTCGTCGACCGCCTCGACCGCGATCGCAGACCACGCACGCCCCTGGTTTTGTGGCAGGTGGAAATGGCGGACGATGTTCTCGACCACCACGATTGCATCATCCACCAGGATGCCGATGCTGAAGATCAGGGCGAACAAGGTTATACGATTGAGAGTGAAGCCGTAGAGATAGAATACCAGCAGCGTAAGCGCGAGAGTCGCGGGAATGGCTGTGGCGACAATGGCCGCTTCGCGCCAACCAAGGACGAGGAGGATCAGCAGTGAAACGCTGACCACGGCGATGGCCATATGCAGTAGCAATTCATCGGATTTTTCGGCGGCTGTGTCGCCATAGTCGCGGGTTACGCTAACCTCCACCTCGCGCGGGATGGTTACGCCCTTGAGCGTCTCGAGTTTGGCCAACACTTGGTGGGTAACGGTGATGGCGTTGGCCCCAGGCCGTTTGGCCACGGTCAGCGTAACCGCGGCTTGTTCGCGGGCCTGCGCTGAACGGGCCGCACCGAGACCGAAAAACACATACTGCGAGGGCTCCTCGGCACCATCGATGATGTCGGCCACCTCGCGTAAATACACGGGACGGCCACCGAAGACTCCGACCACTACGTCGCCGACCTCGGCAGCGCTACTCAGAAAGCCTCCAGTTTCAAGAATTACCTCACGGTTGTCGTAGGTGATTCCTCCGGCCTTGATCTGCCTGTTGGCCTGCCGAAGCATCGGGACTATCCCGGCCACGCTCAGGTTCCGGGCAGCCAGACGAACGGGATCGAGCAACACGCGCAAGCGGCGTTGAAGGCCACCGATAATACGCGTCTCGGCCACATCGGGAACCTGTTTGACGGTGTCGTCCACCTGCGCGACTAGGCGGCGCAAAGTAAGGTGGTCGTAGACCGGGCTGTGAAACGTCAGGGCCAATATCGGCACGTCATCGATAGAACGCGCCTTTATCAGGGGGAAGGACACTCCGTGCGGAATACGGTCGAAGTTGGACTGCAGCTTCTGATTGAGCCGCACCAGCGCCCTTTCGACGTCCTCGCCAACCTTGAAACGCACCACCACCAGCGCCTCTCCCGGCCGTGAGGTAGAATAGATATACTTGACGCCCGGGATCTCCCAGAGCAGTTTTTCCATCGGCCGCGTGGCCCGTTCCTCGACCTCGCGAGCGGAGGCACCCGGCATCGCGACGAGCACATCGATCATGGGTACTTTTATCTGCGGTTCTTCTTCCCGTGGGAGCAGGATCAGCGCGGCACCGCCAAGGAGTAACGAAGCGATGAGGATGAGCGGCGTCAATTTGGAGTTGATGAACGCATGCACCACACGACCGGCGAAGCCGGCACCGCCGTGCGCTGCTGCCCCGTTGCTCTCGAATTCTTGCAATTTCACGTCCAGCCTCTCGCGTTAACGAATTTCGACCGCCTGTCCATCGAGCAACGGTGCCGGCGCTGCAACCACGACTTGCTCCCCGGCTGAAAGGCCAGAGAGAATCTCGATGCTGTCGCCACTTCGACGGCCGGTCTTGACCAAGCGCATATGCGCAGTAGCGTCCTCGACGACAAAGACCATCTCGAGTTGCCCGCGAACGACCACCGCGGAAGCGGGAACTTGCGGAGCGGTCACCTCGCCCACCGGTACCGCCACGCGCACGAACTGCCCAAGGCGCAGTCCACTACCGTCGGCCAAGGCAAGCTTTACCCGGAAAGTGCGCGTTGCCGGATCGGCAGCCGGCGCGATCTCTCGCACTGTCGCAACCAAAGGCTCGTTCAAGGAGGGAGCGTCAACGGCAAGCTCGTCGCCGCTGTGGATCGCAGCAATCAGCGCCTCGGAGATGAAAACCTCTATTTGAACGCTGTCGGGGTCGTCGAGTATCAACAAAGGCTTGCCCGGAACCGCCATGTCTCCGACTTCAGCAAACTTGCCGGAAACGACACCGTCGAAAGGAGCCAGCAGCTTGGTGTAGCCCGAGACCGTCTCTACCTCTTCAACTGTAGCTCGCGCTACGCGATAACGGGCCTCCGCATCATCGTAGCTGCTCTGAGTAACCGACTGCCGCGCCAGCAGTTTGGCCATGCGGTCTCGATCGCGCTTGGCCTGTTCCAAACGGGCGCGGGCTTGTTCGAGACGGGCGCGAATCTCTCTGGCGTCTATTTCTACCAGAATATCGCCCTTGCGTACCGTATCTCCGGCGCTGACCGGCAGACTCAGAACACGGCCGCTGATCTTGGCCTCGATGGTCGCCCGCATACGTGCCTGCACCGTGCCTGCCGCATCCTCTGTGGCAATGCGCGTGTGGCTCTCCACCGTCGCCACTCGCACAGGCAGGACCGGACGCGGCTCGCCACCTTTCGCGTCTTCTCGCCCGCCGCAAGCACTCATCGCGAGGGAAGCGGCCACAGTGAGTATTAGGAATGGATAAAACCTTGCCTTGCGTTTCATGGTGTTGCTACCCGTGTCCCGATTATCTTTGCGCTTCGTTTATCACCGGAGTCCGCTGAGGGCGGCACTTGCGGCAAACCGACCGCCTTGCGCAGTGCAGCGATCGCTATGCGTAGGTCGGCCTCGGCCTCGGCGCGCCGTACACGTACCGCAATCAGTGCCGCCTCGGCATCTATAAGCTGCGTTGAAATCGCTAAACCTTGTTCGAAAAGACTGCGCGTTAGTTCGGCGCTTTCCGCCGCACTAACCACCGCGTGCTCGCTGACCGTAAGCCGCTGTCGCGCCTCATCGAGCTGCAACTGCGCTTGCTTGACCTCGAGGCCGATGGCGAGTTCAAGTTGGCGCCGTTGCTCGCGCGCTTGCTCCAGTTCCGCCCGTGCGCGAGCCACCCGTGAACGTGTACGGTTGCCGTCCCAAAGGTTCCACTGCAGCGCGACACCCGCCGTATAATTCCAGGCACCGTTATCGAACTCCCAACCACGATCGTAGCCGGCGTCGGCGAAGGCATCGACGCGTGGAAGATAGCCTCCCTGCGCCTGCTCGAGCGCGGCTTCAGCAGCGCGAACCCGAGCCGCAGCGGCAGCCAACTCGGGACGTTGCCGGTAATCCGGGGACGCTGGAGGCGGCAGTGCGGGAACCGAACCCGCAACCACAAATTCGCCGGGGTCGTCTTCCTCGATGCCGAGCAGATTGCGCAAAGCACGCTCGGCCAAAGCCTCCGCGTTTCGCGCTTGCAGCAGGTCCTCACGTGCACGCGCCAAGCGCACCTCGACGTCGAGCACGTCAGTGCGCAAGAGTGTGCCTGCTTCCAAGCGGTTGCGCGCCACTTCCAAATTTTTCTCGAAAGCCCTCACCCCCGCCTCCGTGGCACGCACGAACTCACGGCTCTTGACGATGGAATACAAAGTCCGCACGACCTCGAAAGAAAGTTGGTTCGCAACCGCCGCCCTCTCCACGTCGGCAGCGGCAAGATTGGCCTCGGCACCGCGCAGACCGGCCACGTTCGCACCGCCTGCATACAGCGGAACGCTTACCCGGCCAGTCACGTTGGCATCGTCGGTGTCGGGTACGTTGTTGAAATCGAGCGCCGGACTGAAAGCCTGCTGGTTGAGGATAGCTCCGAAAGCAAGCATCGGATTGTTCGTGCGCATGTATCCGGAACGCAGTTGCAAACTGGGCATGAATGCCGCGGAGGCCTCGCCCAACACCGCATTGGCCGCGTCCATGCGGTGCAGGGCAATGCGTGCCCGGGGATTGTGGGCTAGCGCGTAGTCGACAGCAGCCTCTAGCGTCCATGGTTGCGCCGCAAGCACCGTCGCCGCCTGAAACGCCAACACTATTACTGTTGCAAGCGTAAGTCTGAGTCTAAGCTTCATACTTTGCCCTCCACGAACACGGCCGACGAGGTGGACACGGTCGACGTTTGGCGCCGTGATGACCTTCCCCGCCACGAGCACTGCCGAAAAGAACCCGGTCTTGGAGGCCTGCTTGGCGGCAGGCCCTCCCCCACCACGAGCGTGCTGGAAGCGCGACGCCGGGAAGCAACCATGGCCTTCAATCCGACGTCGGGGGGCGACCATGGCCTTCAATCTTCCGCGGGCGGCAGCGGCCCAGCTTTCCGGCCGGCCAGCCCGGTCTTCTCCAGAATCGTCTCCGCCGGACAAAAGCCCGTAAAGGCTGATTGAATCAGGTTGAGTCCCACGAACACGGCCAGCAACAGCCACCAGGCACTCACCCACTGCGCCAAGGCCACACTGGTCAATACCATTGAGCCGGCGAGAACTCTAATCGCTTTATCTGTTTCCATGAACGCCACCTCCAGCACATATGACCTACTGCGCGGACGACCACTGCGCATACGATCTATTTGTGACTTGCATATCCAAGTGCATACTTGTACACTAGTAGATAGAAAAGGAAAGTCAAGGCATGGAATCACGTCCCCACCCGCATCAACTGCCACCGCAAGCTCTGGAACTGGTTGCCTCACGCTTCCGGCTACTTGGCGAAGCCAACCGCTTGCGCCTACTTATGGCTTTGGAGGAGGGAGAAAAATCGGTTTCGCAACTCGCCGAGGCTACGGGGTGCAGCCACGCCAACGTTTCGCGACACCTTCAGATCCTATCCGGCGGCGGCATTCTCGGGCGACGGCGCGAGGGACTGAACGTCTACTACTTCATCGCCGACGACAGCATTTTCACCCTTTGCGACACCGTTTGCGGCAGCCTTCGCGGCCGTCTCGACGAGCAATCCCGCGCACTAGGCCGAGAGGGGAAAACGGGGTCAGGTCCCGTTTCCGAAGGAAACGGGACCTGACCCCGTTTTCCCCTGCCCCGTTCCCCCTTCAGCCTACTTCGGCGAGGTCTAGTTTTTCGCTCCAGCGCTGGGCGATGGTTCTGCGTAGTTCAGCGGATTGGGGCGACGACAGGCTTGCGTCGCGCTGCAGCCAGGCCAGGGCCTCGCGGCGCGCTAGTTCCAGCAATTCGGAGTCGCGCACTAGGTTGGCGGCGCGAAAGGCAGGGAGGCCGGATTGGCGGGTGCCTAGGTATTCGCCGGGACCGCGAAGCTTGAGGTCGGCCTCGGCCACCTCGAAACCGTCGTTGCTGCGCTCTAAAACCCGTAGGCGCTCGAACGCCTCGCGGCTCTGGCCCGCTTCCGCGACCAGGCAACAAAACGACTCCTGGCTACCACGGCCGACGCGGCCGCGAAGCTGGTGGAGCTGAGCCAAGCCGAAACGCTCGGCATGCTCGACCACCATGATGCTCGCGTTGGGAACGTCGATGCCGACTTCAATGACGGTAGTGGCTACCAGCACGTCGATCTCTTTAGCTTTGAAGCGCCTCATGACGTCGTCTTTCTCCGCCGGCTTCATGCGCCCATGCAACAGCCCTACCTTGAAAGATGAGAAGACTCCCCGCTGCAGGCCTGCCGCCATCGAGGTAGCGTCGGCAAGGTCGATCTTCTCCGACTCCTCCACCAGCGGGTAGACGATGTAGCATTGGCGCCCCTGGGCCAGCGCGTTTGCCATTCTCTCGTGCAAGCGCCCGCGCGCGGAAGGCCTCACCACTTTGGTGGTCACCGGAATCCTTCCGGCGGGAAGCTCATCAAGAAAAGAAACGTCGATATCGCCGTAGAGCGTAAGTGAAAGCGTGCGCGGAATGGGCGTGGCCGACAGCAACAAGGTATCGACCTCACCCTGTTTGAGCGCCGCGCGTTGCATGACTCCGAAACGGTGCTGCTCGTCCACGATCGCAAGCCCGAGATTTCGAAACTCGGTGCTCTCCTGCACCAAGGCGTGAGTGCCGATTACCAGGCGCGCATAGCCGCAAGCCACCGACTCGCGAACCTCACGCATGGCCGCCGTGCTTCTCGACCCGCTGAGCAACACGGTGTCGATGCCTTCGTCCGCCGCCCAATCGCTCATGGTCGTAAAATGCTGCTCGGCAAGCAGCTCCGTGGGAGCCATGACCGCTACTTGATAGCCGGCTTCGATGGCCTGCAATGCGGCCGCAAACGCAACCACCGTCTTGCCGCTGCCGACGTCGCCGTGAACCAAGCGGTTCATCGGATGCGGTGCCGCCATATCCGCCGACACCTCTTCTATCACGCGCCTTTGCGCCCCGGTCGGCTCGAAGGGAAGCCTGCTCAGAAAAGCTCCGATACGTCCGCGAGCCTCCGCCATGACGATTCCGCTGCGATGCTCACGAGCTGCCTTGCGCAAGGTCATCCCCACCTGCAAAGCGAACAGCTCTTCAAAAATCAGGCTACGCTGTGCGGGGGTTCGGCAAGCGGCCAGATCTTCAATACTGACGTCTGGAGAGGGCTGATGAACAAAGCGTAAGGCTGTGGATACGGGTTGCAGGTCCAGGCGCGAACTGATCTCCGAAGGAACCACACTGCGAGCCTGCGAGGCACAAGCCTCAACCGCGGTCTCGACCATGGATCGAATGGCGGCGACGGGAATGTCACCCGGTTTTTGATAAACCGGCAGCACCCGGGCTTGGGCCTGGCCGTCTTGCCCTGCGGGCACCGCTTCGATCTCAGGGTGGACGATCTGCAGGCCGCCACGCGAGGCCGCTTCCACGCGCCCATGAATGAGCCAGCGCTCTCCCGCCTCCAGCTTCTCCTTGAAATACGAAGCCTGGTGAAACCACAGCAGATTGATCCAACCACTGTCGTCTTCAAACAAAGCGCGCAGCAGGCTGCGGCCCTTGCGTCCGCGCATTCGATGCTCGCGCACCCCGCTGATGCGGCCGACGAAAGTTCCGTCGTGGCCCGGCTTCGCAGCGCCCGCCTTGGCGACCGCACGGCGGTCTTCATAGCGAAACGGCAGATGATAAAGCAGATCCTCGACCTGCTTTATCCCGGCCTTCTCGAGCAGTTCAGCGCGCCGCGGTCCCACACCCTTGACGAAGCGCACCGGATCGTCGAGGTTCACCCCTCAGGCCTCCCGGCGCGCTCCGGCCGCACCCCTAGCGAAGCCAAGCGTGCCTTGCGCAAACCAGGCTGTATCGCATGCGAACCCGGCCGCATCTCGCAGCATTCCGGCCGCACCCTTGGCAAGTCCAGCCTCATCTCGCACGAGTCCGGCCGCGCCCCAAGTAAATCCGGCCCTGCCCCCTGAGAACCCAGCCTCGTCTCGCATGAGCCCGGCCGTGGCTTCGCGGCGCTTCATTCACCGGTCTCCGACCCGGCTTGCAATCCGGAGGCATGGAAGTCCTGCAAAGCGGTAATACTGAGACGCCCCTGCTTGGCAAGCACCATACCCTCGGCCGCAGCGCTAGCACCGGCCAGCGTGGTGAAGTATGGCACTCCGGCTTCCAACGCTGCACGCCTCATCGAAAACGAATCGCGGATGCTCTGCGGAGTGCTCGAAGTGTTGACCACCATCGCCACCGTTCCTCCGCGCAAGGCATCTACCGTATGCGGCGAGCCCTGATGCACTTTATTGACCAGCTCGCATTCAAGCCCGGCCTCGCGCAAGAACCTCGCAGTGCCGCCGGTAGCGAGCAGGGTCATGCCGGCCTCCCGCAAAGCGGCCGCTACCGGCTTGATCTCGGCTTTGTCTTCATCCCGTACGCTTACCAACACCTTGCCGGCGCAAGGCAAGCGGTTGCCGGCGGCAAGCTCGGCCTTGGCAAAGGCGCGGCCAAAACTCTGGTCTATGCCCATCACCTCGCCGGTGGATTTCATCTCCGGGCCGAGCAGAGTGTCGACGTTGGGAAACTTCAAAAAAGGCAATACCGCCTCTTTCACGGAAGTGTGAGCAGGAGTGACCTCGCTGGTGAAACCGAGGCTTTCGAGCGACTCACCGGCCATCACCCGCGCGGCGATCTTGGCCAGCGGCCGGCCGATGGCCTTGGAAACGAAGGGCACGGTACGCGAAGCCCGCGGGTTGACCTCGAGGATGTAGATATCGGGTCCCACCACCGCGAACTGCACGTTCATGAGTCCACGCACCTCGAGTTCCATGGCCAGAGCCGCGGTCTGCTCACGTATGCCGTCTTGAATGGCGGGATCGAGCGTAGGGGGCGGGATCGAACAAGCGCTGTCACCTGAATGCACCCCGGCTTGTTCGATGTGCTCCATTATCCCGCCAATAACCACCCGCTCGCCGTCGCAGATCGCATCGACATCCACTTCCACCGCTTGATCGAGAAACTTGTCAATCAACACCGGATGGTCGGGTGAGCTACGAATCGCATTTTCCATGTACCGGCGTAGATGTTCGTGTTCATGGACGATCTCCATCGCACGCCCGCCGAGAACATAGGAAGGACGCACCAGCACCGGCAAGCCGATGCGTGCTGCCACCGCTTCGGCTTCGGCGACACTGCGGGCGATACCGCTGGGCGGCTGCAGCAGCCCCAGCGAGGTCACGACCTGCAGAAAGCGCTCCCGGTCTTCCGCTCTGTCAATGGCGTCGGGAGAAGTTCCGATAATCGGTGCACCTGCAGCTTCGAGGCTCTTGGCAAGCTTGAGCGGGGTTTGCCCGCCGAACTGCACGATCACCCCTTTGGGTTTCTCGCGCTCGATGATGGCCAACACGTCTTCGAGCGTGAGTGGCTCGAAATACAAGCGGTCGGAAGTATCGTAGTCGGTCGAGACCGTCTCCGGGTTGCAATTGACCATGATGGCCTCGTAACCGGCCTCGCGCAGCGCAAACGCCGCATGGACGCAACAGTAGTCGAACTCGATGCCCTGGCCTATGCGGTTGGGCCCGCCGCCGAGTATTACGATCTTGTCCTTGGTGGAAGGCGCAGCCTCGTCCTCTTCTTCGTAAGTCGAGTACAGATACGGAGTATAGGCTTCAAACTCGGCAGCACAGGTGTCAACGGTCTTGTACACGGGCTTGATGCCAAGCTCATGACGGCGCTCACGCAGCGCCTTCTCCTCGCAACCGAGTAGCGCAGCTAAACGCAAGTCGGAAAAACCGTAGCGCTTGGCCGCGCTCAAGTCCTCCGCCGACAGATCCTCGAGCGACGCAGTGGCCGCCAGCGCCGATTCCATCTCCACGATCTGCTCTATATTGGTGAGGAACCATGGATCTATCGCACTGATCTCATAGAGATTCTCTACGCTGTAACCGCGCCGCATGGCTTCTGCCAGGTACCATAGGCGCCGAGAGTTAGGCACGCGCAGCTTTTCTTCTAACTCTTCGCGTCCTAAGTCGTCCGGCGGCGGCTCCAGCCCCGTGCTGCCGATCTCCAAAGATCGCAGGGCTTTTTGCAGGCTCTCTTTGAAGGTCCGCCCGATGGCCATGGCCTCGCCCACCGACCTCATCTGCGAAGTCAGATGGTCGGCGGCACCCTTGAACTTTTCGAATGTAAAGCGCGGGATCTTGGTGACCACGTAGTCGATGGTCGGTTCGAAACAGGCCGGCGTCTCCCGCGTGATATCGTTGCGAATCTCGTCCAGGGTCAGACCCACCGCCAGTTTGGCGGCGATTTTGGCGATGGGGAAACCGGTAGCCTTCGAAGCCAAGGCCGAGCTACGCGACACCCGGGGGTTCATTTCTATGACAACTAGGCGGCCGTCGCCCGGATGCACGGCAAATTGTATATTGGATCCGCCAGTGTCGACGCCGATCTCACGGATGATCGCCAGCGCGGCGTCGCGCATGATCTGGTATTCCTTGTCGGTAAGAGTCTGCGCGGGGGCGATGGTGATGCTGTCGCCGGTGTGTACGCCCATCGGGTCCAGGTTCTCGATCGAGCAGACGATGACCACGTTGTCCTTGCGGTCGCGCATCACCTCGAGTTCGAATTCTTTCCAACCGGCGATCGATTCCTCGACCAGCGCCTCGCTTACCGGCGAAAGATCCAAGGCCCACTCGAGATTGGCTTCCAGTTCCTGCTGCGTCGAAGCGATGTTGGCGCCCATGCCGCCGAGCGTCCGCGAGGGCCTGATGATCAAGGGCAAGCCGATCTCTTCCCCGGCCTTGATACCTTCCTCGAAGTTATGGATGTAACTGCTACGAGGAAGGTCCAGGCCGATCTTCTGCATGGCCGCCTTGAACAAGTCTCGGTCCTCGGCCTTCTTGACCGCCGCTATATCCGCACCGATTAGTTCGACACCGAAACGATCGAGCACTCCCGCTTCGGCCAGCTCCAGCGTAAGGTTCAAGGCGGTCTGCCCACCCATGGTCGGTAACAAGGCGTCGGGTTTTCGGCTTCTATTACCGCAGTCAGCGTCTCCAGGGTCAGCGGCTCTATGTAGGTACGATCGGCAAAGTCAGGATCGGTCATTATCGTCGCCGGATTGGAGTTGACGAGAACGACCTTGTACCCCTCCTCCTTCAGAGCCTTGCAGGCCTGCGCCCCGGAATAGTCGAACTCGCAGGCTTGGCCGATCACGATAGGACCGGCGCCGATTATCATTACCGTGTGTAAGTCTTCACGCCTCGGCATCTTCAGCTACCCAGCGCGCCGTCTTTCAAGGCCGGCAACTGATCGTAAACGTCGCCCCCGCCGCCACCGGGCCCGGCGATCAGTTCCAGGAAGCGCCGGAACTGCGGAGCCGCGTCGTGCGGCCCCGGGGAAGCTTCGGGGTGATACTGCACCGAGAACACCGGCAAATGGCGGTGTTCGATGCCTTCCACAGTATTGTCGTTGAGGTTCATATGGGTAACTCGAAGATCGCCGGGGAGGCTATCACCGTCGACTGCAAATCCGTGGTTCTGCGAAGTGATCTCTACGGTCTTGCTGGCTAGGTCGATAACCGGCTGGTTGCCGCCGTGATGGCCGAATTTCATCTTGTAAGTCTTGGCTCCCAGCGCCAACGCCAGAATCTGATGGCCCAAGCAGATCCCGAAAGTCGGCAACTCACGCGCAAGCTCGGCAACCACCGCAATGGCTCCGCTTACCGCGTCCGGATCGCCCGGCCCATTGGACAAGAACAGCCCGTCGGGACGCAAGGCTCTAATATCCTCGGCACTGCTTCCCGCGCCGATCACCGCTATGCGGCAATCGAGACCGGCGAAACAGCGGGCGATGTTCAGCTTGAGCCCCAGATCCAGAGCCGCGATCAAAGGGCCGCCACCGCCCGCGCTACGATAACCGCCGGATATCTCCCAGGTTCCCCCGGTCCATCGGTAGGGGCTCCGGCATGACACACCACGGCGAGATTCTGCCCTTCCAGGCCCGGCCGCGCCGCGGCCTCGGCCACCAAGGCGGCTTCGTCTACTCCCCCGCTGGCCAGCACGGCTTGTTGCGCACCACGGTCGCGAATGTGGCGCACCAAGGCGCGAGTGTCTATGTCCTGGATGCCGACGATCCCGTGCTCGCGCATGTAATCGCCAAGACTGCGATCTGCGCGCCAACTGCTGAAACGGTCCCAGTATTCCTTGACTACGCAGCCTTTGACGAAAGGGGCGAAGCTCTCCACGTCTTCTGCGTTCACTCCGACGTTGCCGATCTCCGGATAGGTCATCACCACGATCTGTCCGTCGTAGGAAGGGTCGGTCAGAATCTCCTGATAGCCCGACATCGAGGTATTGAAGACCACCTCCCCGCAAATCTTGCCGGAGGCACCGAAAGCCCTGCCGCGAAACACCCTCCCGTCGGCCAACGCCAGGGTCGCTTTGTTCGATTCATCGCTCACACTTATTGCTCCCTCTCGCCGCGTATAGCGGCCGGCCTTCGTGTCACCGGCACATCACCGCAAGCCGCCGCCGGCTTCATGATTTCGTCGCTCACACTCGTTGCTCCCTATCGCCGCGGATGGCGGCCGGCCTGCGTCCCACCGGTACATCGCCACAAGCCGTTGGCATCGCCAGCCTTCCACCACTCACACTTGTTGCTCCCACACGCTCCGGCCGCCTACCAGGGTCCGGGTGACCCGCCCCCGCATGGTCCAGTTGTCGAAGGGAGTGTTCTTGCTCTTCGAATGAAGCTCGGATGCGATCAGCGTCCATTCGGCATCCGGATCGAAAACCACGATGTCCGCCGGCCGCCCGACTGCTAGGCTCCCACGGTCCAAGCCCAAGATCCTGGCAGGAGCGCTACTCATCGCATCGATCATGCGCGAAAGCGGAAAAACGCCCTTACGCAGCAGTTCTAAAGAAAGCGGAAGCATGGTCTCGAGCCCCACGATCCCAAAAGCCGCACAGTCGAATTCGCAAGCTTTCTCGTCCCGGTGGTGGGGCGCGTGGTCCGTGGCGATGGCGTCGATGGTACCGTCGGCCAAGCCTTCACAAACCGCCTCCACATCACGGGGGCTGCGCAGAGGCGGCTTCATTTTCGCGTTGGTGTTGTATCCCTCTACCGCCCGTTCATCGAGTGTGAAGTGATGCGGGGCCGCTTCTGCGGTTACCGCTAGGCCCTGCCGCTTGGCCACTCGCACCATCTCTACCGCCTCTGCGCACGATATATGGGCGATGTGCAGCTTGCCGCCGGCAGCGCGCAGCAACTCAATATCACGCGCAACCATTACCGACTCACCGGCCGATGGCATGCCCTTCAATCCCAAGCGCAGCGAAGTCGCGCCCTCGTTCATAACCGCCCCTTGGCACAAACCACAGTCTTCCTCATGCGCGATGATAGGAAGCGAAAACATGCGCGAGTACTCCAAGGCCCGGCGCATCAGCGCGCTGTCGGCAACCGGCATGCCGTCGTCGGACACCGCGACGATGCCCGCTTCGTACATCTCGCCGAATTCGGCCATGCGCTCGCCGCGCAAGCCGACCGAAACCGCGCCGATAGGAAAGACGTTGGCCAGCCCTGCTTCCTGCGCCTTCTCGATGATGTAGCGAGTCACCGCGGCACTGTCGTTTACCGGGTCGGTGTTGGCCATGCAGGCCAATGAAGTCACCCCACCCGACACCGCCGACTTGGCTCCGCTGGCTATGGTCTCTTTGTATTCCTGTCCGGGCTCGCGCAGATGCACGTGCATGTCGACGAAACCCGGGGCGACGATTTGCCCGGCCGCATCGATGAACTCGGCGTCACCGATTTCCGCACTGCCGCCGGGAAGCAAGGCCTCGATCAAACCGTCTTCATCGACGAGCAGATCCGCGATCTCGTCGAAATCCGAAGCGGGATCGACGACCCTGCCCTTGGAGATAACGGTCTTGCGCGCGGACCGCTCTGAACCCCGCTCACACCGCGATGACTTATCCGAACTCACCTGACTTCGCCTCTTGAATTCCTGGACCGGCACGCTCGTTGCCCAGGATGGTCTGTCGAACGTTTACGACTCTGGCAACGACCTTTCATGAATAAAGCAAGGCTAGCCTTGATCGGACAATAATTCATGAGCGAAAACGTGCTGGAGTGCGTCAGCCGTGGCCGAGCGAAGCGTTCGCCGGGCGGAGCGTACCCAACCGTACGTGAGCATCGGCGGGCGCGAGTACGGCCGCGGATGGCGTGCTCCGGCGCGAGCCGGAGGCGATTTGCGCCGTGAATTATTGTCCGATCAAGGCTAGCTGCCATCGCGCCCGCCCATCGCCACAGTAGCGGCGCCAAGTTTTTCACCGTCGCCGGCAGCCGCGGCGTCGGCAACCACCGCGCCGGTAGCCGCTGCGCCGGCAGCCGTAGCGTCGGCAACCACCACACCGGTAGCCGCAGCGCCGGTAGCCGGGCCGGTGGCGGCCAAAGTGCTGCCGCGTATGCCTTCCGCGCCGGGTACGATCAATTGGTAAAGAACCGCCATGCGCAAGGCCACGCCGTTGGCCACTTGGCTCATGATCACCGAGTAACGCCCGTCGGCGACTGTGCTCGATATCTCCACGCCGCGGTTGATCGGGCCCGGATGCAAGATGATTACGTCGGGTTTGGCGCGGCCCACGATATCCTCGTCAAGACAGAAGTAGCGCGCATACTCATCGAGGCTGGGAAAGTAATTGCCGTCCTGCCGCTCGCGCTGTACCCGCAGCATCATGATCACGTCGGCGCCGTCGACAGCCTCGGCGAGATCGTAATGAAGTTCGACTCCGTATTGCTCGAACTCGGCGGGCAACAAGGTGGGCGGCCCGGCAAGACAGACCTGCGCCCCCATGGTCTTGAGCCCGTAAAGGTTGGAGCGGGCGACCCTGGAATGAAGTAAATCGCCGACTATCGTTACCTTGAGTCCATCCAAACGGCCCTTGTGCTGGCGTATGGTCAGGATGTCGAGCAACGCTTGAGTGGGATGCTCATGGGCGCCATCACCGGCATTGACGATGGAGCAACTCACCACTTCCGCCAGGAAGCGAGCCGCACCCGCATACGGATGGCGCACTACGATGGCGTCGGGTGACATGGCCGCAAGATTACGCGCCGTATCCTCGAGGGTTTCACCCTTGGAAAAACTCGAGCCCGAGGCCGAAATGTTCACGGCATCGGCCGACAAGCGCTTGGCCGCAATTTCGAAAGAAGTACGGGTGCGCGTGCTGTTCTCCAGAAACAAGTTGACGACGGTCTTTCCGCGTAGGGTCGGCAGCTTTTTCACATCGCGCTGCGACACCTCGGTCAAAGCCTCGGCCGTGTCCAACAGCACTTCGATGTCATCGGCCGAGACCCCCTCGAGACCCAGCAAGTGCCGGTTTATCCGTTCACTCACCGCCATCGCCGGCCTCCTCGATACGCACCGCATCGACCTCGTCTACTTCACTCAGCAAGACCTGCACCTTTTGAGACCGGGAGGTCGGCACGTTCTTGCCTACATAGTCGGGCCGTATCGGCAGCTCGCGGTGCCCGCGATCAACCAGCACCGCCAGTTGCACGGCGGCCGGACGGCCGAAGTCGACCAGGGCGTCCAGAGCGCAGCGAATGGTACGCCCGGTGTAAAGGACGTCGTCGACCAGCACCACGGTAAGGCCCTCGATATCAAAGGGAATCTCGGTGGGCTCGACCCTCGCCGCACTCCCGAGGCGACCACCGTCGTCGCGATACAAGGTGGTATCCATGGCTCCGACGGCCGGACGTTGCTCCTCGATGGACGCGATGGCATCGGCGATGCGCTCGGCCAGAGGCACACCCTGGGTCCTGATCCCGATCAGAGCCAAGCCTTCTGTACCCCCATTTCGCTCGACGATCTCGTGGGCGATGCGGGTAAGCGCACGCCGCATCTGGGCTGCGTTCAGGACTTCAAGCACGGTTGCCTCCGCCAAGCCCACCGCCTGGACCTGCTTGGAAGCCACTCATGCCATCGCCTGGGCCGCCGCATCCGCCGCCCATAGGGCCGGGACGGCAGCCCGCCCCGAAAGTGCCCGCGACAAACGAGCCGGGAACATCGCAGGCAACCGAGCAGGCATAAAAAAACCCTGCCGCCGAGACGACAAGGATCTCCAGATTCGAGCCCTTACGGGCCTGTGAGCGAGCGACTTCGTTACGCAAATCTCAAACCCTTTCCGGCCTCTCTGTGCCGGATTAAAGAGTTACATATCTAGGGGCACCGTTAACTCCGGCACCGATGGGGTAGATATGAACATCGGGCCGTGTTGTCAACGCCCAAACCGGCTCCGGTTCGAAGGCCGCACAGGACTCGTGACTTCACGGCGGCCCGCTACCACCCAGCGATTAGACTGCCTCCCGGCAAAGCCGGGGGAACTCCCATTTCGGTTTAGGGGCCGGCGGCTACGGGATGCTGTCGCCGATGCGGCTCCACCGCGGCCGGAAGCGCTCCGCATCCCAGGACCAGTACAGCACGAAGGCCTTGCCGACAATGTCCTCGATCGGCACCGGCCCCCAGAAACGGCTGTCGTTGCTGAAATCCCGGTTGTCGCCCATCACGAACACATGGCCCTCGGGGACCAGAAAAGGCCCGAAGTTATCGCGCGGACGCCGCCCGCTACGATGGCTGAAGTCGCTGAAATATGCGTGCGGATCATCGGCCACTGCCCCGTTTAAATAAAGAACCTTGTTGCGTACCTCTATGAGGTCACCCCCGACGGCCTGCACTCGCTTGATATAGTCCTTCCCGCGGTCGTGGGGGGGAATGAAAACCACCACGTCGCCGCGCTTGGGGCTGGTGAAGGTGACGATCTTGGTTCCGACTATCGGCAAGCGTAGGCCGTATATGAACTTGTTTACCAGCAGGTGGTCGCCGATCTTCAAGGTCGGCAACATCGAACCGCTCGGAATCTTGAAAGCCTGGAAGATGAAGCTGCGGATGAAGAAGGCCAGCAGCACAGCCATCGCGATGGCTTCCGCGTAGTCGCGCAACGCCGAGCGCGCCGCACTCGGCACGGGGGCCTCCACACTACTCACACGACCGCCACTGCGGTCTCTGCCTGCACTACTCTTCGACACTGCCTACCAGCCTATTTGAAACTTCGATGAGGAAATTATTCGCCTACTTTGAGGACAGCCAGGAACGCCTCTTGGGGGATTTCGACGCTGCCAACCTGTTTCATCCTTCTTTTCCCCTCTTTTTGCTTCTCTAGCAACTTGCGCTTGCGAGTTATGTCGCCGCCATAGCATTTGGCAGTGACGTTTTTGCGCATCGCTTTCACCGTTTCACGTGCGACGATCTTCGATCCCACCGCCGCCTGAATGACCACTTCGAACATCTGCCGGGGAATCAACTGCTTCATTTTGCGAGCCAGTTCCCGGCCCCGGGGATGGGAGTGCTCGCGGTGGCAGATTATCGACAAAGCGTCCACGCGGTCGCCGTTTATCAGCAAGTCGAGCTTTACCAGTTGAGCCTTGCGAAAGTCGATGGGCTCGTAATCAAGCGAGGCATAGCCCCGCGAGACCGATTTCAGCCGGTCGTAGAAGTCGTAAACGATCTCGCTCAGAGGCATGTCGTAGCAGACGATGGCCCGCTTCTGCCCACTGAACTTCAAGTCGGTCTGAGTGCCGCGCTTCTCTTCACACAAGGCCAGAACACCGCCCAGATGCTCGCCGGGAACGTGAATGGTGGCCGAAATGTAGGGCTCGGCGATGCTGTCGATCTTCACCGCATCGGGGAGCTTCGAAGGGTTGTCGATCTCAATGACCGAACCGTCGGTCAGTCGCACCTGGTGGACCACCGTCGGCGCAGTGGTGATCAAGTTCAAATCGAACTCCCGTTCCAGACGCTATTGGGTGATCTCTATATGCAGCAATCCAAGGAAACCGCAGCGAAAGCCGAAACCCAGCGCGGCCGAGGTCTCGGGTTCGTAGGAGAAAGATGAATCGTTGAGTTTGAGCTTCTCTATGGCGTCTCTCAGATCGCCGTAATCGGCGGCATCGACCGGATAGATCCCCGCGAACACCATCGGCTTTACCATCTGGAAGCCGGGTAGCGCCTGCTCGCAGGCGCGTGCTACATGGGTAACCGTATCTCCGATGCGCGCTTCGGAGATGTCCTTGACTCCGGCCGCGAGAAAACCTACCTCGCCCGCGCTCAAGCTCTTCACTTCCACCGCGGCCGGCCCGAACACACCGATCTTGGTCACTTCGTAGTCACGATCCGCCCGCATCATGCGAATGCGATCGCCACGGCGCACGCTGCCGTCGATCAAACGCACCAGCATCACCACGCCCAGGTAAGGATCGAACCAACTGTCGAAAATAAGCGCCTTGAGCGGCTTTTTGGAATCGCCGGTGGGAGCCGGCAGCAGATCGGCTATGGACTCGAGCACCGCCTCGATGCCTACGCCGGTCTTGGCGCTGACTTCCAGGGCACCGGAAGCATCGATACCGATGACATCCTCTATCTGTGCACGAACCGCATCCGGGTCGGCGCTGGGAAGATCGATCTTGTTCAAAACTGGAATGATCTCGAGATCATTGTCCAGCGCAAGATAAACATTGGCCAGTGTCTGGGCCTCGACTCCCTGGCTTGCATCTATTACCAGCACCGCCCCTTCGCAGGCCGCCAAAGAGCGAGACACCTCGTAGGAAAAGTCGACGTGCCCGGGTGTGTCGATGAGGTTGAACTGGTAGCTACGGCCCCCGGGGCTCTTGTAGCTAAGCCGCACCGCCCTGGCTTTGATGGTAATGCCGCGCTCACGCTCCAGATCCATGTCGTCGAGAAGCTGCGCCTCCATCTCGCGTGCCGAGACCGTGCCGGTGGTCTCGAGAAGGCGGTCGGCAAGTGTGGACTTGCCGTGGTCGATGTGCGCGATTATCGAGAAGTTGCGTATGTCAGGCACGGTTGTGGGGACCGCCGCCAAGGGCGGCTCTCGTTCGCTATGGCCGTGACCGGAAAAAATCAACCGTAAGCGCCAAACCCTCACCAAGCGCCACCCCAGGCTTCCAGCCGAGGACCTCGGCAGCAAGGCTGTAATCCAGCGCAATGCGGCGAACCTCACCCGGTCTCGCCGGCGCCATGCGCGGCGCTTGCTCGCTACCGCAAATTTCGCTCAGCAGCGCGTGAAGCCGCAGCACGTCGGTTTCAACCCCGGTGCCGATATTTACCGCACCGCAGAAATCGCTCTCGAGGGCCGCCAAGTTGGCGCGTACGACGTCTTGGACGAAAACGTAATCCCGGGTCTGCCGGCCATCACCGAAAATCGTCGCTTCAGCGCCGGAGAGCATCTTCTTGGAAAAAATCGCAACCACGCCGGCTTCCCCATGGGGATCCTGCCGGGGCCCGTAGACGTTGGCATAACGCAAGGCTAGATGATGCAGGCCGTGGACCGCGCTGAAATGCTGCAGATAATGCTCACCGGCCAGCTTGGCGATGCCGTATGGCGACAACGGTACCGTGGCCTGCTCCTCTTTGGCCGGCAGGCGGTGGGGATCGCCGTACACGGTGCCTCCCGAGGTTGCGAAGACCACCCTCTTGGTCCCGGCGCGAAGTGCCGCAGCGAGAATCTTAAGAAGGCCGACTACGTTTACGTCGGCGTCGAAGACCGGGTCGGCCACCGAACGGCTCACACTCATCTGCGCGGCGTGGTGGTTGATCACCTCCGGCTTTTCCTCTTCGATCAAGCGCGAAGCCGCCTCCGAGCGCACGTCGAGTTTCTCGAAACGTGCTCCTGCAGGAATGTTCCGTTCGTCGCCCGCCGAAAGATCGTCGATGATTACAACTTCATGTCCGGCGTCGAGATAGGCCTCTGCCACGTGGGAAGCAATGAAACCGGCGCCACCCGTCACTAGTATCTTCATGGCAACAACGCGCCGGAGCGCCCCTGCTCGATCAGTATCTTCATCGCGTCAACGCGCGGGAATGCCCCTGCGCGTTCAGTACATTCATTGCGTCAACGCCCCTGCTCGATCAGTATCTTCACGGTAACAACGCGCCGGAACGCCCTGCTCAGTCACCATCTTCATCGCGTCAACGCGCGGGAATGGCAGGGCTCGGCTCCTATTCTTCATCGCGACAACGCGTCTGGCCGCCCCCGCTCACGCAGCGGCTTCAAGCTTGGAGGCAAAGTAGGCGATGGTGGATTCGAGACCTTGGTCAAGTTCCACTTCCGGCTCCCAACCTAGCACTCGTTTGGCCTTGCTGATGTCGGGCTGGCGAACCTTCGGATCATCCACCGGCAATTCCCGGTAGACGATCTTCGAGCCGGACTTTGACAGCGCCTTTATGCGCTCAGCGAATCGCTCGATGGTCATCTCCGCCGGGTTGCCGAGATTGACCGGCTGGGTCTCGTCGGACCAAAGCAGGCGCGTCAAGCCCTCGACCAGGTCGGATACGAAGCAGAAACTGCGGGTCTGGCTACCGTCGCCATAAACCGTCATGTCTTCGCCACGTAGGGCCTGGCAGATAAAATTGGGGACCACGCGGCCGTCGCGCATACGCATGCGCGGACCGTAGGTGTTGAAGATGCGTGCGATTCGCGTCTGCACGCCGTGGTGGGTGTGGTAAGCCATGGTCATGGCCTCGAGAAAGCGCTTGGCCTCGTCGTAAACGCCGCGGGGACCGATCGGGTTTACGTTACCCCAGTAGTCCTCGGTCTGCGGATGTATCTGCGGGTCGCCGTAGACCTCCGAGGTCGAAGCCACCAAGATTCGCGCATTTTTTTCCTTGGCCAAGCCCAGAGCCTTGTGGGTGCCGAGCGATCCCACCTTCAGTGTCTGTATCGGCAACTCCAGGTAATCGACTGGGCTTGCCGGCGAGGCAAAATGCAAGATCGCATCAAGCGGACCCGACACATAGATGTAGTTGGTAATGTCTTGCTCGAGAAACGTGAAGCGCGAATTCTCGAACAAATGGGCGATGTTGTCGCGGTCTCCGGTAAGCAGGTTGTCGACCGCTATGACCTCGTGCCCTTGCGCCAGAAAACGCTCGCTCAAGTGCGAGCCTATAAAACCGGCACCGCCGGTAATCACTACACGAGCCATCTCTCTCCTTACTGCAGAACCGCCGGACGGCCGATAGGTAAGTATGAAAAGCCGTAAGCGGCCATGTCCTTGGGTTCCCAAAGATTGCGGCCGTCGAATATCACCGGCTTCTTGAGCAGCGTCTTGATGCGCTCGAAGTCGGGATGCCTGAATTCGTTCCACTCGGTTACGATCAACAAAGCGTCGGAACCTTCGAGCACATCGTAGTTGTGATCATGGTAGTCGACCCGGTCACCGAACACCGAGCGGGCGACTTCCATCGCCTCCGGATCGTGCACTTTCACCTTGCAACCGGCAGCGAGCAGATCCTCGACCAAGCCTATCGCCGGAGCCTCACGCATATCGTCGGTGCGCGGTTTGAAAGCCAGGCCCCAGACCCCAAAAGTACGGCCCTGCAGATCACCCTTGTAATAGTCCTTGATTTTCTCAAAAAGCCGGCGCTTCTGCTTGTCGTTGACGTCATCGACCGCCTTCAGCAAAGAGAACTCCAGGTCCGATTTTTCGGCCGTATGGAGAAGGGCACGAACGTCCTTGGGAAAGCACGAACCGCCATAACCCAGCCCCGGGTAGAGAAAATGCATCCCTAGGCGGCTATCCAGGCCGACTCCGCGCCTGACTAGGCCCACGTCGGCGCCCACCGCTTCGCAGAGGTTGGCGATCTCGTTGATGAACGAGATCTTGGTCGCCAGCAGGGAGTTCGCAGCATATTTGGTCATCTCGGCGCTGGCATTATCCATGACCAAGATGGGAGCACCGCCGCGGACAAAAGGCGCATACAGATCCCGCATCACCTCCGCGTCCTTCTCGCTGCGGCAGCCGACCACCACGCGGTCGGGTTTGAGAAAATCGTCAATGGCCGCGCCCTCTTTCATGAACTCGGGATTGGAGACCACGTCGAAGTCGTGTTCGGTCACCGCCGAGACTATCTCTCTGACCTTGGCAGCAGTCCCAACCGGCACCGTACTCTTGCACACGATAATGCGAAACCCGGTCATCGCACGCCCAACGTCCTCGGCGGCTTGGTAGACGTATTTCATATCCGCCGCGCCGTCGCCGCCCTGCGGCGTCCCCACCGCAAGAAAACACACCAATGCATTGCCGACACCCTCAGTGATGTCGGTCGTGAACTTCAGGCGCCCTTCCCCCGTATTGCGCTTGATGAGTTCCTTGAGCCCCGGTTCGTAAATGGGAACTTTGCCCCCTTGCAAAGCCTCGATTTTTCGAGCGTCGATGTCCACACATGTGACTTCGTTGCCACTTTCGGCAAAACACGTCCCTGCCACCAGACCGACATAGCCGGTCCCTATTACGCAAATCTTCACTCTGGCTCCCTAAGTTGTGTATTTTGGGTCCTAACGTCGACTCGCGGAGGCCGGGTCGGCAGGTCCAGGCGGTATTTTCGAAAACCGCTCAGAACATCCGGCGATACATCCGGCCACACCCCCGCTTACGTTGCGCTCAGCCGTCGCGGCGCCCCGTCTAGGGGAAAACCCCAAGGTCAATTGGCGGACCTTATCAACTGATTTAGCAGCGGGCAACTCATTGTCGCGCTCACCCGGCGGCTGACTCGTTTGGGCCGCCCCCGCTTGCGCCCGCCGGAGGGCTCGATGCGGGCGCAAGTTCCTCGGCAACGACATAAATCGGCTTACCCTGGCTCTCGTGGTAAGTGCGGGCCAGCATCTCGCCAAGCAGGCCCATGGTCAGCAACTGCACCCCGGTAACCACCAGGAGCAAGGCCAGCAAAACTATCGGGCGATTGCCCAGTTCGATACCGAGCACGATGCGCTGGAAACCGAGCCAGCCCATCAACAGCCCGCCGCCACCGCCGAGCAGCAGGCCGAGCAGGCCGAAAACGTGAATCGGACGCGTCGAAAAGGCCGACAGGAACTTAACCGTGCCCAGATCCAGCAGCACCCGGACCACCCGGGAAATACCGTACTTGGAAGTGCCGGCCACGCGCGGGCGGTGATTTACCACCATTTCACTTATGCGCGCTCCGAGGTCGCCGGCGATGGCCGGAATGAAACGGTGCATTTCTCCGTAAAGGCGCAGGCCACGGACGATCTCGCCGCGGTAAGCCTTGAGCATACAACCGTAGTCATGCACCCGGACCTTGGTGATACGGCGAATCAGCCAATTGGCGGCCATCGAAGGTAAGCGCCGCAATACTAGGTCGTCCTGCCGGTCTTTACGCCAGCCGGTAACCAGATCGTAGCCCTCGTCGAGCTTTTCGATCAGGCGCGGAATATCGCGGGGGTCGTTTTGGCGGTCGGCATCCAGAGTCACCACCACCTCGCCGCGACTCCGGTCCAGACCCGCCGCAACCGCCGCCGTCTGGCCAAAATTGCGGCGAAACAACACCACCGCGACGTGAGGGTCTTCGTCGTGAATACGGCGTAATACTTCACGCGAGCCGTCTTCGGAACCATCATCCACGTAGATGATTTCGTAGCTGCGCCCTATCGCGCCCATAACCTCGGTCAGTTCGGCGTGCAGGGGTTCGAGATTGCCTACTTCATTGTAGACCGGCAGGCACACCGAGATTTCGACCGGATTGGCAGCCATTAGCCCTTCAATCTCCGTGGAAATCCGTCAACGCCATGAACGCACCGTAGCGCCGTTCTATGTCGTCGCGGGTCAGGCTCTTGAAGCGCTCCATACCGAAGCGCTCGACCGTGAAAGAGGCGACCACGCTGCCGTAGACCACCGCGCGGCGCAGGCTTTTCTTGTTGATCTCTCCGGCCTCGGCGAGGCTTCCGAACAATCCGCCGGCAAAAGTATCGCCGGCTCCCGTCGGGTCGATCACGGTTTCGAGAGGAAACGCGGGGACTGCGAAAACATCGTCGCTAGAGAACTGCAGCGCCCCATATTCGCCGCGTTTTACCACTAGATGATCCGGGCCCATTTCCAGTACTCGTTTGGCGGCCCCTACCATATTGCCCGTACCCGAGAGCAAAGCAGCCTCCGAATCGTTGATGCTCAGCAGATCGACGTTGGCCAGCAGTGCCAACAATTCGTCACGGCTTTCTTCGATCCAGTGGTCCATGGTATCCGCGCCCACGAACTTGGGGCCCACGAGCTGCTCCAATACCCGGGCTTGCAACGAAGGCTGTATGTTGGCGAGGAACACGAATTCGCTGTCGCGATACGACTGCGGTAACTCCGGTGCGAAATGCTCGAACACGTTGAGCTTGAGATCGAGTGTGTCGCGAACGTTCATATTCTCGTGGTAGCGTCCATGCCAGCGGAAAGTCTCACCCTCGGCTTCCACCAAACCGTCGAGATTGATCCCGCGCGAAGCGAGGAAATCCTTCTCCTGCTCGGGAAAGTCACTGCCCACTATCCCCACCATATTTACCGGGGCGAAGAAGCTCGCAGCAACCGAAAAATAAGTACTAGCCCCTCCCAGTACATCGTCCGCCCTACCCTCGGGGGTTTCGATAGAATCGAAAGCCACCGAGCCGACCACACACACCTTATCCGACATTTCTTTCCTACACTCCTGCCTTTACGCGTCCTGCTCGCCTATTCCCAGCCGTTTCAGTCCTTCCTGGCCGGCCCACTCGTCCTGGCCGCTCCCTTTGCTCTGTTCGTTGCCGTCGCCGGGTTCGCTGTAGCCACTCCGGTCGTCCCCGGCCCTTCTATCTTGTCTCGGACCGGTCTAGTCGCTGCTACGATTCCCGTCCGAGAGCACGCGGCCGATGATCAAGTCCAGTTCACGGCGCTTTTGCACGGGGATCGCGTCCGGCTGCGTAATGACGGCACCATCCAAAGCGCGGCGGCAAGCGCAAGCGCGATCCAGGCCTTCCAAACGCTGCGCGCACAAGCCCACGCTGCGATTGGCCAGCTCCGCGTTGGCGGCAAGGATCGCCAGAATATCTTCCACTTCGACCGCGCCTCCGTCCTCACGCCAAGCGTCGTAGTCGGTCGCCAGCGCCAGAGTCGCGAAACAAATCTCGGCCTCCCGCGCCAGTTTGGCCTCCTGTAGATTGGTCATACCGATGATATCGCCGCCCCAAGCCCGGTACATCCGCGATTCAGCCCGCGTCGAGAACATCGGACCTTCCATGCAAACGTAGGTCGCGCCCTCATGCACCACTGCTCCGGCATCACGGGCGGCCTGGGCAAGCATTCGCGAAAGCGGCGCGCAGAACGGATCGGCCAGCGACGCGTGGCCGACTACACCGCCGCCGAAAAAAGTAGATATACGCCCGCGCGTGCGGTCGATGAACTGATCGGGCACCACTAGATGCCCCGGCTCTACATCTTCACGCAGGCTGCCGACCGCTGAAATCGAAATGATGGCGTCGGCGCCGAGCTGTTTCATAGCGTGGATATTGGCTCGAAAGTTCAGCTCTGAAGGCATTATACGGTGGCCGACTCCGTGGCGCGGCAGGAAGGCCAGTCGTTGCTCTCCGATGCGCCCGAGTAAGAAAGCGTCGGAGGGAGGCCCGAAAGGGGTCTCGACCTCACGCTCTTCCAAGTCTTCGAGCCCTTCAATGCGGTAAAGTCCGCTGCCACCGATGATGCCGAGTAAAGCCGTATCGCCCAATTGAAACCTCCGCGAACGCCGCACGACAGCGCAGCGTGAACAGGGTGACTTCTATACCGCTTACCGCCACCGTCTGAAAACCCGGGAAGGGGTCGGTAAGGGGTCAAGTCGCGGCTTTCGACTTCTGCTCGGTAGGCTCGACCAGCATGTGATCACAGGCTGCACTCTCGAAAACCTGCTGGGGTCTCGGACCACAAAGGTCGACGACTGGATAAGGTCGGGGGTACACGAATTTCCATCGGGGACAGGGAGCATCACGATCACATCAACAGGCGAGATATATGTGCGCAACCTAGCCTTGAATGTTTATCGAACTCTCATCTCGCAATGCGGGGCGGACCATATATGCCCCCTACGTCCAAGCAGAAGTCGAAAGCCGCGACTTAATGGGATGGTCCGCCCCGCTCCTATAAAGGCATCAAAGTGCCAGTATGAAACCTTCCATACAAAAAGGAGCAAGACGGACCATGGGCACAAATAGCAAGACTGACAAAGTAGTGGTAG
>JAJRWY010000148.1 GCA_024276575.1 Candidatus Binatota bacterium
CGGCGGGTGAGAGTAGGGCTGTGTGGAAAGCTTGCTCGGGAGCGAGCCCGCGGATTGCCGCTATTGGGGCTTAATAAGTCGTTGGGTTTCTCCTCTACTTGTCTGTCTGTCCTGTCTGTCTGT
The DNA here is from genome assembly GCA_024276575.1 of Candidatus Binatota bacterium. Lineage (GTDB taxonomy): Bacteria > Desulfobacterota > Binatia > UBA1149 > CAITLU01 > JAJRWY01. Next base: position 124 of record JAJRWY010000148.1, read on the forward strand.
CTGTCTGTCTGTCTGTCTGTCTGTCTGTGTTTGCTTGATTTTGATTCGGCTCTGCCCTGTCCCCCTCCATTGTGCTCTCCTCGATCTGCCGTCCTGAACGAGTCCTCGATCTTCGCTTCCGATCGTGTATCGCGCGCCATTGTCTGGCGCCAAGCGTCGTAAAGCGATCGAGTGAAGGCTATAATCTCAACTTGGTCGGCCGCAAAGCAGGCCTAGTGTTTTCGTAGTGATTTGCGTGCGCTTATCGATGTACGGTCGCCGTTTGTCGGCTTGGTCCCCTAAACAAGGGGGAGCTCATGAAATTGGTGGATATGAAATTGGTGGATAAAGTGCTCATGGACAGCGTATCGACAAAGAGACTGTGTTCGAGGAGATTCTTGATGAAAAAACGGCTTTTGCCTGCTTTGGCGTTGTTGCTCGGTACTGGAATCGTCCTGACATCTGCGGTTCCTGCGGCCCGGGCCGAGGAATCAATGGAGGTCTTGAACAAGCGGGTGCTGACCGCCCGGGCCATTTACCGCGAGTTGCTTTCGGCGCCCGACGGCGGTGTGCCGGAGAACCTGCTGTCGCGTAGCCGTTGTGTCGCGGTGATCCCGAACGTGGTCAAGGCCGCGTGGATATTGGGCGGGCGCTACGGTAAGGGCGTGGTGAGTTGCCGCAATGCCAGAGGCGTGTGGAGTCCACCGCTGATGGTGAAGATGCTCGGCGGCAGCATCGGTTTCCAGATAGGCGCTTCCTCCACAGATCTGACGTTGTTTTTCATGACCGAGCGAGGCGCACGCTCTCTGCTCGACAGCCGTGTCACCTTGGGTGCGGATATCGGAGTGGCCGCCGGGCCGGTGGGCCGCCGGGCCGAAGCCGCGACCGACTTGGGTATGGAAGCGGAGATCTATTCCTACGCCCGCTCACGCGGTGTCTTCGCCGGAGCGTCGCTGGAAGGTGCCCATTTGGCCCCCGATTTTGAAGCGATTTCCCGCTATTACGGCAAGTATTACTCGCCCGACGAAATATTGTTCGACGGCAAGGTAGACAAGGTGCCCGCCAGCGGGAGGGAGTTTTCGAGCATTCTGCCCGCAGTCTCCGATTTCTGAGCAACTCGTTGCGTTGTAAGTTCCTCGAAGTGATCGAGAGAGACTCGGCATTGCCGCCGGTATCCGGTTTCTGAGCGCCTTGTGCCGCAGTCTGTGCCTTGCGATGCGTTCCTCGGCTGTACTTGTGAGCCCGGGCGCTGCGGCGGCAGAGGTCCGCGCGCAAGGGTAGTGACAACTCCACTCCGTTATCTTCTCTATCAGTTGCCCGGTGCCGTTATTGTCGGCTTGCTGTGCTGGCTGGCTTGGCGCTGGGGGCTGCTCGGCGCCAAACTTTCAGTTTCTCTTTTCCTCTTGTGGATAGTCAAGGATCTGTTCTTATATCGCTATGTGTACCATGCCTACGAGTCGCTTCAGCCGCCGATTGGGGCTGAAGCGCTGATCGGTCTCGAGGGACGCAGTTGTGAAGAGCTTCAGCCCGGTGGCCCTGCGGGTTATGTGCAAGTGAAGGGGGAGCGCTGGCGCGCGCGGGTCTTGGACGAGCGGGTCGGTGCGGGAGATACGGTGCTGGTTTGCGATGTGGAGGAAAAAGAGTTGCTCGTGCGGGGCGGAGCAGGCGCCGAGGACTGCGAATGATAGCCGCGTTCCAGGCTCATAGAGGCGTTCGTTTCATATGGTTCTGATCGTCGGCACCAAAGGCGACGATGTTCTTGAAGGCGGGGCCGCCGCCGATCTCATCAAGGGCCGTGCGGGCGATGACACCTTGATCGGGCAAGGTGGCAACGATCGTTTGAAAGCGGGAAAAGGCGCCGATCAACTTTGGGGGGGAGAAGGCGACGACAATATGACCGGGGGGCCCGGCAACGACTCGATCGACGGTGGCGCGGGTGCCGACCGCGGGCAGGGCCGCGGCGGGGCGGATAGTATCGATGGTGGCGACGGCAACGACGTCCTGCTTGGTGGCAGCGGCGGTGACCAACTGTTCGGACGTTTGGGTGCGGACCGCTTGGACGGCGGGCGTGGCGACGATCTGCTCAACGGCGGTGAGGGCAACGATGAACTCCGCGGCCGTGGGGGCGACGACAATCTACAGGGTCGCGGCGGCGACGATGTTCTCGACGGAGGTCCCGGCGACGATGTCTTGAATGGACTCGGCGGCGACGACACCTTGAGCGGGGGTAGCGGCCACGATGATTTGATCGGTGGCGCCGGTGATGACTTTTTCGACGGTGGCCGTGGCGACGACCTCATGCGCGGTGGTGAGGGTGTAGATACCGTAATCTTCAATGGTGAGTTTGCCGACTATGCGATAGTGCAACAAGGCGGCGATACTCTCGTTCGCGATGATCCACCGGATCCCCCTGCGCCGCCGGATTTCTGCTTTACCAATCCGCCGCCCGATCCTTTGCCGGACGAATGCTCGCCGCGAGCACGCCGCAGTGACGGCAACGATCGTATATCAGGTATGGAAGTGTTGCTGTTCGCCGATCGAAGCACCGACGGCAAGGCATTGAACGGCTTTCCCATTACCGACCCCGACGGTCTGCTGGCCCTGCGCGGTGTTTTGGAGGTGCCGCTTGCCTCGCCGCCGGTCGATCTGGAGTTGCCGCTGCCATGGGATCCCGATGGCGATGAACTCTCGGTAACTGCAGTTGAAGTCCCCCCGCTTTCCGTAGGAAGCGTCTTGAAAATCGACGGTTCGGTGCTGGACGCGCACGAAGTCATGGCTCCGGGAGATTTACTGAGGCTCCGTTTCGAGGCCGCCAGTGGTGCTGCTGCCGGACCGGCTTCTTTCGTCTACCGGGTTGATGATGGGCGCGGAGGGAGCGCTACACAGCAAGTGCCGATTAAGATCCTAGTGCCACCGCCGGGAGTGCTCGAGTTGGCCTACCTCAATGGTTCGACGGGCTTCGTGATCAAAGGCGTTGCGCGTGATGATGAATCGGGAGTGGCGGTCGACGGTAGCGGTGATTTCAACGGTGACGGCTTTGCCGACCTGCTGATCGGCGCACGCAGTGCGGATGCCAACGGGGGTAACTCGGGGGCTGCTTACCTTGTCTATGGTTCGGCAGGTAAGTTCCCGGCGGTGTTCAGCCTGGATGCGATCAACGGCGACAACGGTAGTATCCTGCGTGGAGCAGCAGCGGGCGACCGGGTCGGCGTAGCCGTTTCCGGAGGCGGGGATCTAAACGGCGACGGTTTGAGCGATGCTCTACTTGGCGCACGTGCAGCCGATCCCAACGGTTCGCTTTCCGGCGAGGGCTACGCGGTGTTGGGAACTGCCTCGGCGCCTACGGTGCTGGAGTTGTCTAGCTTGGACGGGGGCAGCGGTTTTGTTTTGCAAGGGTCGGCACCGCAAGATTTTGCCGGCCGCTCTATTCGCTCGGCCGGTGACGTCAACGGTGACGGCTACGGAGATCTCATAATCGGGGCGGCCGGCGCCGACGCCGAAGCAGTACCTAGCGGTCCGGCCGACCTCGGCCTAGGCGGGCGCAGCTATGTGGTCTTTGGGCAACAGGACGGGGTTGCAGCGCCGCGTTCGCTCGACGCTCTTGCTGTCGGCGAGGGTTTCGCGATTCTAGGGGCGACAAGGCGTGACCAGTCCGGTTTTGCGGTGGATGGCGCCGGTGATGTCAACGGTGACGGCTACGACGACCTCCTGGTCGGTGCGTATCTCAGCGATCCACATGGCAGTGCCTCGGGATCGAGTTATCTGATCTTCGGCGGGCCCGATGTCGGAGCTTCCGGCCCAGTGGCGCTTTCTCTGCTCGGGCGTAGCGGCGGCGCCGCGGGACTCGAGTTCAAAGGCATCGCGGCCGGTGATCAGTCGGGCCGCGCGGTCGCGGGCCTGGGCGATGTCAACGGCGACGGTTTTGCCGACCTGCTGATTGCGGCTCCCCAAGCCGATGCTGCTGGAGAGGACAGCGGTGAGAGTTACGTAGTATTCGGCGATCCTGCCTTGGGCGCCTTCCCGAGTTTTAATCTCGACGGCCTCGGCGGTGCCCGAGGCTTTGCGATCTCGGGAGTGAACCCGTTAGATGCGGCCGGTTTCGCCGTGAGTGCGGCCGGTGACGTCAATGCGGATGGATACGACGATATCCTCATTGCTGCGCGCGATGCGGATCCGAACGGAGACGGCTCGGGGGAGGTCTACCTGCTCTACGGCGGCGACGAAGTCGGGGTCGGTGGCAAACTCGATCTGTTTTCCTTGCATTTCTCCCAGGGCCTGCTGCTACGCGGTGTTGCTGCCGGCGACGGTGCCGGCACTTCGGTCGGAGACGTCGGCGATTTCAACGGAGACGGCTACGACGATGTCATAATTGGTGCTTTGGGAGCCGACCCCGGCGGTGCACGTGATGCCGGTGAGAGTTATCTCGTCTTCGGCTTCGATTCACTGGGCCGTGTTACCCATCAAGGTGGCCCCGGTGATGATGTGTTGTCGGGATCGGGTGAACTTGCCGCTGCGGATGTAATGGTTGGAGGCTTGGGCAGCGACGTGTTGCTCGGCGGCCGCGGGCCCGATGTCCTCTACGGCGGCGCGGGCGATGACCTTCTGGCAGTTACCGGCGCCTCGTTCCTGCTCATCGACGGTGGCGGCTCTTTCGATACCTTGCGCCTGGATGGGGAATCGACGGTCTTGGACCTGACCGCGGTGCCGGCTCCGCGGCTACGCGATATTGAAGCCATAGCACTGAATGGTGGAAACAGCGTCTTGTTGCTCGATGCCCTGGCGGTTTTAAGGGCTTCATCGAGTAGCAATGCCCTATGGATAGACGGTCTTCAAGGCTCCTCGGTACTGTTGGCCGGCCAAGGTTGGGTACAGAGCGGAACCCGTGTGTTCAACGATACCGCGTTCTCGGTTTACGATAACGGTGCCGCCCAGCTCTTGCTGTCCGAGACAGTGGGCGTAGATTTCTCGGCAGCAACAGCCGGGCAGGCCGCCACGGCCACTGCAGAGCAAGTTCCGGCCACGGCCGCGGCGATGTGGCTGCCGAGTGATTTCCTGCTTCCCCTGGCTTTGCTGCTAGTAGCAAGCGGCCGCCTCTTCAAAACTGCTTGGGGTCGGACCGCTCCTCGGCGCTCCTCGGCCGGATAAGCCATTGATATATAACGATACAATCCATGACCGCTTGCAGTTTCTTGCGCGCACGGCCGCTTAAACTGTCGTTTTCGTGGTCGAAATGGTCCTTGGAGAAAGGACTCCCGCCGCTCAGCTGTCGGCCTTGTCGAGCGGGTGGGTGCTCAACCAACGTTTGATTTCCGCGACGATTCGCTTTGGCCGTTCCTCCTGGGGCGGAGGTCCGGTTTCTTTCAAAACTATCAACTCGCTGTCGCGAATCAGCCCATGATAGCGTTGGGCATATCGCGGCGGCACGACATGGTCGCTGTCTCCAGCAATTATCAGCGTGGGGGTTGTGATCCCAGCTACTTGTCTCTCGCGTTCGGGAGCTACCGCTTGCTTGTTTCGCGAAAGCATGGCGTTGAGCCCGCCACGGCTACGCAACGGTTTATGATAGCCGTCGATGTCGTCGTCTCTTATCGATGTGGGATCGTAAACACTGGATTTCAACTGTTCGGCGACCAGAGAGCGTGACGGTAGCAATGCCAGCAACGGGCCGATCAGAGGCCATCCCAGAGCACGAATTTGGAGCGGAACTTCGTGAGGGCGCCCATCTTCCGGGGGAAGTCCCGACGCTGCGAGCAGCACCAGCGAGCTTACCCTGTCGGGATAGAGAATCGCGGTTTCGGTAGCGAGATGGCCGCCCATAGAGTTGCCGACCAAGTCGGCTTTATCGATTCCGTGGGCGTCCATGTAAGCGATTACGAAAGACGCCAGTCACTCGGGTGTATAAGGGGCGCCGCCCGAGCGGAATCTGGATGGCGCCCCGATAAACCGCGCAAGGCTAGCTTGCGAAGAACGCGCGTTCCTCTTCAACGAGTTTGGCGAAGGACGGCCTCTAAAGGATCCGCTCGAGATACGCCGCCAATTTCGGCCAGCGGGACGCGTCCACGTTTTCACCGGCATGGGCCAGATTGACGAAGGGGCTTGCCACCGCGATATCGGCGATGCTCATTGAGTCTCCGACCAAGAACTCGGCGTCGTCATCCAGGCGCGCCTCCAGATAATCGAAACGTCCCGGCAGTTCCTCTTCGAGCGCTTGTCTTACTGCCTCCTTGTCCTCTTCTTCGCCGAGCAGGCGAGGCTTGATGATACGGTTGAGAAAAACCGTACCGGCGGCGGAGACCAGCGCTGTGTCGCAATACTCTTCGAGGAACAGAGCTTCGGCTCGCTGTTGCGAGTCGGCCGGGTACAAGGGCGTATCCGGGTTACTGCGCTCGATGTAGTCGATGATGACAGAGGAATCGGGGATAGTGAACTGGCCTTCTTGGTACACCGGAATCTTTCCCAGCGGGCTGATCGCCATGAACTCGGGCGGCGGGTTGAAGGGCATGACCGGGTTCAGTTCGTAGTCGAGGCCTTTTTCTTCCAAGGCCACGCGGACTTTCCGGACGAAAGGCGAGGCATTTACTCCGTGTACGGTTCTCATGGGTGTTGCTCCTTGGTTGGGATCGTTTCCGTGTAGGTGTAGATAGTGTCAAAGGGGTGGGGAAAACATGCCGGCGTTTTCGCGATTGCCGCTCACGATTGCAGCGATCGAGGAGGCGTCCGCATGGGATCCCACAGCGCTGGTCGCATATTGATCGCGGCGCACCCCGGGGTGGCTACGGTGCGTCCGGACGCTTGCCGGGTCAAACGAGAGTGGGCCGGGCTGCGGTCATGGCCAGGGTTACGAGTTCCGCCAGTGAACCTGCTCCGGTTTTACTCATGACGTGGCCACGGTGAACTTCCACGGTTTTTTCTCGGATTTCAAGAATATCGGCGATTATCTTGTTGGCCTTGCCGGAAACTACCAGTTCCATCACCTCGCGTTCACGCGGGGTAAGACAGGACAGCCGCCGACGAGCTTCGCGGCGCGCCGTTTCCAGCGTACGTAGTTCCGCGTCGTGCTCTATCGCTGCGCAGACTCGGCTGAGTAGCGTTTGGTCGGCGAAGGGTTTCTCCAGGAAGTCGAAGGCGCCGGATTTCATCGCCTGAACTGAGGTCGGGACGTCGCCGTAAGCGGTCATTACGATGACCGGGGTCGAGGCTTCGCGGCGCCGCAACTCCTGTTGCAGTTCAAGGCCGCTCATCCCGCTACGCAGTTTGATGTCCAGCAGTATGCAACCCGCCCGGTACGGCTCGTAATAACTCAAGAAATCTTCTGCCGAGGCGAAAGTCTCCGCCGCCAAATCCGCGGACTGGATCAAAAAGGCCAGTGAATCACGGACCGGGGCTTCGTCATCGACTATGAATACACATGGTGCTTCAGACATGTGGAGAATCCTTGGGTGCGATAGGCAGTCGGAACGAAATTCTCAGCCCTTGCGGCTCATTTGCCGCAGCCCACATAGTTCCGCCGTTCGACATTACGATCGAGCGGCTGATCGACAGGCCGAGCCCGAGGCCGTCTCGTTTCCCGCTCTTGAAAGGCTCGAACAGGTCGTTACGGCTCAGGCCATTGAGGCCACCTCCGTTGTCGCTCACCGATACCACCACCGTGTCCGTAAGTTTCCGCGTCGAGATTTCCATTACGCGCCGGCCTTCGCATTGTTCAAGCTCCTCGATCGCATTCCTGATCAGATTGAGCAAAACCTGCTCCAGTTGAATGGCGTCGATATAGAGGCTCGGCAGTGACGGCTCGAGGTCTTGCTTTATGGTGACCTTGTTCTTTCCCGCTTCACCTTTCACGAAATCGAGCGCTTCGCTGATTAGAGTGTTTACGTCCAGAGCGACCGGTTGCGAATGGGTCTTGCGAGCATAACCACGGATGCGCTTGACAACGTCCCCTGCGTACAGGGCTTGCGCCGAGATCTTCTCGACGCCGGCGACTACGGTGGGATCGCTGTCGCCGCCGGATTTTAGGCGCCGTGCGCAAGCGCTCGCGTAACTCGCGATTGCCAACAGAGGTTGGTTTATTTCGTGGGCGAGACCGGCAGCCATCTCGCCGACTGTGCTCAAGCGTTGGGCGTGCTCTAGTTCGATGCGGTGCTGCCGGTTGGATTCCTTGATTTTCAGCCGTTCAGTGATGTCCCGAAACAAGACGACCGCTCCGACCGGCACCTGTTTTTCTACGATCGGAGTGCTTACGTATTCGGCCGGGAAGGATTCGCCGTTGCTTTTCCACAACACTTCGTCGCCCGCTCGTCTCATCCGCCCGTCTTTCATCACTGCGTATATCGGGCAACGGTCGCGGGCATAGCGGCTGCCGTCGGGTTTGCTATGGTGGAAAAGATCGTGTGCAACGCGCCCCAGTATTTCCTCCTGTGGCCAGCCGAGCATTCGTGCCGCCGCCCGGTTGGCGAAGGTAACCCGGCCCTCCATATCGAGTCCATAGATGCCGTCGCCGACTGCGTTGAGGATCAGCTCGTGTCGTGAACTCAACTTATTTACTACGTGTTGGAAGCGCTTGCGCTCGAGCGAGTGCGCGAACATCTCCGCACAGATCTCGAGCAACGGAGTGGCCGATTCGTCCCAGATCTTTTCTTTCCTGCTGCAGATGAGAGTGACGGCACCGGCTACTTTACCCTCGATCTGAAGGGGGATCGCAAGAAAAGAACGTATGCCCCAATTGTCGAACAGGCTACGGTCTATTCGCGGTTCGGCGGCAAAATCATCGATTCGGGAGATCACTACCGTTTCGCCCCTGCGAGTGCGGCCTGTGATCTCCGTGTATCTCGAAACCGGAATATGTTGCAGGAGATGCTTGCGGCGTGAGACCGAGGGCGTGCACCACTCGTAACCGCAATTCAACTCCTCCCCATCATCGCTGAAAAGGTATATCTCGGCCCTATCAACGCCGAAGAAGCGTCCGAGTTCGCCCAGAGCGTCCTCGATCCCGCCTTCGAGTTCTTCGAGCGGCATGTTGATGAAACGTGTGGATAAAAGCGACACCAAGCGTTCGAGCCGGCTACGCTCGAGCAATGCGCGTTCAGCTTGCTTCAGTGCAGAAAGATCCTGCGCCACGCCCAGGATTCCTCCGTGCTCTCCCTCTATACGTGCCAAACCCGCCAGCACCGGGAAACGGTGGCCGTGGCGGTCGATGACCTCGGTTTCCCAAGGGCCTACCTGTCCGTGGCGTCTGAGTTCGTCGAGCGCCTCCGGGGGGAGGAAATTGAAGATGCGAGTTTCACTGGCGTCCCAGCGTATGCGCCCGGCCTCGAGCTCTTCGCGCGTGTAGTCGAGTTTCTCCAACACAATGTCGTTGGCTTCGAGGATCCGGCCGCTCTCGTCTCCGATCCAGATTCCGACCAAGTTGGATGTGAGCAGGGAGCGAAACCGGGCCTGTGCACTACGCATCGCAATATCGCTTTGCTGTCTTTCCATCGCGTTGCGAAACATCGCGCCCGCGCTGTCGAGGAGGCGCAGAGTATGCTCCGACCAGTTTCGTTCCTCCCCTACCGTGGCGATGCCGAGATATCCATCGACTACGTTTCCCGGCATCAAGGGAACGTAGGCGATGGACTTTACGCCTAGCCAGTCAAGAAAAACGCGAGGCAGGCTATCTTCAGGGAGCTGCGATACTTTAGGTATGTTGGCGGCCGAAGGGTTTTCGAAAAACCCGAGTATCGCACCGTCGTCCCCGTTGCGAAGATCGAAGTTCAACTGGCCGTGCCACGCCACCCGGTCCGAGCACCAGTAACGGCCTTCTCTTATCGTAAGAAGGTCGCCGTCGCGTTGATTGATGTAGATGTAATCGGCGTCGGCGAAGGTCGCGATCTCATGCAGAGCGTGAGTAATGCCGTCGTCGAGTTCTTCGACCGGAAGGTTGATGAATTGTGTCGCTAGCCGTCCGATCAGTTTGGCAAACTCGAGTGACTGGTCGCTCGAAAGGTTCTTCCTTTCGAGACCCGGTGGAGTAGAATCCGGCTCCGGCGCGAGTAGCCGCGCCGGCATGTCGCCCGGACCTTGCTCGCCGGCAAACTGTCGAGCCCTGGCCTTGTCTGAGCTACGTTCCCCCACAGCTTACTTCTATAGCAAGCCTGGGCACCGTGAGGAAAGCCCGGGAGCCTTCCGAGTGTTCTGAACGGGCGCGCCGGATGTGAGTGTGGACTTCACAAGAGGGCCCGCTTAAATACGCAGATGCCTTGTTTGTCGCAGGCCTCGTTGGCCCGCACTGAAAAGGAGATATCGATGGAGTTCAACCTGGCCCAACTGCAAGAGGAAATTGCGGCGTTAGTACCCGGCAAGGAGTGCATCGTTACCGCCAAGAATCGTTTTACCTACGGGGAGATAACCGAACGCACCCGGCGTCTGGCTAACTACTTGATCGACCGTGGGGCCAAGGCCCCGCTGCCGCGGCAGTCCTTGCAGGGATGGCAATCGGGACAGGACCATCTGGCCTTGTACCTGTATAACGGCAACGAGTATCTCGAAGGCATGATCGGCGGCTACAAAGCGCGGGTGGCGCCGTTTAACGTCAATTTCCGCTACGTTGAAGACGAGTTGCTCTACCTGTTGAAGGACGCGTCGGCGCGATTCATTATCTACCACGCGTCGCTGGCGCCCACGCTGGCCAAGATCAGGGAACGCCTCCCCGAACTCGAAGTCTTGCTGCAAGTGGCCGACGAATCCGGGAACGATTTATTGCCCGGTGCTACGGACTACGAGGAGGCCTTGGCCTCCTCCTCGCCCGCAAGACCGGATTTGCAATGGTCTCCCGACGACCTCTACATCCTGTACACGGGAGGCACTACCGGCATGCCCAAGGGTGTGCTCTGGCGCCAGTCCGACATTTATTTCGCTGCTCTGGGTGGAACCGTCCACGGTGTAGGTGAGCATCAATCCTTGGAATCGGTACTTTCGATGACCGCCGGAGGACACCGCTCGTTTCCCACCCCGCCTTTCATGCACGGAGCCGCTCACTGGGCAGCCTTCAATGCCTTTCATACCGGCGGTACGGTTATCGTTCAGAGCGATCCCCGCAGCTTCGATGCCGACGATATCTGGTCGACCGTGGAAAGGGAGAAAGTCGAGGTAATGTTGATCGTGGGTGATGCCTTCGCGAGGCCGCTACTCGATCAACTCGATCGCAAGAGTTACGATCTGTCCACGTTCGCTCTCTTGGTGAGCGGCGGTGCCGCACTCAACGCGACTTTGAAAACCGCGCTACTCGACCGCATCCCGAACCTGTCGATTTTCGATGCGATCGGTTCATCCGAGACCGGTTCGCAAGCGATGAACATCAGCAGCAAGACTACGGGTGCGAGCACCGGCGTGTTCATGCCGCAGCCGGGCAATGTGGTGTTGAGTGAAGACCTCTCGCAGCCATTGCAGCCCGGTGACCAAGAAATCGGGTGGTTCGCCAAGTCCGGACGGGTTCCTCTGGGTTATCTGGGAGATGAGGCGAAGACCCTGCGGACCTTCCCGGTAGTTGGAAGCGAACGTTTCTCGGTTCCCGGCGACCGTGCCCGTTATATGGCCGACGGCAACATAGAAGTGCTGGGACGTGATTCGGTGACCATCAACTCCGGTGGCGAGAAGATATTCGCGGAGGAAGTCGAGGACGCGATCAAGAGCCACCCCGGTGTCTACGACTGCGTGGTGGTCGGACGCAGCAGCGAGCGTTGGGGGCAGGAAGTGGTGGCGTTGGTGAAGGCGGCCGACGGCGTAAAACTGGAAGACGCCGCTTTACGGGCCCAGTGTGAAAAGCATTTGGCTCGTTACAAGCTGCCGAAGGCTTTTTTATACATGGACGAGATCGAGCGTAGCCCCAGCGGTAAAGCCGACTATCGCTGGGCCAAGCAGCAAGCCGAGTCGCGAGGATCGTGAATTACTTCGAAGGCCCCCTGCCGCGCCTGTTCGCTCATCGGGGGGCTTCCGGCCACTACCCGGAGAACACGCTGGCGGCTTTCTTGGCGGCCATCGAGCAGGGAGCCGAGCGCTTGGAACTCGATGTCCATGCTAGTAGCGACGGAGTGGTTGTCATCTGCCATGATGAAACTTTGGATCGTTGTAGTGACGGTTCCGGTTTGGTTCGTGAGCACACTTTCGAAGGATTGAAAAGTTTAGACGCGGGCGCCGGCTTTCGTGCGGCCGATGGTTCGCGGCCCTACGCGGGCAAGGGCATCCGTATCCCGGCGCTGGAGGAACTGCTCGAGGCGCTTCCCGGGACCCCTTTGAACATAGAGATAAAACAGTACGAACCCGCTATCGAAACGAAGGTTATCGAGACGCTCGACCGTTTCAACGCACGCGATTGCGTGCTGCTGGCGGCGGAAGACGATCGGATCATGACTCGCATTCGGGCTGCCGCCCCGGGCATCGCTACCGGTTCGTCGGCATCTGAAGCGCTCGAGTTCTTCGTGGCGATGCAGTCCGGTGCACTCGCCGGCTATTCACACGCCGGGAGGGCGCTGCAGGTGCCACCCGTGTTTCAAGACGTGGAGGTCGTGACTGCGGATTTTGTCGAAGCGGCGCATCGAAGCGGGGTGGAGGTACATGTGTGGACCGTAAACGATTCTTTGCAGATGCGTGCTCTGTTAGAGATTGGTGTGGACGGAATCATGAGTGACTATCCCGCCAGGGCGTTCTCTGTCATGAAGGAGATGGGCTTGCGTTGAGTGATAAAGGGACTGAGCGATGAGCGATGAACCGGCAAGAACGGATGCAGCCGGGCAGGAGGCTACCTGGAGTGGTCGCCGGTCGCCGGTCTGCGGTCTTTGCGTGACAGTAGCCGTATGAAACTTCCGGTTCTGCCGAGGTGGTACTGGCAGACCTTCGCGATCGCCGTGCTGTCGAACGTGATCGGCGCAGTGGCCACCTATGTCACCATCGATCTGATGCGAAGTCCGGCCGATTTCGCTTTCGAGGCGCGCGACGTGAGTCTGGAGTACCTTCCGGCTTTCCAGACCGTCGTCTATCCGCTGCTTGCCGCACTTGTCACCTACTACCTGTGGCCGCTGATTCGTTACGATACTTGTTGCGAAAGTGAGGCGTCCGACCGGGTCAAACGCCGCGTGGTCAGTGCGCCCTTGGTGGTGGCACTGCTCGGTTATGCCGGCTGGCTGGCTGGGCCCTTCGTTTTCGGCGGCATTACGGTGTTGCGTCTCGGACGTTGGTCTACGGAGTTGATGTCGCAGCAGGTTCTCTCTCCGCTGCTCAACGGTTTTCTTGCGGCGATAATTTGCTACCTGCTGGTCGACAGGGTGTTTCGTGCCACCGTGGTACCGCGCATATTTCCCGGCGGACATCTTGCTGAAGTGCCGGGCGCCCTATCTGTGGGAGTACGCGGGCGCTTGATCATCTTCCTGGCGGCAGTCGCTTTCGTCCCATTGTTCACGATGCTCGGCCTGATCCGGGCCTCGGCGGTGAGGTTCGCCGCGGGACTACCAGCGGCGGAGTTGCTGGAGAAGCTTACGACGGCGGGAGAGGTCTCTTTTCTGGTCTTTCTCGCGCTTGGCCTGGTGTTGACTCTGATACTTTCGGGAACTCTCACACGGCCGCTCGAGGAGTCGGCCGCCGCTTTACGAAGGGTGCAGGCCGGTGATCTGGACGTTGAGGTCACGGTCGAGTCGGCCGATGAAGTGGGGCAACTGGCCGACGGTGTCAACGAAATGGTTGCCGCTTTGCGCGACCGTGAACGCATTCTGAAGACTTTCGGACGCGTGGTCGAGCCGGCGGTGCGCGACCATCTGCTTTCGTCCGGGATGGAACGTGGTGGCGAGTTGAGGCATGCGGCAGTGGTCTTTTGTGATATGCGCGGCTTCACTGCTTTGTCGGAACGGTTGTCGGCCGATGAAGTGGTCGAGACGCTCAACGAGTTTTTTACCGTTATCACCTCTTGGGTGCGTGAATGCGGCGGTTTCGTCGACAAATTCATCGGCGATGCATTGTTGTTGGTGTTCGGGCTCTTCGACGACGATGCAGATGCCGGCACGGGCGGCGCTTTCACGGGCCGCGCCGGCACGGCGGCGGCGGTACAGTGCGCGCTCGGCATCGCCGCACGTCTTGATCGGCTAAACGCTGCACGCAAGGAACGCGGCCTTCCGCCCCTGTCGGTGAGTATCGGTGTACACAGCGGGGAAGTTCTGGCCGGAGTGATCGGCTCCGCCGACAGGCACGAGTACACCGTGATCGGGGACACGGTCAACGTTGCGGCGCGCCTTCAGGCCCTGAGCAAGAACAGGAACGGTGCCTTGCTGCTGTCCGAGCAGGCTTTCAACGAGATAGAAGACGGCGCTTTACGCGCGCGCCTGAAAGATGCCGGCGAAGTCGCACTGCGCGGCCGTAGCCGCACGGTGCGCGTCTATACCGCCGCTTGATACCCACGAACCTGCATGATTTCTGAAAGCTCTATTGCGAGCCACAATCGCTCGCCATCTCGGTCCGTTTGCTGAGCGTAGCAAGTGTACGCGAGCGCTCGCGGGCGCGAGTACGGCCACGGCTGGCACGCTCTAGCCCGCGTTATTCATGAAACCTTTGCTACGAGCCACAATCGCCCGCAATCTCGGCCCGTTCGCCGTTCGCCGTTCGCCGGCTCGCGGCTCACCACTTTTCGGCCCTCGACGTACGGTGTTAGTACGCCTGCGGGCCTCAGCGCTGCGCATGGGTCGATCTGGCGGATTGGCCAGGCGCTTGCGATTCTCGCGACGAGCTTTCATGAATGATCAAGCTTGGCATTTATCTCAGAGCATCTCCGAGCAAGCGCATCGACAACGCACTTCGCAGTTTTCCTTGCGGATCCCACTTGCGGCGGACTTCGGTCCATGCAGGCAGCCGCGCTTCCATCGCCGCGAAGTGCTGCGGGCGGGTAAACGCGTCTTTGGCAAGGTAGATACGGCCTCCCTCTGCGCACACCAACTCGTTTAGCTCGTCTATCAGGGCTTGGGTCGAAGAGTCCGCCACCTTCTCGCCGCCTGCCGAGACGCAATCGGAGGGCCCGAGCGGAGCCTGCATGCCGGGGAAGCCTTCGACGGGGAAATCCAGGGCGAAGGAGATGCCCGGCTTCGGGAACGACATCATTGCGCGTCCTTCATTACCGCAGTCCTTGATCACGCAGAGGAACGGTTTCGGCGTGCCCCGCGACAGTATCGACATCAAGCGATGGTATGATCCGTGGCTTTCGTCGTGGGGCAAGACGCATTGGTATTGCGTGAATCCGCGGTGCCCGTAAAGAAGGTGCCAATCGTCGAGCATGTCGAGAGGATAAAAGAACGACTGTGGGTGCGAGATGCCGGCGTAAGGCCTCCCGGCCGCGAAGCGTAGGGAGTTTTGCAAACCGATGGTCCACTCGTTCAAGAGCCATTCGGGTGCCATCACGGGGACCTTCACCGATCCCTTCATTCGCGGTTCGTGAGTGGGTGCCTCGAGCGGATGCGCCCAGCGCCCTTTGATCAGCAATCCGCGGCCGCGTGCAGCGCCGGCGGCCGTGCAGTCGGCCCAGGCGACGGTGTGTGGCCAGTGCCGTCCGGCTTGCAGCAGTTTGCCGATCAGGGAGTCGAGGTCTTCGGCGCGCTCGCGTTCTTCCCAGATCCAGGGGCTCGGGAGCTTCTGCAATTGTATCTCTACTTCGAGAATGTGGGCGGTCAGACCCATGCCTCCGAGCGTGGCATAAAATAGCTCGCTTTCGTTTTTCTCATCGGCGTCGATCAGCTCGCCGCCGGCGGTCAGCAGCCGCAGTTGTTTTACATGGGCCCCGAAACATCCTGCGAGGTGGTGGTTCTTGCCGTGAACATCGGCTGCCACCATTCCTCCAAGACTCACCTGTTGGGTTCCGGGTGAGACCGGAACGAACCAACCTCGGGGGAGGTAAGCGCGGTTTAACTCAAAAAGCGTCATCCCGGCCTGCGCGCGCAGCAAACCGTTTTCCGGGTCGAAAGACAGCAAGCGCCGAGCGTTGCGGCTGCAGGCGACACGGTGTCCGCCGCGCGGAGGTAAGGACGCGTCGCCGTAGGATCTGCCGAGTCCTCGCGTAAGGACCGCATCGCGGCAGTTTTCGGCGAGGTCTTCGGAGTCCCACTCGTCCCCCTCGATCAGCGGATAGCGTCCCCATCCATGCAAAGCTTTCATAGTCATGATCTCGGCCCGGGTGCCCATGCCAGTATCTGCCAGTATCCGGCCAGATACCGGCCAGTGTCCGGCTAGCCGGCGGCCGCTATCCACCTGCGAGGGGGAAGGCCACACGATTGCCACCTCATTGCGGGGCTTTAGAATGATTGCACGCCCGGTCGTTGCGGCAAAATGGTCTTTACCGCTAGGCTGTTTCGAGAACCCGGCTGTCGGCGTCCGGCCGGGGACGCGAGCTTGGAGATTGTATCGACGAAGGGATTGTATCGACGAAAGGATTGTATCGATGAGGAGATTGTGCCGATGAGGAGATTGTGGCGATGAAAGGTTCCGAAGCTTCCGGCCTACGGCTGTTCCCCATGACCTGCGGCTGGCTTACAGCCGAACTCGGTGGATTCCTCGCCGGGGAAAGCGGCCGCATCAAGGTCCCGGTTCCCTGTTTCTTGATAGATCACCCGAGAGGCAAGGTTCTTTTTGACGCCGGTTTGCATCCTCATACACAGGAGGATCCGCAGTCTCGGCTTGGTGCGCTGGCGGCGATGTTTGAAGTCGATTTCCAAGCCGGTGAAGAAGTGGCTGCGCGTTTGGAATCGGCGGGCGCTTACGCCGACAAGGTGGACCATCTGATCTTATCGCACCTGCACTTCGACCATGCCGGTGGGGCTTGCGGGGTCCCCAATGCGCGTCTCATCGTGCAGCGCCGTGAATGGGAGGCCGCAGCCGAAGAGGATGCCCATCTGCGCTACGGATACAACGAGAAGGACTATGGCACCGGGCAGGAAGTGTTTCTGCTTGACGGTGAGCACGATTTTTTCGGTGACGGACGGGTCGTGTGCCTGCCGACCCACGGCCACACGCCGGGACATCAGTCCCTGCTCGTGCGTTTGGATAGTGGGGATGTGGTGCTGAGTGCCGATGCCTGTTATCTGAGGAGGACGCTGGAAGAGCTTCATTTGCCTTCCGTGGTGGCGGATCCCGATGCTATGCGCGAGTCGTTACTGAAGCTGCGTCGCTTGCGCGATGCGGGGGCCCGGATAGTCTTCGGACACGATCCCGACGATTGGGCTGCCGTTCCCCAGGTTCCGGACTGCTTGGGCGCGGCCGCCGCTTCAGGCGCGGTGGCTTCTACATGAGCGAGAGGTTTGGAGGTTTTCCCGAGGATTTTCTGGCCTTCCTTCGAGAGTTGGCCGCCAACAATAATCGCGATTGGTTTCAGGATAACAAGCAGCGCTACAAAGATAATGTCCAAGCGCCGATGTTGGCCTTCATCGAGGCGATGGGCGGGCGCCTTGCCCGGGTCTCGGATTGTTTCGTGGCTGATCCTCGCGCCAACGGCGGCTCGATGTTCCGCATTTATCGTGACGTACGTTTCAGCAAGGACAAGAGCCCCTATAAAGAACATGCGGCTTGCCAGTTCCGCCACATGGCGGGCAAGGATGCCCACGCTCCCGGGTTCTATGTCCACATAGAGCCGCAGGAAGTGTTCTTTGGCGGTGGTGTGTGGCGCCCTCCAGGTCCGATGCTGCGTGCGATACGCCAAGCCATTGCCGACGACCCAGGGTCCTGGAAGAAGATCACGCGTTGTGCAGGCTTCAAGAGGCGCTTCGGCGAAGTACGCGGCGATACGCTGAAGAGGCCTCCGCAAGGCTTCGATTCGGCGCATCCTTTCATCGAAGACTTGAAGCGCAAGAGCTTTTTTGCCATGCAGCGGGTTGACCCGGATCTCGTGACCACGCCGGCTTTCATCAAGGAGGTAGACCGCTCTTTCGTGGCATTGGCTCCCTTTATGGAGTTTTTGACATTGGCAGTGGGCCAATCTTTTGATCTCGATGATTGAGTGATGATTAAGTGGCAATTTTAATGAAAGTTCGTGGCGGGTGAGTAGCCGCGCTGGAGGTGACGATCCCCCCTTTGAAAGGACTCGCCGGCGGTAGCTTCCGCCGCAGCCTGACTTGGAGAGTCAGTGTCTTGGTGGCCGGTTCTCTGGCCGTCTTCGTCGTGGTTTATCAGTGGTTGGGTGTTCAGCCCTTCGTAACCGCGCAGTTCGAACGCAACCTAGCTCTGGCCGGCACCCAGGTACATGAGCGTCTCAGCGCGTTCTTCGACCATGTGGCTCTCGATCTCGAGGATGCGAAATCCAGGGGCGTGTCGGGGCGTTTCTCACTGGAAGATCCTGCGGCGCTCAACGCATGGTTTTTCCCTTACTTGAGTCATGCCAGAGCGGTGTCGTCGGTTCTCTTTGCCGATGAGCAGGGTAAGGAAGTTCTGTTGTTACAACTCTCCGACGGGAATTGGATGAATCGTTTGAGCGATCCGGTTCGCAATCCGGGGCGCATCCGCGTCATTCGCCGCCGCCATGACGGTGAAGTGATTTCCGATAGACAAGAGGCCAGCGATTACGATTCGCGCATCCGGCCATGGTTTCAAGGTGCCATGGCTCTGTCGTCGGATTCGCTGCTCAACTGGACCAAACCCTACACTTTGTTTACGACCCGGGAGCCGGGCTTTACTGTTTCTACGCGTTGGACCGGCGTCGACGGTAAGCGTTACATACTGGCGTTTGACGTGTTGTTGCGCGATCTGTCGGCTGCGGTTCGCAAGCTGCAGGTGTCACGTTCGGGATTTGCGGCGCTTATTACGGATGACGGCAGAGTTTTGGCCCCGCCCCGATACGGAATCCTGGACGATGAGGATGTCGCCATGGCGCTGATGAAGCCGGTCGCCGAGATCGAGGCGGCGCCCCTACAAGCGGCTTTTGCCTCGTGGAAACATCAGGGGTCTCCGTCGAATGCGGTGCTCTCAGTTGCGGTAGGCGGCCGTTCTTGGTTCGCCCGTATCGAGCGTTACGTCTTGGGACCCAGGTCGCTTTCCATTGTGACCATGGCCCCTGCTTCCGATTTCGTACTGTCACAGCGGCCCTTGTTCACTGGGCTGGCGGGTGCAGGTTTCTTGGTGCTTCTGCTCGGCATGTGGGTTGCCTCCCGGTTGGCGCGCCGTGTGGGCGAACCGCTAGAAGCCTTGATCGAAGACAGTGAACGTATCGGCCGCCTGGATTTCTCCGGCCGGCCACAAGTAGATAAGCGTTGGCGGGAGATTGCGCAGTTGGCGCAGGCTCAGCGCAAGATGAGCCGCCTATTGCAAAGCGCGACCGAGCGCCTGGAGCACAGTAACGAAGAATTGGAATCGCGAGTGGCGGCACGGACCAAGCAACTGCAAGAGGCCAACGCCGAGTTGGCGTCGTTCAGCTATGCGGTCTCTCACGATCTGCGCTCGCCGCTGCGTTCCATAAACGGGTTCTGTTCATTGCTCGAAAGCGATCACGCCGAGCTGTTGGATGACGATGCCCGCGGGTTACTGCTACGGGTTCGTGAAGCGAGTTCTCGCATGGGTGAACTCATCGACGGCTTACTGGCTGTAGCCCGGCTTTCGACGCACTCGCCCAAGTGGGAGTCGGTGGACCTGTCGGCCCTGGCCCGGCAGGTCGTGACCGAACTTCGCCGTTCCAATCCGGAACGGGAAGTCGACTGCTCTATCGCCGCAGGCTGCCATGCGCGCGGCGATGTGGCGCTCTTGCGTAGCGTGTTACAGAATCTGATCGGCAACGCTTGGAAATATACGGCTAATACCCTTGAAGCTCGAGTCAGCTTCGACTGCATCGAGCGTGATGGGGAAACCGTTTTCCGAGTGCGCGATAACGGGGCGGGTTTCGATATGGTTGGCGTCGATAAACTGTTCAAGCCCTTTCAGCGCTTGCACCGCCCTGATGAGTATCCTGGAACCGGCATCGGCCTGGCGACCGTGCAGCGGATAGTGAAGATGCACGGTGGCAGGATTTGGGCCGAATCCAAGCTGCATGAAGGCGCCACGTTCTACTTCACTTTGTCCGCGCCGCTTTGATCCGAAAAAGTTACGCGCCGTCAGTTTGGCCGATGTCCCTCCGCGCAGGCTCCTAGCCGGCGCCTCCAACCCCATGGCCGGGACCGCAGCGGCCGGCCGGGCCCTCTACCTGCTATTTGCGTAACTGCTGCCGGCGGGGCACGAGGGCCTGTTCCGATCTTGGTGCCGGAGCTGTGTGTAGTGCCGCAGCCCGTGTTTGCTCCGTAGAGGCTTGTTGACTACCTTGAACAGTCGCCGCCCATGCGGGGCGCATGGGCTCACGCGGTACTGTCACGCAGGGCCGTCCCTGCGGTCTTCGCGTAGCCGGGCGTATGTAAGTTTTCGCTGCCGTCTGTTGTGACTGCGGCCAGTCGTTTTTTCGGAGTCGATAATGGAGAAAGTTCAGGCCACCAATTTACGGCCCGGTATGGTCATCTTGTTCAACGGTGAGGCCCATCGCGTGCTGACTTTTCAACACCGTACCCCGGGTAAGGGTAACGCGGTGGTGCAGACCAAGCTGCGTAGCCTACGTACGGGCGTTCAGACCGAGAGCCGCTGGATGTCTACCGAGATGGCGGAAAAAGTCAGTGTCACGGGCCGTCGCATGCAATACCTCTACAAGGACGGCGACGGTTTCGTGTTCATGGACGGTGAGAGCTACGAGCAGATCACGCTCGGTGCCGAACTGCTGGAAGCCGAAGCTCCTTGGCTCGAAGAGAACATGGAAGTGGTGGTGGAGTATATCGGCGATGAAGCCAGCGGGATCGAGTTGCCGAAGTTGGTGGAGATCGCCGTTGAAGAAACTCCCCCGGGCATGAAGGGAGCAACCGCGACGTCCTCGCCGAAGCCGGCTACCTTGGCCAACGGTGTGAGCATCAAGGTGCCTCAGTTCGTCGAGTCGGGCGAGATCATCAGAGTGGACCCGGTAGAGCTACGCTATGTAGAGAGGGTGGGTAAATGAAATTGGAGCAAGTCAAAGCGGTGGTTACCGGTGGAGCGTCAGGTTTGGGGCTGGCCACCGCCAAAGCCATTCTCGATCGTGGCGGCAAGGTTGCGCTTCTCGATCTGCCCAGGTCCGACGGGGCTGCGGTCGCGGATTCTTTGGGGCCGAACGCCGTGTTTACGCCGGCCGATGTGTGCAGCGAGGAAGAAGTGAGCGCTGCGGTGGATACGGTCTCGGAGGCCTTCGGTTCGCTAAATGTTTGTGTGAACTGTGCGGGTGTCGGCACCGCGACGAAAACCACCGGCAAGAATGGCCCTTTTCCGCTCGAGCTTTTCCGCAAGACCGTGGAGATAAACCTAATCGGCACTTTCAACGTACTGCGCTTGGCCGCCACTCGTATGCTCGACAACGAATGCGATGAGAACGGCGAGCGCGGGGTGATCATCAACACTGCTTCGGTCGCCGCTTTCGACGGGCAGATAGGACAGGTCGCGTACTCCGCCTCCAAGGGCGGTGTGGTCGGGATGACGCTGCCGATCGCCAGAGACCTTTCACGTAGTGGAATACGTTGCTGCACCATTGCTCCGGGCACTTTCGACACGCCTATGCTGAGTATGTTGAACGAGGAGCTACGCGCGCAACTTGCTGCCGGAATTCCGTTCCCGTCGCGGCTCGGGGACCCCTCTGAATATGCCCAGCTTGCGTGCGACATTGTGGCCAATCCCTATCTGAACGGTGAGACCATACGGATCGACGGCGCTTTGCGCATGCCACCGCGTTAGCTGCCTTTGGCGATGAAGGGCTTGTTGAGTATTGAGTTGAGGCCGCGGCTGGGAGTTTGCCGGTGACTTGGTTGTATCTTGCCCTGAGCGTTTCTTGGGCTTGGGTTGCTTACAATCTATACCGTCCGCGCTATTCCGGGCCCTACCGGGCGGTGCTGAGTTTCTTTGCCGGGTGGCTTGGCGGAGAGCTGATACTCATCCACATCTCCCTGCAGGCGCTGGTGACCTTTGTGTTCTTGTGGAACGGTGCCCTGTACCTGTGGCCGGGGCAACTGGGATTTCTGATCACGCTGGCTTCCTGGGCCGCTATGGCGCGGCATCAACGCGAAGCTGCAGCTGCGGCGCCGGCTGTGGAAGCGGCACTGAGCAAAGCGCTCGGCTCCGCTTACCGCGAAGAGATTGCCGGGCAGCTCGGCGAAGGCTTGGATAGCCCGGCGGATCTCGAGATGCTTTTTAGGCCCTACCGGATCAGGCATCCCGACATAGAGAGGATCAAGGATATCCGCTTCTCGCGCGCAGCCGGGCTCAATCTTTCGCTGGATCTCTACCGGCACCGCAGCAAGCAGCAATCCTCACCGGTACTCATGCAAGTCCATGGCGGTGGCTGGGTGGTAGGCAGTAAAGAGCAGCAGGGCTTGCCGCTCGTGAACCGGATGGCGGCTCGTGGATGGCTTTGCGTTAACGTCAATTACCGGCTCAGCCCGCACGCCACCTTTCCCGACCACCTCGTGGATCTGAAACGAGCCATTCAGTGGCTGCATGAGCATGCGGCGGAGTACGGTGGAGATCTTGGCTTCATTGCAGTCAGCGGTGGCTCTGCGGGCGGCCATTTGGCGGCAATGCTGGCATTGACCGCGAACGATCCGGAGTATCAGCCGGGTTTTGAAGAAGTAGACACTTCGGTTTCTGCGGCCGTGCCGTTTTACGGAGTCTACGACTTCAGGAACCGTGACGGTTTGTGGCGAAATGAAGGGTTGGCCGAGTTACTGGAAAAGCGTGTCATGAAAGGGTCTCTCGAAGAGATTCCCGAAGCGTATGATAGGGCTTCGCCGCGCAGCCGGGTGCATGCCGGAGCTCCGCCTTTCATGATCGTTCACGGCGACCGTGATTCGCTTGCCGTGGTCGAGGAAGCCCGCGCATTTGCGTCGGAACTGGCCGCCGTTTCCAAGCAACCCGTGGTTTATGCTGAGATTCCCGGGGCCCAGCACGCTTTCGATATCTTTCCGTCCTTGCGCACCCACCATGTGCTCGGTGGCGTCGAGCGTTTTCTCAGCAAATGTTACTCGGATTACCTCGAGGGCCGTAGTCAGCATTATTGATGAAACCCTTGCTACGAGCCTCGATCGCTTGCAACCCTGGCCCGTTCGCCGTTCGCCGTTCGCCGTTCATCGTTCGCCGTTCATCGTTCATCGTTCATCGTTCATCGTTCACCGTTCGCTGCTCGCTATTTGCCGTCCGCCGCTCGCCGCTCGCCGCTCGCTGTTCGCCGGTCACGGTTCGCCGTTCCCGTTTGCCGGCTCACGGCTCACCGGATTGCGGTGAGCGACGCTGCATCACTAGGCCTGCGGGCCTCAACGCCGCGCTCGAGCCGGTCTGTCTTGGGGGGAGAAGGCGCTTGCGACTCTCGCGGCGAGGTTTCATGAATAATGCCGGCCGGCACTTGCAGCGATGAGTGAGCACGATCGATATTCTCCTAAAGGACTTGTCCTCATAGACCACGGCAGCCGTGAGGCCGCCGCCAATCGTGTGCTCGACGGCTTGCGCGACCTGCTTGCCTCGCAGCTACGCGGCGGCGGGCGTGGAGGCCGGGACGCAGGTGGCGCTGAGTTCGTCTGTGTCGAATGTGCACACATGGAGATCGCGGAGCCGACTCTGCAGCACGCTTTCGATGCATGCGTAGCGGCGGGTGCCGGCCATATCGTGGTGTTGCCCGTGTTCGTGGCGCCGGGCCGTCATTGCGAGAGCGATATCCCACGGATGACGGCTGATTGTGCGCGCTTGCATCGTGGCGTGCGCTGGACCATAGCGGAGCCCTTGGGTGCGGACGCGGCGCTTGCGCAATTGTTGCTGTTGCGGGCCCGGCAGGCGTTGGAGTTGGAGCCCGCAGACTGAGGACCGCGGCAGCAATAGGACCGCGGCAGCAATAGGGTCGCGGCAGCAATAGGACGGGCAATGTCGGATAGTTGGGAAGAGATAGAGGCGCAGCTTACCGGCTGCGGCGGACCTTTCGAAGTGGTGGAGGAAGATGTCCTTGGCCAGAGCATGCAGGTTTTCGCCTCGCGGATGCCGTCGCTGCGGGTCATGTTGGAGTCGTCTGCCGCTTTCGGTGATGCCGAATACATTGTCTACGAGGATCGCCGCATCACTTTTGCCGAGCATCTCGAACTGGTCAGATCTACGGCTGCGGCTTTGCGCAGTGCTTATGGCGTGTCGAAAGGCGATCGTGTTGCGATCTTGGCCGCGAACTGTCCGGAATGGATCATTGCTTTCTGGGCGGTCACCAGCCTTGGGGCCATTGCTGTCGGCCTGAATGGGTGGTGGTCGGCCGGTGAATTGATCTTCGGTATCGACGACTGTGACCCGGTGTTGTTGATCGGTGATGCACGCCGGCTCGAACGCTTGTCTGCTTGCGATCTTTCGATCCCCGTTGTGGAGATCGAGAGCGGTTTCGACGAATTGAGCGGTTTCGACAAGCATGCCGCCTTGCCGGATACGCCGATCGCCGAAGACGACCCTGCCTGCCTGCTCTACACCAGCGGTACTACCGGCCGCCCCAAAGGAGCGCTCAGTAGCCACCGGGCCATTGTCGGCTTGGTAGGGATCCAGTTTTTCCACGGTGCCCGTTTGATGGTCAAAGCGATGCAGGACGGGATCGTGGATGCTTCGCAGCCTCCTCCACCTAATTGCAATCTGATCAACAATCCACTGTTTCACGTGTCCGGTTTGTACGCCGGCGCGGTGGCCATGCTTGCCGGCGGCGTGAAGACCGTGTGGATGAAAGGGCGTTTCGATCCGTTGCGTGTCATGCAGATCATCGAGCGCGAGAAGGTTACGGCCTGGGCGCCGATGGGCTCGATGTCCTACCGTGTGGTCAATCATCCGAGTCTGGCCGATTACGATCTTTCGTCGCTGCGTACGGTCGGTTCCGGGGGCGCTCCGATGAGCAAAGACATGCAGCAAAAGCTCCGTGAGGCGTTCCCGCGAGCGGCTGCTTCGATGGGGCTTGGCTACGGTCTGACCGAATGTACGGCCCTGGCGGCCATGAATTTTGGCGATGAACTCGAGCGCTATCCGGATTCAGCCGGTAGGCCACTGCCTACGGTTCAAGTGGAGATACGGGGCGACGACGGCGAGGCCGTGCCCCAAGGCGAAGAGGGCGAGGTATGCATACGTAGTCCGCTGGTCATGCTCGAGTACTGGCGGCGTCCGCGTGAAACTGCGGAGACTATTCGCGCCGGGCGTTGGCTCCATACCGGGGACATCGGGCGCCTGGAAGACGGTAGGCTTTACATCGAATCACGCAAGCGCGACCTGATCTTGCGGGCAGCGGAGAACGTTTATCCTGTGGAAATAGAACAGTGCCTGGAATTGCATCCGGCGGTGGCCGAAGCGGCGGTGATAGGCGTTCCTCATGAGGAGTTGGGGCAGGAGGTGAAGGCCGTGGTGGTTGCGGCCGAGGGGGCGGTTCTCGATAGTGCGGAGTTGAGGGATTGGGTAGCCGGGCGTCTGGCATACTTCAAGGTACCGGCGCATTGGGAATTGCGAACCCAGGCGCTGCCGCGTAATGCCGCCGGCAAGGTCATGAAACACGTACTTCGTGGCGACGCCAGCAACCCTTTCGTCGAGCAAGGCTGAGTAACGGTAATATAGCTATGGCCGGGCACTAGGCCGCCGGCCTGGCACCGGGATACGGGGCAAAGACGGTAGCAAAACACGGCTAGGCTGCGAATGGATCCGCCGGCCGGTGCAGGGGTGGATACGCGGCAGGATCTACGCAAGGATCCACGGGCGCCGCATATATAGACGGATACGGGGACGAGCAGGAGAGCGATGGGAGATTCCGTGAAGCTTGGTTTGATGGTCGGATATTGGCAGGCGGAGCCCTGGGACTTCGTCGGCTTGGCCGTGCAAGCGGAAAAGGCCGGCTATGACTCGGTGTGGACCGCCGAAGCTTACGGCTCTGATTGCTTTACGCCGTTGTGCTGGATCGGGGCCAACACTTCGCGGATCAAGCTCGGCACGGGAGTGATGCAGATTTCCGCCCGTACGCCGGCCAATGTCGCGATGACGGCGACTTCCATCGACTACATGAGCGGCGGGCGACTCATCCTCGGCATTGGTGTGTCGGGTCCGCAGGTCGTCGAGGGCTGGTACGGGCAGCCGTTTTCACGCCCGCTGTCGCGAACGCGCGAGTTCATAGAGCTGCTGCGTGAGATGATAAAGCGCGAAGCTCCGGTGCAGTTCGAGGGCAAGGCCTACCAACTACCTTTTCGGGGAGAGGGTTCGGTGGGGCTTGGTAAGCCTCTCAAGCTCATCACCCATCCGTTGCGTCGCGAGATTCCCATCTACCTCGGTGCCGAAGGGCCCAAGAATATGCGCTTGGCAGCGGAGCAGTGCCAGGGCTGGCTGCCTTTGTTCTTCTCGCCGTACCGTAGCGAAGTCTATCGAGAAGCCCTGGATTTGATCCCTCCCGGTTTCGAAGTGGCCTGCCCGGTAACCGTGGTGCTAAACGACGATGTCGAATCGGCCTTGGTGCCGGTGAAGTGGACGCTGGCATTCTATATCGGCGCGATGGGCGCTAAAGACAAGAATTTCCATGTCAATATAATGAGCAAGATGGGTTTTGGCACGGAGGTACGCCGTGTGCAGGAACTTTTCCTCTCTGGCGACCAAGCGGCGGCTGCTGCTGCTGTGCCCGATGTCCTGGCCGACGAACTTTCCCTGGTCGGTTCGGCTGCACGGATCAAGGACCGCTTGCAGGTTTGGAAGGAGAGTCCGGTGACTACAGTGCTCGCCGGCACTCGCGATCCCGACGCCCTTCGCGTTTTGGCTGAAGCGAACGGTTGAGCCCAGCAGCGAATCGTCGGGCATTACGAAGATCCCATGGCCACCGTGTTAGGCCTTTGGCTTCAGTTGAGCCCAATAGCGGATCGTTGGGCATTGCGGAGGGCTTCTTGGGCCGTGGGTTAGTAGTGCCTTTCGCGGTCTCCCCGCCCTTGGGTGTGGTTTGCCGGGCTTTGCGCTTGGCGGCCTGCCTCGGCTAGGGTCACACCTTGGATCTTTTCTCTGGAGGAGCGGTGAGCCGATGGACAGAATGATCAACTGGATATCTGATCGTTTCGCGCACAGGCCCTGGTGGATGAACTTCCTCATGGTCTTTTGCGCTTTCATGGCCTTTATCTACATGCCCTGGGATTTCCTCGTGAAGCCGGCGGCGGTTGATGAAGAAGTGTGGTTCGGCCTGTTGCTGAGAGGCGGTTGGGCCAAGGCGACGGAACCGCTTCATTGGGCCATCTATGCGGCCGGAGCTTACGGTTTCTGGAACATGCGTTCTTGGATGTGGCCTTGGGCGGCGCTGTATGCGGCGCAGGTCGCGTTTGGCATGTTGATATGGCCGATGTTCCATTTCGGCGGCTTCGGCGGTTTCACGCTCGGGCTGGTCTCCTTCGTCCCCTTCGCTGCGGTTGCTTGGGCCTTGTGGAAGGCCGATGCGGTATTCCAGTCGCCACGGCCGGGCATGCGCGAGCGTTACGGGGATTGGGCGCTCATTACCGGAGCATCGGCCGGCATCGGCGCGGAGTTCGCTCGAGTGTTGGCGCGCGAAGGCGTCAACTGCGTGCTGAGCGCCCGCCGCAAGGATCGCCTGGAGGAACTCGCTAGCGAACTCGAGGATTCCTATGGAGGCGAAACGCGTGTAGTCGAGGCCGATCTCGCATCACCCGGCGGTGCCGACGCTCTTGCGCGGGCGGTCGAAGATATCGAGGTTTCTATCCTGATAAACAATGCGGGAGCCGGGTACGCCGGACGTTTCGAAAAACAAGACCTCGAGCGCTTGGCGGAGATGGTTCAGCTCAACTGTACGGCCCCCTTGGTGCTGACTGGCCGGATGTTGCCGTCGATGATTTCGCGGCACTGCGGTGCGGTGATCATCGTCGGTTCGGTGGCTGGCCGCCAGCCTTTGCCTTTTCATGCTGCCTACGCTGCGACCAAGAGTTTCGACCTGCTCTTGGGCGAGGCCTTATGGGCGGAGTTGCGTGACCAAGGTGTGGACGTGCTGGTCTTGCAGCCCGGCCCCGTGGCTACGGAGTTTGAGGCCGTGGCCGGTGAGGCCCGTCCCGATCCTTCGGCGGATCAAGCGGTGGGACCCGTGGTGGAGTCAGCACTCGACGCTTTGGGCCGCCAGCCTTCGGTGGCGTCGAGTTGGATGAACTGGGCGCGGGCCAACGTCAACCGCCTGCTGCCACGCTCCCTACTGGTTTTCGTGACCGGCGAACTCATGGAGAAGCAGACTCCCGAAGAGATGCGTTGAGCCGTGCCGTTGCCGGCGCCGGCACGGGGGCATCAACTCGAGCGAGCCGTCGCTAGACTACGCCGATGAATGACGCGGCACGGACTTACCTCGGCTGATCAGATTCCCTCCAGAGTGAACCGATTGAGACACCTCGTTGCTGCACTTCCCCTGGGGAGGAGTATTCGCCGCGATCGCGCGCTGCGAAGCATCGCCGGATCGCAAGGGAGAACTGTGTGCTTGAAGCGACGGCCACTACATAGTAGCCGCCTGGGCTTCTCGGAGGCTCGGTTACGTGACTCACTTAGGCCGACTCTTCCTGAGTCTCCAGTGTTTTTAAATAGGCTCGCTCGTACGCGGACGGTCTCTCGAAAACGAGGACGACTGACTGTGAAGCTAAGCTTGGTTGCGACTTTCGTGACGAACTTTCAGGAGTGACCACGGTTAAACGGCGGCAAGTCGTGAAAGCGGAGAGAGTCCCAAGGCCAGGCACAGCGCGACCGTCAAGAACAGGGCGGCCAGCGCGAAACCGAACCAAGCCATACGCCGGGCGGCGTTACCGCGCAAGGGTCTGAAGCCGCGGTTCATAATTGCATGAGGCGGTGGAAACAAGCCTGATTCGATCGAGAGTTTGCAGAGGTAGGCGAGGTAGAGCGCCGCTGCGGCCATTCCGGCGGCTCCGGCATAGTTGAGTAGGGATACGAGAGATTGGACTTCGGCCAATGCTGCGTCAGGGTCGTCTGCGCTCAACCCTTGCAGCTCGTTGAGCCGGAGTTGCATACGGTGGATGAATAGGGCGCCTGCTCCTGCGAGAAACAGCAGCAGCAGAAACGCTCGGCGCTTTTGCTCGCCGCCGCCAGCATCGTTTCCGGCTTCTGAATCAGACAATTTCGACATTGCTCCTCGAAATGACGACCTTTGGTATGTTTGATCGGACCAAGGTTGGCCGAGGCGGACCCAGAAAGCAGCGCACCGAAACATCGGGTGCCGAACAATCCCCCGCCGGAACCAACGGTCCCCGTCTCCGATTACAAAACGCTACCCGTCTCGGATTATCCCAAACCAAAACGATACCTACCCCCGATTACTCTGCAAAACGGGACCTGACCCCGATGAACTCGCTGATCCCGATGAACTCGCGATTAATCTATCGATTATAAGTGTGCCCCCGATAAAGTGACGTGCGGCAACTTGGCTTCATGACTTATAAACGTGGGGAGAACCAGGGGGCGATAGCGGGGACGTTC